>NZ_CP071132.1:0-300000 GCF_017220215.1 Caballeronia sp. M1242 | reverse complement strand
CCGGCGTCTTTCGCACGATAAAGCGCCGCATCGGCGCTATTCAGTAACTTGAGTGCGTCGTCGCCTTGCCGTGGATGAGCCGTCGCACACCCGATGCTGATCGTGAGTACGCCCCTCAACGACCTGCTGTTCGGAATAGCCAGCGCCTCTACATTGGCGCGCAGGCGCTCGGCGAAAACGACGGCCGCAGGCGCGGAGGTTCCGGGAAGCACGATCACGAATTCCTCGCCGCCGTAACGCGCAACGATGTCGCCGGGCCGCTGGGCTGCATTCTGCATGCAATCAGCAACGGCCACGAGTGCATCGTCGCCCATCACGTGACCGTACGTGTCGTTATAGAACTTGAAGTGATCGACATCGACGAAGAGGGCCGAGATGGGATAGTCGGCACGGCGTGCACGACGCCACTCTTCGCCGAGACGTCGATCGAGCGCGCGACGGTTGCTCAAGCCCGTCAGCGAATCCGTGCCGGCGAGGCGCTGCAACTTCTCGTGTGCGATGGCGCGCGACCGCAGTGAGATTGCGAGCAGCCACGAAATGGCGATGAAACCGCCGCCGAACATCAGCGTCAGACCGCCGATGACCGTGCTGCGTTCGCGCCAGCCCGCAAGCACGTCGTCTTCCGCGGGTGCGACGGCGGCAATCAAGTTCGTACCCGGCACGCGCACAAAGGTGTACAAGCGGCGCACGCCATCGAGTGGAGAAGTGGAGATGTAGGACCCGGAGCTTTCATCCTTCATGGAGGCGAACGTCGGCGATGCCGATACGTTGTTCGCTCCCTCGCGAGGCAACGGTGGCTTCCGCGCGAGCATGAGGCCGTCGCGTTGCACAATAAATACTGATCCTGAGCGTCCGACGTTCACGCGCGACAGCAGCGAATCGAAATAGCTGACATTCATCGCAATCACCGCGACGCCCGCGAAAGAGCCATCGGGCGCATTGATGCGCCGGCTCAACGCGAGCGAACGCTGGCCACTGCGCAGACGGGAGCGGTACGGCCCGGAGATGTATAGGCCGACATCCGGCCGCTCGACGTGAACCTTGAAGTAATCGCGATCGCTAAAGAGCAGATCGGCATGCCCGGACGGATCGCGTTCGTCGACGATGCGCCCTTGCGCATCCATCACGAATGCGCCGCCGATGTAGCTCACGGCCGTCGCACCGTCGAAAAGGACCAGCCGACGCAATTCTGGAGACAGGCCGGGCACGATTGGATTTTGCATGCCACTCACGATCGAACGCAATGACAGGTCGCTCGATTCGATATTGCGTGCAATGTCGGCGCTCAGCGTGGCGACGACATTCGACGATGCTTCGTGCGCGTTCTGCAAGGCCTGTGCTCGACCTTGCCATAGCGCGGCGAACGACAGCACGGCCATGGAAAGCGCCACTGCCGTGCCTAACGCACCCGCGAGAAGCGGAAAGCGCGAAAAGGCGTCGGCTATGCGCATCCACGCATGGGTGTTGCGGCGAAACAGCCGTCGCCGGACGGCTCGGCCGCTCTGGCGTACGGCCTTGAATCTACGGGCCATTCATCTCTCCGTGACGCGAGCGTGTTCCCGATCGATCCGCGACGCGCTTTGCTGGCGGTTCGGGATGTTCGGGCGCAGCGCTCGTACGTATGCCGGTCATCAGCGACGTGGGCGCTCGCATTCCTCGATTGTAGATGCGTGCTGCTGCGTGTCGACCTCATTAGGGTCTTTTGCATGCACTTCGCTAGGTGGATTAGCCGGCAACCGACTCTGCATAACTTTTGTCCGTAACCGGTAATCTATTTAACAAGATGCAGACGCCTCGTGATGATGGTGCCGTCGTTCCGATCGACTAGCCAAAGCGCATCGATGCGACCGTGCAACGTGGATGTCCTCCTCGTGATATCCGTGGGTTCTTCGTCGGTCGGCTCGCTATGCTCCGTTCGGTCCGAAAGATACGGCGGTTCGAGCGAACAGACGACCACGATCGCAAAATCGTCGCTGCCACGGGACGCGTCGAACGCCGGTACGACCGCTCGGCCCCGCACGGCCGTTTTCGCGCGCGCACCGGTTTCGAGCTGGATCATGTCGATGGTTTGCACGAAACCCTTCGCCTTGGCTTCCGGCGCGATCACTAGTTTGCGTCCGCTCTGCCCGTGCACTTCGCGTTTCAGAAGAATGGCGTCCGGCTGGTCAGGCGCTGCAAGCGATACATTGACCGACAGGAGCTTTTTTTTGGATTCAAAACGCACGCCGTAGGCAGCAGGAATAACGAATACAAAAGTTCTGTCCGGGCGCGATGCATCGTCGATCGACGGCTGGGCGCCATCCGGGCTTTCCGGCCGGTGCCCCGTCGGAACGAAGTGTCGCGACAGGAAGCTGCGGACACGACTGGTCACGGATGGATTCGATGTTGCAGCCTGCTGCTCAGACGAAGTCGCCGCCGCCAACGCATCTCGCACATGCTCGGGATCGTCGCCGGCGAAATGAGGCGGCAGCGATTCGGCCGAAAGGATGCTGGCGGTGCGGGCGCCGGGGGCGCTGGCGGAAGGCCCCGCGCGCGCAGCGCTTTCTGGCGCTGCGCTGGGCGCGGCTTGCGCATGTAATGCGATCGACAGGCAAAGCGCCGTGCCAGCGGCGCACGTCACGGTCTTGCGGCCTGAGAGTGGGAAAAGCACGTACTTACCCCTGGCAAACGTCGCCGAGTCACAGAGAAGCGGCTATCTTAAAATAAAAACAGGGGAATCCGAGCCGTTTGCATTTCGAACTTTGCATGCAACCGGGCAGGGTGCGCGGGGAGTCGACGGTCTCGCTGCGGTGCGAGCTTCAATGCGGTCGAGGGACGGTGCGCGTCTGCGACCGTCTCTGGGCAGATTCCCTATTCCGTGGCGCCTAGACGGCGCTAGTCATCGAGGCACTGCACTGGCACAACCCGTGCCGCGCTCGATGAACTCGCACACCGCGGCGGTCACTTGCGCAGTCGTCGCATTGCCCCCGAGATCCCGAGTGTGCAACGACTTGTCCGCCGTCGCAGCTTCGATCGCGGCCATTACGCGCTGTGCCGCTTCAAATTCTCGGAGATGCTCGAGCAACATCACAATCGACCAGAACGTGCCGATCGGATTAGCGAGCCCCTTGCCCATGATGTCGAATGCCGAGCCGTGGATGGGCTCGAACATGGACGGATAGCGGCGCTCTGGGTCGATGTTGCCAGTCGGCGCAATGCCCAGACTCCCTGCCAGTGCGGCTGCGAGATCGCTCAGGATATCGGCATGCAGATTTGTCGCGACAATGGTGTCGAGCGTCGAAGGGCGGTTCACCATGCGGGCGGTAGCGGCATCGACGAGTTCCTTGTCCCACGTCACGTCGCTGAATTCCATCGCGACCTGCTGCGCGATTTCGTCCCACATCACCATGGCGTGACGCTGCGCGTTGCTCTTCGTGATGACGGTCAACTGCTTGCGGGGACGCGACTGCGCAAGTTTGAATGCAAAACGCAGAACTCGCTCGACGCCAGCGCGCGTCATGATCGAAACGTCGGTCGCCACTTCGAGCGGATGACCCTGATGGAGCCGGCCGCCGACACCCGAGTACTCGCCCTCCGTATTTTCCCGGACGATTACCCAGTCCAGGTCCTTCGGTCCGCAGTGTTTGAGCGGCGCGTCGATGCCCGGCAGGATGCGCGTCGGCCGGACATTCGCGTACTGATCGAGGCCCTGGCAGATCCGCAGTCGCAGGCCCCATAGCGTGATGTGATCCGGCACGCCGGGGTCGCCTGCCGAGCCGAAGAGAATCGCGTCTTTGTCGCGAAGCGCGTCGAGACCATCGCTAGGCATCATGACGCCGTGCTGACGGTAGTAGTCGGCGCCCCAATCGAAGTTCTCGACTTCGAATACAAAATTCCCCGTGCTTTGAGCGAGCGTGTCAAGAACCTGGCGTCCGGCGGGGACGACTTCCTTGCCAATGCCGTCACCAGGAATGGTCGCAATCCGATATGTCTTCAACTCTTTCTCCTCATCCCTTGAATACCAAGATTGGGCGCGTCGTCGAATGCGAGCCAATCGCGCTGCGCGACAGCCGCCAGCATCGCCGATGCGATCGGGAATCTAAGCTGCCGCAACACGCGGTGGTGAATGCGGTGTCTTGCGCGTTGCATGCAGAATGCCACGAGATGCGCCTCCCTTGCCAAGCCGAAGAAAAACCGCCAGCGCGACGCGTAAGCACCTGTAAGCTCCGGCGCTATACTGAGCATCCCTTCACCGCAATACGCGCCGGACCGCTGCCTCAGGCAGCTATCCCCAGGCACCCAACGGCGCTTACGTCAGAAATTGGCTGAACACGACCTAGAAAAATTAAGAATCGATCGGGCAACGGGTCCGGGCGCCCTGACGCCGCGGAGGCGGCGCAACTGGCTCGGCTACGCGGGCGTCCTGATCCTCGTTCTCGCGCTGATCGGCGCCGCTCTCCGGCTCGCTGGGCCGCAGACTGTCGAGACAACTACCGTTACCTCGGTGTACCCATCGCAAAGCTATACGATTTTGAATGCAACCGGCTATGTGGTGCCGCAGCGGAAGGCGGCGGTTGCATCCAAGGCACAAGGGCGGGTCGAATGGCTCGGCGTGCTCGAGGGGACGCCGGTGAAGGAAGGGCAGGTCATTGCGCGGCTCGAGAGTGCGGATGTGGCCGCGGCGCTGGCTCAGGCGCAGGCGCAAGTGAAAGTCGCTCAGGCGAATCTGCAATTGCAGCGCGCCGAACTGGAAAACGCATCGGCTAATCTGAAGCGTTCACTCGTGCTTGCTCCGCACGGCGCAATATCCGCTTCGCAATACGACGCCGACCGCTCCCGTTTCGATAAGGCAAAAGCCTCGATCAACAGCGAGCAAGCGGCCATTCAATCTGCGCAGGCGAATGCACGCGCGGCTCAGGTCGCTGTTGATCAGACGGTGATTCGCGCACCGTTCGATGGCGTCGTGATCGAGAAGCACGCGAACGTTGGCGACAACATCACGCCGTTCTCGTCAGCATCGGACAGCAAAGGCGCGGTCGTCACGATCGCCGACATGAAGACGCTGGAAGTCGAAGCCGATGTGGCGGAGTCGAACATCGGGCATATCGCCGTCGATCAGCCTTGCGAGATTCAACTCGACGCGTTGCCGGATACGCGTTTTGCGGGACGCGTATCGCGCATCGTGCCGACCGTCGATCGTTCGAAAGCCACTGTGCTTGTGAAGGTGCGTTTCGTTGACCGCGATGAGCGCGTGCTTCCCGATATGAGCGCAAAGGTCGCCTTTCTCTCGAGGCCAGTGCCTGCGGCTCAGAAAAAGGCCGTCGTGGCGGTCCAACCGGCTGCTGTCGTCACGCGCGAGGGCAGAACGGTGGTGTATAGGGTCGAGAACGACAAAGTGCGCGAAGTGCCGGTGAAAACGGGCGAGCGCATCGGCGACCTGTTGGCCGTATCAGACGTCAAGCCTGGCGATACGCTCGTGCTCGCGCCCGGCGACAAGATCAAGAACGGCGCGAGCGTCACTGTGGCGAAAAAATAGCGTGACGACGACGCCATTGATTGAGATCAGCCACGTCGCCAAGTCGTACCGCCGCGGCGTGCAAACGGTACCTGTGCTGACCGACATCACGTTGTCCATCACCGAGGGCGACTTTGTCGCGCTGATGGGGCCGTCAGGTTCGGGCAAGAGCACGTTGCTCAATCTCATTGCCGGCATCGACCGCCCGGACAGCGGCGAGCTGCGCGTCGGCGGGCTCGACATTACCCGCTTGCCCGAGGCGGCGCTCGCGGACTGGCGCGCATCGAATGCTGGCTTCATCTTCCAGTTCTATAACCTGATGCCCGTGCTCTCCGCCTTCGAGAACGTCGAGCTTCCGTTGATGCTCACGCGCCTTTCGCGTGCCGAGCGGCGCGAGCGTGTCGCGATGGTGCTCGACATGGTGAATATGAGCGAGCGCATGAGCCACTATCCGTCGGAGCTATCGGGCGGGCAGCAGCAACGCGTCGCGATCGCGCGTGCGGTCGTGACCGATCCGAAGCTGATCGTCGCTGACGAACCGACCGGTGACCTCGACCGCGCGTCCGCGTCCGAAGTGCTGACGCTGTTGCAGCGTCTGAACGATCGCCTCGGCAAGACGATCATTATGGTGACGCACGACGCGCATGCGGCGAATGCAGCAAGAAAGCTCGTGCATCTGGAGAAGGGTGAACTCATCGATGCCGAGGCGCGCTGACACATGTATGCGCTCAAGCTGATTCTTCGCAATGCGACGCGGCATCGATTACGTACTGCGTTGACCGTCCTCGGCTTGACCATTGCCGTGCTCGCATATGGTTTGCTCTATACGGTCGTCGATGCATGGTATGCCGGTGCGGCGGCTGCATCCAACGCGAGGCTCGTCACGCGCAATGCAATATCTCTCGTATTTCCGCTGCCGCTCGCCTATGAGAACCGCATTCGCGGTGTCGAGGGCGTCACGATGGTTGCGCGTTCGAACTGGTTCGGCGGTATCTACCGAGACCCGAAGAATTTCTTTGCGCAGTTCGCCGTATCCGACAACTACCTCGACCTTTACCCGGAGTTCGTCATAACGCCGCAAGCGCGCGCCGACTACCGTCGTGATCGCAAAGGCTGTCTCATCGGACGTCAGCTTGCGACGCAATACGGCTTCAAAGTGGGCGATGTCATTCCCCTCAAGGGCACCATCTATCCGGGCACGTGGGACTTCGTCGTGCGCGGCATCATGGAAGGGCGCGACGAATCCACCATTACGCGGCAACTCGTCTTTCACTGGGAATATCTCAACGAAACGATTCGAAAGACCACGAAGCGCAACGTGGATCAAGTGGGCGTATATGTCGTCGGCATCGACGATCCGGACAAAGGCGCGACGGTTTCGCGTAACATCGATGCGGTTTTCAAGAACTCGCTTGCGGAGACATTGACCGAAACAGAACAGGCCTTCCAGCTCGGCTTCGTGGCGATGTCGAATCAGATCATCGCGGCAATACGCGTAGTGTCCTATGTAGTCATCCTTATTATCATGGCGGTGATGGCGAACGCCATGGCGATGAGTGCGCGCGAACGTACAGTCGAGTATGCGACGCTCAAGGCACTCGGCTTCGGCCCCGCATTTCTCTCCGCACTTGTATTCGGCGAATCGCTCGCGATATGTGCCATTGGCGGCGGCATCGGCATACTTGCCACGCCGCCCGCCGCCGTCGTATTCCAGCATGCGACGGGCGGCGTGTTTCCTGTCTTCAAGGTGTCGCATCAAACGATGCTGTTGCAGGCCGCATGTGCATTCGTGATTGCGCTTTCGGCGGCGATCGTGCCGGCGGTGCAGGCTAGCCGCGTGCGTATCGTCGAAGGCCTGCGGGCGATTGGTTGAGGACATACGGCGATGGCTATTCCTGTCACGTATGTCGCACGCAATCTATGGGCGCGCCGTCTCACGACGCTTCTGACCGCTAGCGGCCTCGCGCTCGTCGTGTTCGTTTTTGCCACCGTGCTGATGCTCGATGCGGGCCTGAAGAAAACGCTCGTCTCGACGGGAGAGCGCGATAACGTGGTGGTGATCCGCAAGGGCGCGGAGACGGAGATACAGAGCTCCGTCGATCGCGCGCAAGCGAACGTGATGGCAATGCATCCGTCAGTCGCAATGAATCGCGATGGTCAGCCTCTCGCGTCGAAGGAGACTGTCGTGCTGATTTCTCTCATCAAGCTCGGCGCGAATACGCCTGCCAACGTAGTGATACGCGGCGTTTCGCCAATGGGTGTCGAATTGCGGCCGCAGGTGAAGCTATCGGCGGGGCGCATGTTCAGGCGTGGATCGTCGGAGATCATCGTCGGCAGCAATATCGCGAAGGGCTTCGCCGGTACACGCATTGGCGATCATTTGCGCTTTGCGCAACGCGATTGGACCGTAGTCGGTCACTTCGATGCAGGCGGCAGCGGCTTCGACTCGGAGATATGGGGCGATGTCGATCAACTCATGCAGTCGTTTCGCCGAACGAGCTACTCTTCGATGGTCGTGCGCCTCGTTCGCAGCGACGCGCTCGAACGCTTCAGGTCCGATATCGACACGGACCCACGCCTCGCGGACGAAGCGAAGCGCGAGCAGGTCTTTTATGGCGACCAGTCGAAGGCGCTGTCGACGTTCATCAACATACTCGGCTTCACTCTTTCGATCATCTTTTCAATTGCCGCGATGATTGGGGCAATGATCACGATGTATGCGTCGGTCGCCAATCGCGTGGCCGAGATTGGAACCCTGCGTGCGCTCGGCTTCAAGCGATTCGACGTGCTGCTCGCGTTCTTGCTGGAGGCGCTGTTGCTCGGCCTCGTAGGCGGCATGGCGGGCTTGTGCTGCGCTTCGTTGATGCAGTTCGCCTCCTTTTCCACGACGAACTTCCAGACATTCTCCGACCTATCGTTCCGTTTCATGCTGACGCCTACCGTCGTATTCCAGACCGTCGTCTTCTCGCTCGTCATGGGCATCGTAGGCGGTTTTCTGCCGGCGCTCAGGGCATCGCGCATGAATATCGTCGATGCGTTGAGAGCGCATTAAACAGGCTTCGAGGGATCACCGTTCTCGTCGGTCTCAGTCGCCTGCGTCGCGAACCGTACGAAAAGGGCGAACGTCTCACCGCCTGCGAAACGGATAAAAAGCGCTCCGTCACCGTTGATGCGGTTGTCGTCCGCGAATTTGCCCGAGTTGCCCTGCATCATATGAATGTCGTGCACGCCGCGGCCAAGGGAGAAGGCGAGCGGCTCACGTGTCGCGTAGTCGTCGAACTTGTCACCGACAGCGAGCACCACCGCTTGTTTATCGTTCTTCGCGCGCTGTATCTGTCCATCGAGAAGGGCGGACATCGTGCTGCCTTTACCATCGGCGGCGATGGGCCTCATTTGATCCAACGGGAAAAGGTTATCGCGTAGATAGTCGAGTCCTTCGCCTTGCGTGCCAGTAGTGAGCGGCGTGAAACCGTGCGATCCCGACATACGCCCGGTTATTCCGAGCTTCGTATCGTTCGTATATTGGTCGCTGCTGTAGGCGAGCACTTCGCTGCCTTCCACGGAACGGATATTGACCGCAACGCGATACGGGGTGCCTGCCGCATCGACAAGAATTTCGTAATGCGGTGAACTGCCGTTAGGGTTCTCTTTGCCATCCGTAATGCGTCCGACGAGCGCGCCGTACACATACTTCGATGTTGCAGGGCGAAAACGTTCGATCATTCTCCAGTCCTTGCGTTGTCGGTTGAGAGCCGCGCCTCCGCCTTCGGGAGAGATTCCCAGCGCGATCGGGAAAAAGTCCCGGCGCGCGCACCGTGCGTCATGCGACTCTTACAAAGTCGGAACAGCTCACGTGTATCTTGACAAAATAATATGACAGGAGACGACGATGAGGAGCAATTCCTGCACATCTAAGCAGGCGCGCTCGCTTACGCTCCGCGCGAGCTATAAGGTGGCGGTCGGCGGCGCGCTCGCGAGCATGACTGCGGCGGCATGGGCGCAAGGGGCGAGCGCGCCGGACGCGGCATCGACTGCGAATACGGAGTTGCCGACCATCGTAGTCATCGGAACGACGCCGCTAGTGGGCGTCGGCACTCCGCTGGAGAAGGTGCCTGCTAATGTCCAAACCATCAAGGGCAGTGAATTGCAATCGCAGCATACGTCCACCACTTCGACCATCGCGGATTACATGCAGAGAAATGTGACGAGCGTGGACACCAACGACGCACAAGGCAATTCTTCCCAAACCGACATTCTCTATCGCGGATTCACTGCTTCTCCTTTGCTCGGAACGCCGCAAGGCTTGTCGGTCTTTCTCGATGGCGTGCGAGTGAATGAACCGTTCGGCGATGTGGTCAACTGGGATCTGATTCCGCAAGCGGCCATTCAGACGATGCAGATCATCCCGGGCTCGAATCCGACGTTCGGGCTCAATACGCTCGGCGGTGCGGTGGCCGTCACGACGAAGAACGGCCGTAGTAACCCCGGCGGAAATATCGATGTAAGCGGCGGATCCTGGGGAAGGAAGGCGGCGCAGTTCGAACAGGGCGGTGCGATAGGCGATCACCTCGACTATTACTTCACGGCAAACATCACGAATGACAACGGCTGGGCCGAGCACAATTCGAGCCGCTTGCGTCAGGCATTCGGGAAACTGCGGTACACCGATGCCGATACCACTGTGTCGGTGTCGATGGGCGGCGCCGACAATACGCTCAGCGGATCGCAAACCATCCCCCGGTCGTTTCTCGACAACTTTCGCCAGGCGTACACCTATCCCGACACGAACGAGAACCAACTCGGCTATATCACGATCAATGCCGAGCGCTATCTGTCGCCCAACGTGGAGCTGAGTGGAAACGTCTATTACCGGCACTATCGCAACAAGAACACGAGCAGCAATGTCAATGACGACTACAACCCGGGCACGGGCGGCGGCGAAAACGATATCGACCTCGTACAGGCGACCAATCAGCAATCGGTCGTACTGACCGACAGTTATGGCGCGAGCCTCCAACTTACACTGCTGAACAAGCTATTCGGCAAAGACAACCAACTTGTTCTCGGCGCGGCAGGCGACTTTGCCAACACCCACTTCACGCAAGCGACACAGCCGGCGGAATTCGCGGACACTCGCGCGACGCTTGGCATAGGCCCGTTCGTTTCCGGCACGAACGCGAGGACGCGCAACGAGAACTGGGGCATCTACTTCGAGAACACGTTCTCCTTCACCGAGCAATGGTCGATGACGCTGGCGGGACGATACAACTGGTCCAAAGCGACTATCGGCGATGAAAGCGGTGTGCAGCCTTTGCTCGACGGAAAACACACGTTCTCGCGTTTCAACCCCGCTATTGGCTTCAACTGGAATCCGACGTCATGGCTTACCGCGTACGCCACGTACAACGAAGGCATGCGCTCGCCCACTGCCATCGAACTCGCTTGCGCGGATCCCAATGCACCTTGCTCTCTACCGAATGACTTCATTGCAGACCCGGACCTCAAGCCGGTGATCTCGCGTACATTCGAAGTCGGTGCGCGCGGCCGGATCGGCAACGCGACAACCTGGAGCGCTGCGGCATACAGCACGACGCTGTCGGATGATATTCAGTTCGTCAGCAGCCAAGGCGCCTCGAGCACGCTCGGGTATTTCCAGAACGTGGGCAAGACGCGTCGCCAGGGCTTCGAGCTTGCAGGCCGGACGCAATGGGGGCCCGTTAGCGTCGGCGCGAGCTATAGCTATGTCGACGCGACTTATCGCTCGACGTGGGTCGAGCATAGCCCCAGCAATTCGAGCGCGGACGGTGACGGCAACATTACCGTGCATTCGGGTGACCGCATTCCCGGCATCCCGTCTAATACGGTGAAGCTTCGCGTCGATTACACGCCGGTCTCGCGTTGGAATGTCGGTAGCAACCTGACATACCGGAGCAATTTCTTCGCGCGCGGGGACGAGAATAATCAGGATGTGAATGGCAGCGTCGCAGGCTACTTCCTGATCGACCTCGATACGACTTATAGCGTGACGAAGCAGTTGCAGATCTATGCAACGGTGAAGAATCTTCTGAACAAGCGCTATGCGAGCTTTGCCATACTCGGCGAGAACGCCTTCAATGGACCTAACCATACATTCAGCGGAACTGATACGACGAATGAACAGTTCCTGGGCGTGGGCGCGCCCCGTGGCATTTGGGTAGGTCTCCGGTACGCGTGGAAGTAGTCTGCAACGCGTTCGGTCGCTGTTTGATAGTGGCGACTCTAGTGAGCCGTGCTATTGTGAGCAGGTCCGAAAGTAACGAACCCGCATGCGCAGCCATCTGATCAATGGCGCAGCCAGATCGGCGCTCGATGCGCAGATCCTGGACTTCGTGTCGAAACACGCGACCTGCTTGCCGGGGCCGCGCTCGTGCATGCGGGTCGGCATCATGAACGAATCCGGGGCGCTCTATCGAATCATTGAAGCGGAAGGCATGATAGAGATGATTCGTATCGACAAGTTTCTACTGCGCATTGGGTGCGCAGAGCAATTTTCACACGCATTAGATGCGCTGTATGGCGTTCCTCAGAGTGATCACCCAAAAGAAGCGCCGTAGAGCAACCAGTAGAAGCGCCTCACGCTCTATACAACGTACCCGCAATCCCATTCAATGAAAAGACTTCGCCTTCCGGCTTCGATGAGACGTCGGGGCGCCGTGCGACGAGCGGAACGCGTCGCGTGCTTCCAGGCGCGAGATGAAACCAGTCGACTTCCGCATAGTAGTTGGGGTCGTCGACATGTACCCAGCGCGCGAGTCGCGTGGTGGTTATGTCGAGGCACCATCCCGCAGCATGCTTCTCGACATTCACGCTGAGGCCAGGATCTCGGCGGTCTGCAACGCCGAGATCAGGAAAGTGAAAAGCCTCAGACAATACTTCACCTGTGGCGATGTCGCTTAAAACGACGTGAGTCGCATCGTGAGCGCGTGGGCCGAAGCGATAGGCATAGGTCGTATCGAAGAACGCGCCCAAGAGAGCATTCGAGTTGATTCGCTCGACGCCCCGAGCGGGCAACATCATCTCGCACGAACCGCCCGCCACTTTGACTGCGCCATCGCGCAAGCAATTGAGCACCACACGGGCGCGGATGTCGTGCGCCGTTTCGTTCACGAGATGAAGATCGAGCCCGTCGAGGCCTTCGTCCGTGATTAGCACTTGCACCGGCTGAAGCACGCGAGCGAGGCCATGCAAAGAGCTTTTGGGAACGCCGTTTACATCGATGATTCCCCAACCAGCGCCCGGCCGCACATCCAGCAGATTCCATACGATGCCACCGCCACAGGACGAGCCTTTGCGTCGCCATTCCGAAAAGACTGCGCCCATCACGTCGGCGACAACGGCGCGCGACAACGTTAGATACCGCTCAGGGTCTTCGTACCGCAAACGCGCTACGTCGACGCCGTGGACCGTGCGCAAGTAGTGCTCACGCACGTCGTCGAAGTCCCATGCAGCGCCCGGATCGCGCGGCACGCCGGCCTTCCAACGCGGCTCATGCGGTCGCGAGGCGTTCGGCGCGAGCCGCAACGCGGCGTTATCGGGAACATTGGCGAATGCAAGGCATTCGCTTGCAAAGCGAACATCAGCACGGCGCACATCGTCGAAGGAACGCTGATATGCGCCAACGCCGTAGTAGTGCGTGATGCCGCCGCGCGTGCCGAAGGGCATCGACGACGTATCGCCGGGCGCGGCACTCGGTGAGTTCACCAGGTACGGTACGTCGGGACGCATAGCTGCGACGATCGACGGCAATTGTTCCGTAAAGAGCGGTTGCTGATAGGCGTCGAACGGAAGCCCGAGCATGGCCGCTTGCTGATGCACTTCACTTCCGCCGCATAACACGGCGAGCGACGCAAAGCGCCGTGTGCGCGCAAGGAACTGCTCGGCTTCCTGCTGCACGGCGCGCTTAAAGCGCTCGTCAGTCGGGTAATCGAAATTGGCGAAGGCAAAGTCTTGCCAGACCAGAATGCCGTATTCGTCGGCAAGCTCGTAAAACGTGTCTGACTCATAGAGCGTGGTGCCGCTCACGCGAATGATATTCAGTCCCGCGCGACGACATGCGTCGAAGATGGATGCGAGCTTCTCTCGCGATGCATCCAGTGCAACGATATCGGCGGATGTCCAGCACGCCCCGCGCGCAAAGATCGGCACGCCATTCACGACGAGTCGGAAGCCGGCCTTATCCGCACCACGGTCCACTTCAATCGTGCGAAAGCCGACCTCGCCCAAAGAGACGACGCCTGTCGATGCTCCGACGAGTTGCACTTTATAACGCGCAGGTTGTCCGTGCGTATGAGGCCACCATAAGCGCGCTCGTGAAACGCGCACGCGACCGGTCACGGTATGCGCGTCCTTCCAGATCAGCGTGGCCGACGCCTCGCCGCATTGCAGGCGCATATCATCCGGTGCTTGCGCGTGAAAGAACCGCACCGTTAGATCGACGACGCCATCGCCGTCTTCTACACGCGACGCTAGGTCGACTCGATCAATGGATTCAGGCGACTCGCCGATCAATTCCACGGGGCGCCAAGGCCCAGCAGGTTGCACTGGCGGACACCATCCCGGCATATGGCCGAGCAGGGTCGTACGGATGTTGCGCAGCGTTGCGGGTTGCGCAAGCCTCGGACGCCAGCGAGCTCGCCCGCGTTTCGCGGCAAGCGCAGACGTAATCGACCTAAAGCAAAGGTGGAGCGTGGCACTCCCTGTGAATTCGTAGTCGATGTCATGCGCGATGAACATCGAGTCCGACTCCAATAGCTTGCGGTCGTCGATCCAGACTTCGGCTATGGTGGCAAGTCCATTGAAGCGCAGGCGTCGCTTTCCTTCCGCGTGCAGCGTCAGACGATACCAATGGTCCGAGAGCGCGAATGGTTGGGCGAGTGCTTCGTCGTCCACGCCGGCTGCGCGATGCGCGGAAGCAACCGTGCCCGGCACTGGCGCATCGAGCCACTTCAAGCTAGCGTCGAGCGCCATGGGCGTCGTATATGCGCCCGCAGGCGTGCTGGCGCATTGCCACCCTGCGTCCAGGTGGCGAGGCGCGAGCGGGGAGCCATTCATATCACAGCCTTTGGGGATGAATGAGAACCTGTGCCGCGTCGACGCGCGGCACAGGTTCTAAAGAAGAAGCGAGGCGAGCGGCTCGATCACTTTCTCGTACGCCGCTTCGAGTGAGTCCAGGCAGTCGCTGCATGAGTCCGGACGCGAACGCATGCGTGCCCGCGCGAGCCGGAACTGCATTACCATCGCTTCGCTGGCAATGGCCTGTGCGTTGCTCCGAATGTCCTCTGGAATGGTTACGCCATTCTCACTCAACCAGGTCATATATTTCGACAGCAATTCGAAGTTCGAACCTAGCTGGCGCATGACGTTGAACGTGTACAGATGGTAATAGGCGACGTCGCGTTCGAGGAGTCTCTGCAAATGCTCGGGGAATTCAGTGCGCCATTGCGTGATGGGATTCGCGCCCGGCCGATCTACGAGACGCAGCTTGAGTAGTTCGAGCGAACGTTGCACCAATGCTTGTCCCTCGAGCGGCGGCCTCGCGCGCTTGACGAATTCGACGTACGGAAATAACGCAAGCACATCGCTCGCGAGATCCGGCATCAATCGAAAGACGCCGTCATAGTCCTCGCCCGATAGCGCGAAATAGCCCGCGTTATGAAAATACGTGAGGCGTTTTGCTTGGGCGTCGATCGAGTCGATCGCGATAGTCGTCTTCGAGTGCGTCTGACGATAAGCGGTGGCGCGCGTATCGGGCAGATAGTGCGCGTCGACTTCGGCGACCACTACATGCCCGCGTTTGGTCTGCTCGCAGACGTGTGCTTCGAGCGTATCGTAAATGGCGAGCTCTTGCGCTTGCAGGCCGTAAAGCCTGCCGATATCGTCGAGAGAGAATTTTGGAAACGTGAACTGGTCTCCCTCGAACGCTTGCGTCACCGTGAAGCCGAGCGCCGCGTGCGGATCACAGCCGAAGTGATGCAATAGCTCGATCCACAAATCGACATAGCAATTGGTTTCGAGCCAGACGCGCTCGCCGCGATGCAATGCATGGCGGCTTGCTTCGTCGTCCGCGCCAGTCAACGCTTCTGCAGGCGAGCGCGCGTTCATGCGTCTCGACCCATGTTGGCAAGGCCATTGGAGATGATCGGCGCTGCATCTCCCCAAAGCAATTCACGCACGGGCGCAGGCCATGCCTTGACATCGAGACCGTGATGGCGGAACAGGGCCAGCGTGGTGCGCTCCATGCCGAAGCCGACGCATGCCGTATGCGCGACGGCGTCGTCTGCCTGACGGATGTTCCACAACTCGCCGAAGTGTTCCATGTGATAGTTGAACGACAGGCATGCGGTCGGACGGTCTGGCGTCGCGACAGGAACGAGCAGTTCGAACTTCAATTGCTGCGCGCGCTGGCTATCCGCGACGATCTTGCCGCCGCGCCCGAAGAAAGGATCGTTGGCGAGATCGATTTCGAACGGCAACTGCAAGAGATTCACGAGCAGCGAGCCACGTTCGATCCATTTCTGGCGGAATGCCATGACCTGTTCCGGACTGCCGACGCGAATATATTCGCGCATGCGGAACATTTGCATGCGGCCCGGATCGATGGACGGCTCATGACGGAAGCAGTAGGAGAATGCGTCGAACGTCGCGCCGTCCTTCGCGAGGTTTCCGCGTTTGGCAACGAGCGGATAGATTGGATAGCAGGCGGCCGGGGTGAGTACGAGGCGAGTGGGTTTCTGCTGGTCCATCCATTCGTCGGAGCGTTCCTCCTCTTCGCCGATATGAACGATTTTTTCGAGCGCTTCCAGCAGGCGATGATGCCCGCGATCGCTGCCCTGGAACGAATGAATCGTACCGGCGAGATTCGGGAAGCTCTTCAGATACTCACTGTCTTCAAAGTCGCGGCGGCGCATGGCGGGCGGAAAACGCAGTACTTCTGCGTGCTGGTCCGCGCCCAGCAACGTAATCGCCTGATTCAGTCGTTCGACGATATCTTCGAAAATCGCACTGCGGCCATAGAGTCCGTCTTCGCCGGTATCGATGAGAATGCCCGCTTCGATCAGGCGGTCCCGCAACGTGACGTCCGACTTGTCGTAGTGTGTTTGCGTCGCGTTCGATTGGGTTTGCGCGGTTGCTTCGGCCGGCACGAGCGCGGCTTGTTCCGTCGGCATGTTCATGGTTAAAGGTCCCCGGTTGCGGCGCGCTGCGCGAGCAGCAGATTCGCCGTGTTCAATTCAATGCGGTCGTTGCTGATCATGAGCGGCGCGGAATGCAGGTCGCGCAAGTGCCGCCCCACGCTAAAAGGCGTGTCGTTTTTATAGCCGGCCATTCCACAGATCATCAGCGTCTCTTGCACCACATGCACCGCCGATTGTGAAATCGAGAGCTTGAGCATGTTGAGGTCCGATGCAAGGCCGATGGATGCGGTGAGCGGCGCATCGATGTCGTCTGCATGGCTTGCCTGACGTATCACACGTTCTCGCTGCGATGCTTCCACCGCCGCGAGCGATTCACGCAGGCGCGCCTGCATCATGCGAATGAGCGTGACGGCCTGTGCGAGCCGCGACGCCGACGGCGGCAACGCACCCGGCTTTCCACGCGCCTGATTGCGAAAGAATTGATGCGCGCGATTCACTGCATCCGCTGCAATGCCGATCCATACCGACGACCACAGCGTATGCGATACAGGCAGCATGCTTTCGTCGGCGATCTTTGAAAACGGTACGGGGAGAATCTGCTCTGCAGTCCCGCTTGCGACGAGCCGATGGCCCTCGCTGCATGTGCCGCGCATGCCGAGCGTGTCCCATGTGCCGCGCTGTTCGAGCGTACAGGTCTCGCGCGGCGCGACGATCAGTACCTGATCAGAGGGCGGGGCATCGGGATGACGGCGTGCGGTAACGAGAATGCAGTCGGCGTACTTGCCATATGAGATCGTCGGCGCGAGCTTCTCGATCGTGAACGCGCCATCGACGAGATCGACCGCGCACGCGCTCGTTCGCATATTGCCGCCGATCGTCTCCTCAGAGGTCGCGGAGGCGAGCAGCAATTGCTCGCTCACCATGCGTGTGAGGAAATCGCGCTGCCACTGCACATTCGCGCCGTGATCGACGATGCAGATCACCTGGCTCTGATGCATCGCATAGATCATGGCGGCGGACGCGCAGCCTTGCGCGAGCGTTTCGCACAGGCGAGCGACGCCTGAAAGCGAGAGGCCGTCGCCACCATGAATCACGGGCACCATGGCGGAGAAAAGCCGTTCGTCACGCATCGCGGCGACGGCCTCTGCGGGAAAGCGCGCTTCTTTGTCGACGGCGCTCGCGTGTTTCGCTGCAATCGCGGCGACGCGACGCGCGGCTTCGAGCAACTCAGTCTCGCTACGGGCGCCTGCGCTGCGATCGAGTTCGGCCAATTGCGACGCCTCGGCTTCCTGCGCGGCGGCGTTCATGCTGCCGCCTGCTGACGACGAAGTTCCTCCACGGCGGCCGCGAGCGAATCCACGCTGGAAAAGAGCCGGCGCGTAAGCATGTGGTCCGGGATTTCGACGCCGAACTCATCTTCGATCGCAAGCATCACGTGAACCGTGGCAAGCGAAGAAAGACCGGCGGCATAAAGATCGTCGCTGTCGGAAAGGGTATCGATGGGCACGTCGAGGCGTGCGGATTCGGAAAGGATGCGGCGCAATTCAGTTTTCATTATGTCTGGTCCCTTGTACCTGGCCAACGGTGCGACCGGCCAGTTAGGCGCTCAAGGGCATTCCCCTCAACGAACGCCATTTACGTTATTCAAACCGGGGCGTACGGGCGGCGGTGTATTCGCTCAATGAATGTCATTCGATCCACTGAACCCTCGCACTCGCCATCGAGGTTGTTTGATCGTATTTAACGGATTCCGCGGGGTGTACGTCCGTGCGATGGCGCACGGTGCCTTCGATGAGCGATGTCTTCGTCCTTGCGAAAGCGCTGTCTGTAATCAAACAGAAAGTCAGCGGTCCAAAGGGCGTTGATCAGAAGCATGCTTTGCATACGGGCGAGGGGAACGAGCACGAAACCTGCTCTAGGTCTCTCGGCGGTTCGGAAGGCGGCTCGTCGGCGGGTGTATTTGAACTCGCCACCGGCTCCGTCTTCTATCGCGAATTGCATGATGCGTGCTGCATGCCGCATAAAGAATGCAAAGAATCGACAGAAGCAGGCGCGTGACAATCAACCTCGACAAACGGAGCAAACGAGATGAGAACGAGCAGACTGGCAGGGCTGATCGCGTTGGCGGCCAGCATGGCGCTGGCCTCGGGCAGCGCAATGGCGCAGGCGGGCGGCAATGGCAACGGCGGCTCCGGCGGCGGCAACGCGCACGGGGCTGCGACCGCCGGGCCGACGGTGGGCGGAGACAATACGTCCGCACCGGGAAGCACGCACAAGGGCGGCTTCCATTTCAAGCACAAGAAGAAGGCGAAGCCTGCCGATACGACGCCGCAGTAGCCCCCGGGCCGAGCGCGGCGAGTCAGACCGCCGCGCTTT
This sequence comes from Caballeronia sp. M1242, assembly GCF_017220215.1. Classification (NCBI taxonomy): domain Bacteria; kingdom Pseudomonadati; phylum Pseudomonadota; class Betaproteobacteria; order Burkholderiales; family Burkholderiaceae; genus Caballeronia; species Caballeronia sp. M1242. The sequence continues at coordinate 280,959 of NZ_CP071132.1, read as the reverse complement.
CGGCGTCGATATCGTCGGTGCCGAGACGCGAGAAGATGTCGCACACGGCACGCATCTCCGCTTCGTCGCGAATGCTGACGATGACTCGCGTCACCGTGCCGAGGCTTTCAGCGTGGCCGGCCACATCGCGATCACGAAAGTCCGGAAGAATGTCGGCGCATGGCGATTCGGCGCCGATCGTGTCGTCCTCGAAATACGGCGCATAACCGGCATGTTCGGCGGTGATCCATTGCGTGGGCGAACTGGCGCTGAGCGCGATCGACATCTGGATCTCCGCGTGGGGCTCCACGCAGGCCACGCGGATACGGTCGCCCGCAATGCCTTCGGCGCGCAGGTCTTCAAGTGCTTCGTCCAGCTTGCGCGGGCCGCAGAACGCCCCGGTTACTTCACGCATCATTGCTCGTCTCCTTGCCGTCCCGTATTGCTGATGCATAGCCCGCCAGATCATAGGAGGGGATGCGGACTGCCGGCCGCCCCGCGATCGCGCTAGTTCGCGCCTTAATGTTGGATGCAATTCACTGCGGCGGCCGAGATCCGCATCTGTCGATAGCTCGCGCGTGCGCGGAAGATGGCGAATCCAACGGATGCGGACATGGGATTCACGAGCCCCGAGAGAAAGCGAACAAGAGATGTGCGGTAGGGTCAGGAGCACATGGCGTTCACTTCATGCAGTACGTGAACTCTACGCCCCAACTTTCGGCATTTCAATGCGTAGTTTCAGACATCCATTACCGTCGTAACGATTGCACTTTGCATACAAGCGCGGCGGCAGAGGGCGCATGGCTGGTGTGCAATAGTCATCGTACAAGCGGGTCTGCGCCCTATAATGGGCCATTGGCCTTTCTACGACCGGTTCACTCATGTCTCCTGCACTCGCGCCTGGCGCGCTTCGCCGTTCCCGCAATCTCACCGAGGAGGTCGTCGCCGAACTGTCCGAGCGGATTCGCAGCGGGGCGCTTCAGCCCGGCGACAAGCTGCCCACTGAATCCGAGATCATGGCGCAGCTCGGCGTGAGCCGCACCGTCGTGCGCGAGTCGATTTCGCGGCTGCAGGCGGCGCGGCTCGTGCAGACGCGGCATGGCATCGGCACGTTCGTGCTGGAGGCGGGCGACCATGACCGATTCCAGATTGAAGCCGCCGGCGACCTGACCATCCGCGACGTGATGGCGATCCTCGAACTGCGCATCAGTCTCGAAGCGGAGGCCGCAGGGCTGGCGGCGATGCGCCGCACAGACGAGAACCTAGCGCAGATGCGTCGCGCGCTGGATGAGTTCGAACGGCACATCGCTTCCGGCACGGAAAACGCCGTTGCAGCGGACGTCGCATTCCATCTCGAACTGGCGAAGGCAACCGGCAACCGCTACTTCCACAGCATCCTGAGCCAGCTCGGCAATACGATCATTCCGCGCACGCGAGTGAATTCGGCCGCGCTCGCGCACAATGATCCGGGCAGTTACCTCGACCGCGTGAATCGCGAGCACGAGGATATCTACGATGCAATCGAGCGCCGCGATCCGGAGGCGGCGCGCGCCGCGATGCGCATGCACCTCTCGAACAGCCGCGAGCGGCTGCGGCGTGCGCAAGAGGTGTCGGCGAAGACTTCAGACGCCGGCTGACACCGAGTACTCCGGCTTTCCTGTCTGTAAGGCGAGACTCTTGCTGTTCGCGTTTTGCATGCTGCATGCCGCATGCATGCGTCTGCATGCAAAAAGCAAAGTATCGACCGAACCTTATCGAAAGGAGAAGCACGGATGCACTGGATCGACCCTGACTGCTTGCCGCAAACGCGCGGTACGGTCACGCGATTTCTGCTCAATCCCCACGGCGAGCTCGACGGATTCATTCTGGACGACTCGCGGCAAATTCATTTCCCGCCGCATCTGTCGAAGCAATTGGCGCGCAACGTGAAGATCGGCGATGCCGTCACGGTGCGCGGCATCAAGCTGCGTGGCGCGGACATGATCGCGGCCGTCGCCGTCATGACGAAGGCGGGCCGCACTATCCTCGACGAAGGCCCGGACTCGGACGGCAAGCATCATCCGCCCGAAGTCGAAATGCGCCAGATGGAAGCGTCGGGCGAAGTGCTGATCGCGCTCCACGGTCCGAAAGGCGAGCTGCGCGGCGCCCTGCTGGACGACGGCACGTCGCTGCGCATGCCGCCGCACGCGGCCGAGGCGCTGTCGGACTATCTGACGCCGGGCGCCCACGTGCATGCGTGGGGATATGGCGTGAAGAACCGGCTCGGCCGGACCATCGAAGTCGACGAGATCGCTCATCTGGTCGACGAAAACGCCGGGGAATAAGCGCCTGGGCGCGATGCGTCAGCGCGCTTCGAGTTCGTCGAACTGGATCTCGCCGCCCTTCATGACCAACGGTATCCGCTCGCCCTGTCCCAGCATGCAGGAAATGTCTTCGAGCGGATTGCCGTCCACCACGATCATGTCGGCCCACGCGCCCGGCGCGATGCAACCGAGCTTCCCGGGCAGGCCGAGCACTTCGGCGGCCGTCGTCGTGGCGGCCGCGAGCGCCGCCGCATTGCCGAGCACGTCGGATCGAATGCGAAATTCATCGCTTTGCAGCCGCTGCGAAGGTCCGAGCAAGTCCGAGCCGAACCCCATCTTCACGCCTGCCTCGCGATAGATTTCGAGCGATCGCAGACCCGCCTCGCGCACATCCTCGATCTTCGCGACGCTTTCCTCGCCGAGACCGTACTGCGCGCCCTCCGACGCCAGCGCTTCGTAGGTGACGAGCGTCGGCACCACGTAGGCGCCGTGTTCGGCCATCAGCTTCGCGGTGGGCGCATCGATCAGGTTGCCGTGCTCGATCGTGCGCACGCCCCAGCGCACGACTCGCGCGATGGCATCCGCCGTGTACGCGTGCGCCATCACATACGTATTGCGGGCGCGCGCTTCCTCGACGATGGCACGCACTTCGTCCTCCGCATAGCCGTATGCGCCGACAGGATCGGTAGGCGATGCCACGCCGCCCGACGCCATGATCTTCAGATGATCGGCGCCCATCTGCAATTCCTCGCGCGCCGCGCGGCGCACCTCGTCCACGCCGTCCGCGACGCGCGCGAGCGCGCCCACGCGCACGCAGCATCCGCACGGCGCGCTGTCGCCCATATAGTCGGACCGGGCGCGCATATCGCCGTGGCCGCCGGTCTGGCTGAGCGCGCGTCCGGCAACGAAAAGGCGCGGTCCCACGGCCAGGCCACTTTCGACCGCGAGTTTGTGCGGGTGGCCCGCGCCGCCGGCATCGCGCACGGTGGTGAAGCCGCGCCGCAACATGCCGCGCATGATCGGCACTGAGCGCAGCGTGACGAGCACATTGGGCATATGGACCTGCTGCGACAGATTCAATTGCACGGCCACGACATGCACGTGCAGGTCGATGAGCCCCGGCATCAACGTCTTGCCCTTGAGATCGATGACGCGCGATGACGCGCTCTTCAGCGGCTTGTCCGATATCTCCTTGACGACGCCGTTCTCGACGAGGACGTGATGCGCGTCGAGCACTTCGGCTCTCGCGGGATCGAGCAGGGCGGCGTTCTGGAAAAGGATGCTTTGCACGGGTGAGTCTCCGGGGAAAACTTGCATTCGGCGTTATGTATTCAATCGAATGTATTCAATACTTGGCGGCGTGCGTGACCGATGCCACGTCTTCCGCCTCGCCCGCTGCAATGTCTTCGAGCGAGCGTCCTCGCGTCGGCACGCCCATCACCACGACCGCCAGCGCGCCGAGCAGCAGCACGACGGTCGTCGCGCCGAACACGCCCGCGAAGCCGGAGATGGGATACAGATAGCCGACGAGAATCGGCGAGACGATTGCGCCGATCCGGCCGATGGCCGACGCCGTGCCCGCGCCGGTCGTCCGCACGGCGGTCGGAAAGACTTCGGCCGTGTATGCATAGACGCCGGCATACGTGCCGTTCATGAAGAACGACAGGCAGATGCCCGCCAGCATGATCTCGCCGTTGGTGCTCGCGAACGCCATGCCGAGCGCGCAGGCACCGCCGCACAGCATGTACGAGGCGATCGTCGCTTGCCGGCCGATGCGTTCGTTCAACCATGCCGCCGTGAAGTAGCCCGGCACTTGCGCGACGTACATCGCGAGCGAATAACCGAAGCTGCGCGTGATGCTCATGCCGTGCTGTACCAGCAGGCCGGGAATCCATGTGAAGAACGCGTAATAGCTGAACGTGATGGAGAGCCACATCAGCCAGGTCTTGACCGTGATGCGCGCCTGCCGTCCTGCCCACAGCGCGCGGAAGTTCGCGACGAGCGTGCCGGTGGGCGCGGGCGGCGCGCCGGTCGGACCGACGGCTGCGGCAGCCGGTAGCGCGATGCCTTGCCGCGCGAAATCCGCTTCGATGTCGGCGAGCACGCGGTCGGCGTCGTCGTGACGCTTGCGGCTTTCGAGCCAGCGCGGCGACTCGGGCAGCGAGCGGCGCCACCACAAGAGCATGACCACGGGAAGCGCCGTGATGAAGAGCACGGTGCGCCAGCCCGAGGGAAACGCCGGAACGACGAAATAGCCGAGCAGCGCGGCCGCGACGAAGCCGAACGAAAAGAAGCCGGCGAGCGCGCCCGTGAAGACGCCGCGATAGCGTTTCGCGACGAACTCCGCGAGATATGGCGCGATGATCGCGCTTTCCGCGCCCGTGCCCATGCCAGCGACGATGCGCGAGGCGAGGAACGTGGGCCACGAATCGGTCATCGCGCTGACGACAGACGCGACGCTGTAGAGCAGTAGCGCATACATCATCACCTTGCGCCGGCCGATCGAATCGCCGAGCGTGCCCGCGAACAGCGCGCCGAAAAAGTAGCCGATAAAGTTGCCGCTGCCGAGGACGCCTGTCTGCACGCTGGTCAGCGCCCAGTCGTGCCGCAGCACCGGGAGCACGAACGCGACCGCTGCGGCGTCCATGGCATCGAAGGCATAGCCGAAGCCGCCCATCATCAAGAGGCGCCAATGAAAGCGTCCGAAAGGAAGACGTTCGATGCGCGCGGATACATTCGACACAGGGCTCTCCAGGCAGGCGACGATCCGCTCATTCTAGGGCGCGTGCATCTTCAACCATATTTATAATCGTGATCCCATCCATTGACGGACTGAATGGTTCATGAGCTTCCGTACGCTTGACCTGAATTTGCTGAAAGTATTCGAAGCATTGATGACCGAAGGCGCGGTCACGCGGGCAGCCACCAAGCTGTCGCTCACGCAGCCGGCCGTCAGCAACGCGCTCGGCCGGTTGCGCGAGGCCTTCGGCGACCCGCTCTTCGTGCGCCACGGCGCGGGCGTCGCGCCGACTCAGCGCGCGATGGCGTTGTGGGGGCCCATCGGGGAGTCGCTCGCCCGCATCCGCGGCGCGCTCGACGAGCAGACCTTCCTTCCATCGCTCGCCGACGTGAACTTCAGCCTGTCGATGTCCGACTACGTCGCGGGCATCGTCATGCCGCGACTCATCACGCGCTTCGGTAAGACTGCGCCCGGCGTGCGTTTTCATACGGTGCCAAACATCCTGCTCGATGCGCCCGCGCTGCTGGAGGGCAATCGCGTGGATTATCTGATCGGCGTCTATGTGAACGAAACGCTGCCGCCGGCGCATATTCGCTCGCGTTCGCTGTGGACCGTGGATTATGGATGCATCATGCGGCGCGATCACCCGCTCGCCGAAGCGGGCAGGCTGACGACGCGACGCTTTCTGAACGCGCGTCACGTCGATGTCAGCCTCGCGGGGCAGACGCAGCCCACGTTCGATACCTTTCTCGCGTCACGCGGACTGCGGCGCAATCTCGTCGCGACGGTGAACCATTACACCGTGGCGTGCGACATGATCCGCGCGAGCGATCTGATCGGCGTACTGCCGAGCGATCTGTGCGAAAGGGCGGCGGCAAGCGGCGAACTGGTCAGCGTGCGCGCGCCGCTGGAGGCGCCGGATCGCGTCATCAGCCTCTTCTGGCATCAGCGCAACGAAACGCTGCCGGCGCACCGTTGGCTGCGCGAGCAACTGGTCGATATGTTCGCCGCGCCGCAACTGGCGGCGCCCGCAAGCGGCGGCCGGCGCAAGACATCGGCGAGACGAAACGGGCGGACTTCCGCACGCCCGGTCGCCTGATGTCTTTGGTCTTTTGCATGCATTGTTCATTATTGCCAGCCAGTCAATTCGTTTCCGGCCGCTTTATCGTCATGCGGGAGATGTCTACATTGGCGACGTGGCGCTTCGACGCGGTGAGCCGAACGCCGACTCCATCTTCATGGTATTCAATATTCCAAGGAAACGATCATGAGCAAGCTCGCAGGCAAAGTGGCTGTCGTCACGGGTGCATCGAAGGGTATCGGCGCTGGCATCGCGAAGGCGCTCGCGGCGGAAGGCGCATCGGTGGTGGTGAACTACGCAAGCAGCCGGAATGGCGCGGACGCGGTCGTGGCCGATATCGTCGCGGCTAACGGAAAGGCCATCGCTGTCGGTGGCGACGTGTCGAATGCAGCGGACGCCAAAGGCGTCGTGAATGCGGCGGTGGAAACCTATGGCCGCCTCGATATCGTCGTAAACAACTCGGGCATCTATGAGTTCTCGCCCATCGAGGAGATCACCGAAGAGCATTTCCATAAGCAGTTCAATGTGAACGTGCTGGGCGTGCTACTCGTGACGCAGGCCGCTTCGAAGCATCTGGGCGAAGGCGCGAGCATCATCAACGTGAGCTCGGTCGTGAGCCGCATCACGCCGCCCGCGAGCGCGGTCTATAGCGGCACCAAAGGCGCCGTCGATGCAATCACGGGCGTGCTGGCGCGCGAACTCGGCGCGAGGAAGATTCGCGTGAACTCGATCAATCCCGGCATGGTCGCGACCGAAGGCACGCACACCGCAGGCATCATCGGCTCGGAGATGGAAACGGGCATCGTCGCTCAGACGCCGCTCGGCCGGCTGGGGAATCCGGACGATATCGCGTCAGTCGCGGTGTTCCTCGCATCGGACGAAGCGCGCTGGCTGACGGGCGAGAGCATCATCGCGAGCGGCGGGCTGCGCTAACACGGCGTCTCGCGCTTCTCCACAGGGAGCAGCGAATCGGCGGCGCAGCGAGCCTTGCGATGCATCGGGCGCCGCCTCAAGTGGCTACTCAGACACGCTGTCCCGAGGATCGGGCACACGCACGAAGCCTTCGAACAGCACGCGCGCGCTGCGGCTCATGATGGCCTTCTTGACTGACCATTCACCGTTCGCTTCGACCGCTTCCGCGCCGACGCGCAACGTCCCGGACGGATGACCGAAGCGCACCGACTGACGCGCGCCACCGCCCGCCGCGAGATTGACGAGCGTGCCGGGAATCGCGGCGGCCGTGCCGATGGCGACAGCGGCGGTGCCCATCATCGCGTGATGTAGCTTGCCCATCGACAACGCACGCACGAGGACATCGATATCTTCCGCGCCGATGCGCTTGCCGCTCGACGCAACGTACTCCGCCGGACGCGCGACGAACGCGATCTTGGGCGTGTGCTGGCGTTGGGCAATCTCATCGAGGCTCTTGATCAGCCCCATGCGCAGCGCGCCGTAGGCGCGAATGGTTTCGAAACGCGTCAATGCCGCGTTGTCGCCGTTGATCGCGTCCTGAAGCTCGGTGCCCTTATAGCCGATGTCTTCTGCATTCACGAAGATGGTCGGGATGCCCGCGTTGATCATCGTTGCCTTGAAGGTGCCGATGCCTGGCACTTCGAGATCATCGACGATATTGCCTGTGGGGAACATTGCGCCTTGCGCGCCTTCTTCCTCCGCTGCGGGATCGACGAATTCGAGTTGTATTTCTGCGGCCGGAAACGTCACGCCGTCCAGTTCGAAGTCGCCCGTTTCCTGCACGGCGCCCTTCGTGATCGGCACATGCGCGATGATCGTCTTGCCGATGTTCGCCTGCCAGATACGCACGATCGCGATGCCGTTGTCCGGCACGCGCTCAGCATCGATAAGGCCGCTCGTGATGGCAAACGGTCCGACTGCCGCCGAGAGATTGCCGCAGTTGCCGCTCCAGTCGACGAACGGCTTGTCGATCGACACTTGCCCGAACAGATAGTCGACATCGTGATCGGGCCGTGTGCTCTTCGAGACGATGACGGTCTTGCTCGTGCTCGACGTCGCGCCGCCCATGCCGTCGATCTGCTTGCCGTACGGGTCGGGGCTGCCGATCACGCGCAACAGCAGCGCATCGCGCGCGGGTCCCGCCACGCGCGCCGCTTCGGGCAGATCGTTCAGGCGAAAGAAAACGCCCTTGCTGGTGCCGCCGCGCATGTAGGTCGCGGCGATCTTGATCTGAGGTGCGTAAGCCATGTGATTCCTTTGTTGGATGCAGCGTGCGCGATCAGGCCGCTGCCTTCGCCGATTCGAGGAAGTCCTGAGCGAAGCGTTGCAACACGCCGCCGGCTTCGTAGATCGAGACTTCTTCCGCGGTATCGAGGCGGCACGTCACCGGCACTTCCACGCGCTCGCCATTCGTGCGATGAATGACGAGCGTGAGATCCGCGCGCGGCGTGCGCTCGCCGATCACGTCATAGGTTTCGGTGCCGTCTATGCCGAACGTCTGCCGATTCATGCCCGGCTTGAATTCGAGCGGCAACACGCCCATGCCGATCAAGTTCGTGCGATGAATGCGCTCGAAGCCTTCGGCGACGATCGCCTCGACGCCCGCGAGCCTCACGCCCTTCGCGGCCCAGTCGCGCGACGAGCCTTGCCCGTAATCCGCACCCGCGATGATGATGAGCGGCTGCTTGCGTTCCATATACGTTTCGATGGCTTCCCACATGCGCGTCACCTTGCCTTCAGGTTCGATGCGAGCAAGCGAGCCTTTCTTTACTTCGCCATTCACAACTGCCATCTCGTTGATGAGCGTGGGGTTCGCAAACGTCGCGCGCAACGCCGTCAGATGATCGCCGCGATGCGTCGCGTATGAATTGAAGTCCTCTTCGGGCAAGCCCATTTTTGCGAGGTATTCACCGGCCGCGCTCGTTGCGAGGATCGCATTGGACGGCGAGAGATGGTCCGTCGTGATGTTGTCGCCGAGCACCGCGAGCGGGCGCATGCCTTTGAGCGTTCGTTCGCCTGCGAGCGCGCCTTCCCAATACGGCGGACGGCGAATATAGGTGCTTTGCGGGCGCCAGTCATAGAGCGAGCTGATTGACTCATTGCTCGCGGCGTTCAGCGCGAACATCGGCTCGTAGATCTTGCGGAACTGCTCGGGCTTCACGCTCTGTCTGACGATATCGTCGATCTCTTCATCGCTCGGCCAGATGTCCTTCAGATAGACAGGCTGCCCGTTCTTGCCGATACCGAGCGCATCGCGTTCGATATCGACGCGTATGGTCCCCGCAATGGCATACGCGACGACGAGCGGCGGCGACGCGAGAAACGCCTGCTTCGCATACGGATGAATACGTCCGTCGAAATTGCGATTGCCGGAGAGCACGGCGGTGGCGTACAGATCGCGATCGACGATCTCTTGCTGAATGACGGGATCGAGCGCGCCGGACATGCCGTTGCACGTCGTGCATGCGAACGCGACGATGCCGAAACCGAGTTGTTCGAGTTCGGGCAACAGGCCGGCTTTGTGCAGATACAGTTCGACCACTTTCGAACCGGGCGCGAGCGATGACTTCACCCACGGCTTGCGCGTGAGCCCTTGCGCATTCGCATTGCGCGCGAGCAGCGCTGCTGCAATCACGTTGCGTGGATTGCTCGTGTTCGTGCAGCTCGTGATCGCCGCGATGATGACCGCGCCGTCCGGCATCTGTCCGGGCGTGTTCTCCCATTCACGCGCGATGCCACGCGCCGCGAGCTCGGAAACGGGCAAGCGTCGATGCGGATTCGACGGACCCGCCATGTTGCGCACGACGGTGGAGAGATCGAAGCGCAGCACGCGTTCATATTGCGCATGCGCGAGCGAATCGGCCCACAGGCCAGTGGTTTTTGCATAGTGCTCGACGAGACTCACTTGCTTCTCGTCGCGGCCGGTCAGGCGCAGATAGTCGATCGTGCGCTCGTCGATATAGAACATCGCCGCCGTCGCGCCGTATTCGGGCGCCATGTTCGAGATTGTCGCGCGGTCGCCGAGCGTGAGGCTCGATGCGCCTTCGCCATAGAACTCGAGGTATGCGCCGACCACTTTCTCCTTGCGAAGGAACTCGGTGAGCGCGAGCACGATATCGGTGGCCGTGATGCCCGGCTGGCGCATGCCGCTCAACTCGACGCCGACGATATCCGGCAGCCGCATCCACGACGCGCGGCCGAGCATGACATTCTCGGCTTCGAGGCCGCCCACGCCGATAGCGATGACGCCGAGCGCATCGACGTGAGGCGTGTGACTGTCGGTGCCCACGAGCGTATCCGGATAGGCGAGGCCATCGACCGCGTGAATCACAGGCGACATCCGCTCCAGATTGATCTGATGCATGATTCCGTTGCCCGGCGGAATCACTTCAACATTTTTGAATGCCTTCTTGGTCCAGTTAATGAAATCGAAGCGATCCTCGTTGCGCCGGTCTTCGATAGCGCGGTTCTTCGCGAAGGCGTCCGGATCGAAGCCGCCGCATTCCACTGCGAGCGAATGATCGACAATCAACTGCACGGGCACCACGGGATTCACTTGCGCGGGATCGCCGCCCTGGTCCGCGATGGCATCGCGCAGGCCCGCGAGATCGACGAGCGCCGTCTGCCCGAGAATGTCGTGACAGACGACGCGCGCGGGAAACCACGGAAAATCGCGTTCGCGCTTTCTTTCGATGAGTTGCATCAGCGATGCATCGAGGATCGCCGGGTCGCAGCGGCGAACCAGATTCTCGGCGAGCACGCGCGACGTGTAGGGCAGCGTGTCATACGCGCCCGGCGCGAGGGCTTCGACGGCTGCACGCGCATCGAAGTAGTCGAGCGAGAGGCCGGGGAGGGGTTTGCGGTTTGCGCTATTCATTGCGGTGTCTCGGTCATTGCATGGTCTTTGACATGCCACGCTCGAAGGGTCATGCAAAAGGGCGACCCTTCATTCGAAGATTCGGGCTATTGTAGGCGCCGCGAGCGCCCGACTCGGTGACGGCATCACCGAATCGAGCGCCGGGCTGAGACGGGGCGTTCAGCGAAGCATCACGAACGCTTTGCCAGCGGCACGAATTCGAGGTTCTCCGGTCCCGTGTAATTCGCGCTTGGCCGGATGATCTTGTTGTCGATGCGTTGCTCGATGATGTGCGCGCTCCAGCCCGACGTACGCGAGATGACGAACAGCGGCGTGAACATCGCGGTCGGCACGCCCATCATGTGATACGACACCGCGCTGAACCAATCGAGATTCGGGAACATCTTCTTCGCGTCCCACATCACCGTTTCCAGGCGTTCCGCGATATCGAAGAGCTTGGTATTGCCCGCTTCTTTCGACAGCGACTTCGCCACTTCCTTGATGACCTTGTTGCGCGGATCGGAGATCGTATAAACCGGATGCCCGAAGCCGATCACGACTTCCTTGTTCTCGACGCGACGCTTGATGTCGGCTTCCGCTTCGTCGGGCGTCTCGTAGCGCGATTGAATTTCGAATGCGACTTCGTTCGCGCCGCCGTGCTTCGGACCGCGCAGCGCGCCGATTGCGCCGGTAATCGCCGAATACATGTCCGAGCCCGTGCCTGCAATCACGCGGCTCGTGAACGTCGACGCGTTGAACTCGTGTTCGGCATACAAATTGAGCGACACGTGCATCGCCTGCACCCACGACTGCGACGGCTCCACGCCGTGCAGCAGATGCAAAAAGTGGCCGCCGATGGAGTCGTCATCGGTTTCGACTTCGATACGCTTGCCGTTGTGCGAATAGTGATACCAGTAGAGCAACATCGAGCCGAGAGAGGCCATCAGCTTGTCGGCGATATCTCTCGCGCCCGCGATGTTGTGGTCCTCTTTCTCCGGCAGAATCGTGCCGAGCACGGAGACGCCGGTGCGCATCACGTCCATCGGATGCGCGGAGGCCGGGATCCATTCGAGCGCGGCTTTCAGGTTCGCGGGCAAGCCGCGCAGCGCCTTCAGCTTCGTCTTGTACGCCTTCAGTTCGGCGACGTTCGGCAGCTTGCCATGCACGAGCAGATACGCGATCTCTTCGAACTCGGACGTGGTCGCCACGTCCAGAATGTCGTAGCCGCGATAGTGCAGATCGTTGCCGGTCTTGCCGACGGTGCACAAAGCGGTATTGCCCGCTGTCACGCCCGACAGCGCGACGGATTTCTTTGGCTTGAATGCGCCTGCGGTTGCAGTGCTGTTATCGGCTTCGCTCATCGTGTTCGTCTCCTTCCAAAGGGTTATTTCTTCGCAGCAAAGAGCTGGTCGAGTTTATCTTCGTAGGCGTGATAGCCCAGGTATTTATAAAGGTCGGCACGCGTCTGCATGGTTTCGACTGCGGCCTTTTGTGTGCCATCGCGCTTCACGGTCTCATAGAAGTTGAGCGCGGCGGCGTTCATCGCGCGATACGCGCCGCAGCAGTACAGCGCGATATCGACATTCGCTTCCTTCAGTTCGTCGACGGTAAAGAACGGCGTCGAGCCGAACTCGGTCAGATTCGCGAGAATCGGCACTTGCACGGCTGCCTTGAATCGGCGGTACTCATCGAGCGTCTTCATCGCTTCGGGGAAGATCATATCCGCGCCCGCTTCGACATACGCCACCGCGCGTTCGATCGCCGCATCGATGCCTTCGGCGGCTGCCGCGTCGGTGCGCGCCATGATGACGAACGCGTCGTCGGTACGCGCATCGACCGCGGCCTTCAGGCGATCCACCATTTCGCCGGTCGGCACGACTTCCTTGCCCGGCCGATGACCGCAGCGCTTTTGCCCGACCTGATCTTCGATATGCACCGCCGCCACGCCCGCCTTGATGAAGGAGCGGATGGTCCGCGCAATGTTGAAGGCGCCGCCCCAACCGGTATCGATGTCGACCAGGAGCGGCAGCGACGACGCGTCGGTGATGCGGCGGGCATCGATCAGCACGTCTTCCATCGTGCTGATGCCGAGATCCGGCATGCCGAGCGAGTTGGCGGCCACGCCGCCGCCCGACATATAAAGCGCTTTGAAGCCGACCGCTTCTGCCATCTTCGCGGCGTAAGCGGTGATCGCGCCGACGACCTGCAATGGCGATTCTTCCTCCACTGCGCGGCGAAATCGCGCCCCTGCGCTGCTTGGCATTTGGCATTCAGAATTCACGTTCGTCTCCTGCTAAGGGTGCGCCTTAAGAGCAACTAGCTTGCCAAGGCGTTCTGAGCGCGTAAGCCATTGATTTTTCGGAACGGGTCCGAGTCATTCACGCACGTCAGTTTCAACCTTGGAATCGACTATTTCAATAACGAAATCGTCGTGCATACTGCATGCTTCACCCCGGCATACAAAACACCATGCAAACCGAAACCACGTCTCGTCCTCGCATCTGGGCGGTGGGGATCAGCCGGCTGAGGGCCTTGTTCATCGATCTCGCGCGCGCTTATGAGGATCGGGCCGAGCTCGAAGTCGTGCCGCTGGCCTATGAAGATGCCGCGCGCAGCATCGAATCCGCGCGCGATGGGCGACCGGATGTCGTCGTGGCGGGCGGCTCCAACGGCGCTTATCTCAAGAGCCGAGTGTCGGTGCCGGTGGTCGTCATCAGCCCGACCGGCTTCGACGTGACGCACGCGCTGACGAAGGCGCGACGCGAGGGCGCGAGCGTCGCGCTCGTCACGCACGGCGAGACGCCCGGTGAGATTCGCCGCTTCCTGGCCGCCTACAGCATCGAGGTAATCTGCGAGTCGTACCGGTCGGCGCAGGATGCGGAGAGCCTCGTGCTGGACCTGCGCGACCGAGGCGTCGACGTGGTAGTCGGTCCGGGGCTCGTCGCGGACCTGGCGGCCGAAGCGGGCATGAATTCCGTGTTCCTGTATTCGCGCACGTCCGTCGTCGCGGCGTTCGAGACCGCGCTCGAAGTCGCGCAGGCGATGCGCGGCGAGGCCGCCCGCCGTAATCGCCTGGACAATCTGTTGCAGCATCTTCGCGATGGCGTCGTCGCGGTCGATGCAGAAGGGCGCATCGAAGCGATGAATCGTCAACTGGCCGCCGCGCTTGGCATTTTGGATGCATCCCGCGTGGTCGGCCGGGCGCTGTTGGATGTCGCGCCAGACCTGCAAGGCGTGTTGCCGGCTGCCGACGGCGACGTGTTCGGCACAGTACGCGGCGTGAGCTACGCGATTCATCGCGGACCGCTCGCGAGCGGCGGCGCATCGGACGGCACCATCTTCACGTTTCAGGAATCGCGAGCGGTCGAGCGCCTCGACCGAAGCCTCCGGTCGCGACGAGGCGCGCAGGAATTCGTCGCGCGCTATCGGCTGGAGGACGTCGTCGGCGAGTCGGAAGCCATCGAGCGGGTCAGGGCGCTCGTGCGCCGCTACGCGAAGTCCGATGCAACCGTGTTGATTCTCGGCGAAAGCGGCACGGGCAAGGAAATGGTCGCGCAAAGCATGCATCGCCTGAGCCGTCGCAAAGACTTCCCGTTCGTCGCGATGAACTGCGGCGCGTTTCCCGAGGCGCTGCTGGAAAGCGAACTGTTCGGCTACGAGGAAGGTGCGTTCACGGGCGCGCGCAAGGGCGGCAAGGCGGGCCTTATCGAGGCGGCGCATCGCGGAACGCTGTTCCTCGACGAAATCGGCGAGATGCCGCCCTCGCTGCAAAGCCGCTTGCTACGGGTGCTGCAAGAGAGAGAGGTCATGCGTCTCGGATCGACGGAACCGACGCGCGTCGACATCCGCGTGATCGCGGCGACGCATCGCACGCTCGTCGAAGGCGTCGCGGATGGCTCGTTTCGCGCCGACCTTTTCTATCGCATCAATATTCTGAGCCTGGCGTTGCCGCCGTTGCGCGCGCGCGCCTCGGATATTGTGCCGTTGGCCATCGACCTGTTGATGCAGGCGGCGCGGCGCGACAAGGCGCTGGCGCAGCGCGTACGCAGCCGCGAAGCGGCGGCGCGTGTTTTCGCGCCGCTCGAACGGGCGTTGACGCGTCACGCGTGGCCCGGCAACGTCCGCGAGTTGCAGAACATCGTGGAACGGATTGCCGTAGAGATATCCGACATGCCGCTCGACGAGGATCGCTCCGTCGCGTTGACGCTCGACGATCTGCAAGTGATCGCGCCCGAGCTGTTCCCCGCGCAAGTCGAGGCTGCGGCGAATCCGTCGCTTCGCGACATGAGCCGCTCCGTCGAAGCGGATCAGATCCGCGCAACGCTCGCTGCGTTCAATGGCGATCGCGACGCGGTCTGCAAGGCGCTCGGCATCAGCAAGACGACGCTGTGGCGCAGGCTCAATGCGAAGCGGTGAAGCGCGGGAGCACCGCGCACGTCGGAATTGTCAGTGACCGGCATCGCGATCGCGAAGCAATCCGCGAATGAACCACACCGGCCGAATCGATACCGGCTGCGCGTCCGGATCGAGCGCGAGGCGAACGAAATAGACCGCGTACGCAGGCACTTCGCGCCAGCTCGAATACACATCCATCGCCCGAAAGCGACGCGGATAGGCGCCCAGCACCACGCGAGCGCCCGCCTTTTCGAACGCAAGCCGCGCTCGCGGCAGGTGGTAGTACTGCGTGATGAGCATGACGCGATGCATGCCGCGCTCACGCATGAAGGCCGTCGCGTTTCGAGCCGAGGCGAGCGTGTTGTCGCCTCGATTGTCGAGCACGATGTCGCCGTCCGCGACGCCGCGCTCGCGCAGCCACGCGCGCATCGCCTGAGCTTCGTCGAGACCGGGTCCGTCGATACTGCCGCTCACGAAAAGCACCGGACATTGCCCCGCGCGGTGACATTGCAATGCCGCTTCGAGGCGCGGCCGCAGAATGGAGGCGGGCGTCCCGTTCCGGTTGAGAGCATTGCCGAACACGACCGCCACATCCGCGCTTTCCTGCGGCATGGCGAGCCCGCTCACGCAAATGCACACGGCCGCCAGCATCCAGCAGCCCAGTACCGCGACGCTGATGCACCCAGCCCATCGAACGAGCCTCGATAACGTCACATCAGCCTCGCAACGGCTTTGCGCCTACTTGCTGCCTCAGCCACTCGACATCGACCTGTTCGATATATCGCTTGATATTGCCCCAGACGGGATGAAAGCCGTATCCGCCATTGAGCAATTCGTCTTCCGCGGCCTCTTTGCTCCATCCCTGATAGACCACGCGATACAGCGCGGACACGAGTCCCGTGCGATCCGCGCCGTGCTGGCAATGAATCAGAATCGGCCCGTCGCGATCCACATCGCGCAGCGCCCTGAGCGCGGCGATCATGTCTTCATCGCGGATATCCCACGTATTCATCGGGATGCGCTGCAACGCGATGCCGCTTCCGGCGAGCAGGTCCTCGTCCGAATGAAACGAGCGAAAGCTCACGATCTTGCGGATGCCGAGCGCGCGCAATTGCGGCAAATCGCTCTCCGAAATCTGCGCGCTGCGATACAGCGAAGGCGTGATGCGATGCAGGTTCTCGATCCGCGTGAACAGCATCGGCTCCGCCCAGTTCAGCGGCCTTGCTGCTGGCGTAAACTTCGCTGGCGTCAACTTCGCTGGCGTCGGTGCGAGCGCGCCGGTCGCCATCGATGCAACGACACTCGACACGACCGTCACGCCTGCCGCATAGAACAGCGCGTTGAAGGCCCTACGCATCGCGCGTCGCTTCCGTAGCCGTATCCGCTCGTCGCGATACGAAGAACAGCACGCATGCCGCCGCGCTCATCGTCCAGTAATCCGTCGGCGCGAACGCGATCCAATGCTTGTGCCAGGGCACATGAAGCGGATCGAAGCGCGTCAGGCCATATGCCGGATTGATCACTAACCACAGGAAGTCTTCGATGAGCCAGAAGGCCATGATGCAGGCGACGATGCGCGCCTCGATGCGCCACGACCATCGGGCAAAGAAGACCGCGGGCAAGTGGAAGCACAGCGCCATGAACGGAAAGACCCAGGCGTGATAGCCGGTCATCGGGCGGCCGCCCCAGAAGATATCGAGCAGCCAGTGGTGCTCGATGCGCCATGTCGGCAGATTCGCGGCCCAGCCCGCGCTGCCTTCGATCTGGATCTCGACGTTGGCGAAGAAGAAGCCCAACAGCGCGACCCATGCGACGAGCGCGAGCGTGCGCGCGCCCGGCAACCAGCGACACGCCGTCATGCCGCCTCCGAAGCCGCAGACGATAACGCATGCAGTACCGTGTCCAGCACGAAGCGTCCAGCGTGCGGCCGCGCGAGCGGCGCGATCCGGCGGCGCATGTCGTCGAGTTGCGAAGGATCGCGCAAGAGAGCGCGGACGCGATATTCGAGCCCGACTGCATCGACGGCCTTGAGCGCCACGCCCTGTTCGAGCAGGAAGTCGGCATTGCGTTCTTCCTGGCCGGGAATCGGCGCATTCAGGATCATCGGCAGATGCATCGCAAGGCACTCGGAAGTCGTCAGTCCGCCGGGCTTCGTGATGACGAGGTCGGAGCAGGCCATCAATCGTTCGACGCTGGGCGTGAAGCCGGACGCGTGCAGGCGTCGCGGATAGCTGCCGCTCAATTCCTGTAGCGCCCGCAGCATCGCCTCGTTGCGGCCGGCAAGGGCGATCAACTGGAAGTCGCCGTCCATGTGCAGCAGGCGCGCGGCGAGCGTATCGATCGCGCCCAAGCCTGCGCCGCCGGACATCATCAAGAGCGTGCGTCGCCCGGGATCGAGACCGACTTCGGCCGCGCATGCCGCCCGGTCGAGCTTCTCGCTGAACGCAGGCATGACGGGGATGCCGCCCACATGAACCGACGCCGCCGGCACGCCGCGCGCGGCCATGCGCCACGCCACTTCTTCGTTAGCGGCGAAATAGCCCTGCATGCCCGGCACCACCCACAGGCGATGCAGATCGAAGTCCGTGACCTGCACCCACACCGGCGTGCGCAGATTTCCTCGCCGGCTCTCACGCGACAACCATTCCGCAGGCAGAAAATGCGTGCAGATGATCGCATCGGCTTGATGGCGCTCGATCTCTGCTAGCAACGCGCGGCAGTTCAGACGTTCGACGGCGCGTCGCAGCCGCTCGCCGAACGATCGCGGCGAGGCATGATCGGTCTTCTGATAGAGATAGCTCCACAGCGCCGGCTGATGCGCCACCAGCTTGATATAGAAATCGGCGTAGAGCGCCTTAAAGCTCGCGGGCACGTAGTCCATGACATCGAGATGCACGGCTTCGACGCCGGCCGGATGGACCGCCGCATACGCGCACAGCGCCTCAGCGGCGCGCACGTGTCCTGCGCCAGCGCTGACGCTCAGAATAAGGAGCTTCGGCATGGGAAACAGCTCAGATGGATTTCGTCAGGATGACGTTGCAATTTCGACCGGGATCATAGCGGTATTGAGGCGTCGCATACCGTGGCGCATCGATTTTCACAATTGGTCGGTGCAGCATGCTTCTTCACTAATCTCTCGCGGCCTGCTTTGCATATGCCGAACGCTTGGTTTGCGTTCGGCGGCTCCCGTTCTATGGTGTCGGCTTGCGCGGATCACGCGGCGGCGCAGCATTCGCACCGCAGGGCGAGGTTCGTCGCGATTTCCTCCAACCGACGAACGCAACGCACGAGAACGGCATCGCATGACAGGCATCAACCGACGACACTTTCTTCTTTCCACGGGCGCCACGCTGGCGTCGGCAAGCCTCTCCTCGCTGTCTTTCGCACAGAGCAAAGACGCCGGGGCGCCGCGGCGCGGCGGCACGCTCAACATGCTGATCAATCCCGAGCCGCCGGTGCTGGTGTCGATCTTTCAGACGACCGGCCCCGCGCTCGTCGCGAGTTCCAAGGTGCTCGAAGGTCTGCTCGCCTATGACTTCGATCTGAAGCCGAAGCCGCAGCTTGCGACCGCATGGAACGTGGCCGACGACGGCCTCAAGTACACGTTCACCCTGCGCGAGAACGTCAAGTGGCACGACGGCCAGCCGTTCACCTCAGCGGATGTCGCGTTCTCGATCGACCTGCTCAAGTCGGTGCATCCGCGTGGCCGCAGCACGTTCGCGAACGTCACGCGAGTCTCGACGCCCGATGCGCGCACGGCCGTCATCGAACTGGCGAAGCCCGCGCCGTACTTGCTGAAGGCGCTGTCGGCGGGCGAGTCGCCTATCGTGCCGAAGCACCTGTACGCATCCGGCGACCCGCTCTCCAATCCTCACAACAACGCGCCCATCGGCACGGGGCCGTTTCGCTTCAAGTCGTGGACGCGCGGGGCGAACATCGTCTACGAGCGCAATCCGGATTACTGGGACGCGGGCAAGCCCTACATCGATTCGCTCGTTCTGAAAGTGATTCCCGATGCGGCCGCGCGCTCGGCCGCGTTCGAAACCGGCGCGCTCGATCTGGGCGGAGAAAATCCGGTGCCGCTCACCGACTTGCCGCGTCTCACGCAACTGCCGCAACTCGCGACGGAGACGCGCGGCTATCGCTTTCTCGAACCGCTGTCGGAAATCGACTTCAATCTCGATCACCCGATTCTGAAGGACCTGCGCGTGCGGCAGGCAATCGCGCATGCGATCAATCCGCAGATCGTGCAGAAGACGATCGCGTACGGATACGCCGACCTCTCGCCCACGCCGATCACGCCGGGCTCGCCGTATCACGATGCCAAGCTCGCGCCGTATGCGTTCGATACCGCCGCCGCCGAAAAGCTGCTCGACGCGGCGGGTTATCCGCGCAAGAACGGCGGCCCGCGCTTTCAACTCACGCACGACTTCCTGCCCTACGGCGACATGTACCGGCGTCAGGCGGACTATGTGAAATCGGCGCTCGCGCGCGTGGGCATCGACGTGACGGTGCGCTCGCAGGACTTGCCGTCGTTCCTCAAACGCGTGTATGCCGACCGCCAGTTCGACTTCACGAGCATCGGCGTCAATACGCTGTTCGATCCGAGCGTGGGCGTGCAGCGGCTCTACTGGTCGAAGAACATCCGGCCCGGCGTGCCGTTCTCCAATGCGCCGCATTACAGCAATCCCGACGTGGACCGGCTGCTCGAATCTGCATCGGTCGAAGCGGACGATAGCAAGCGAGTCGCGCTCTTTCAGCAGTTCCAGCAGATCGTCTACCGCGACTTGCCGATCCTGAATCTCGTCGCGCCGCGCATGGTGACGCTCGCGAACCGGCGCGTGCGCAATCACACGGTATCGGCGCAAGGTCTCGAAGGCAATTTCGCCGACGTGTATCTGAGCGCGTGAGGGCATCGTCATGAATCGCCGTGCGCGCCTCGCCGCGATCGCCCGACGCACCGCGTGGCAGGCGGTGCCGACGGTGTTGGCCATCGTGGTCCTGAACTTCTTCCTGCTGAAGCTGATGCCGGGCGACGCCGCCGACGTGCTCGCGGGCGAATCCGGCTCCGCGACGGCGGAAACGCTCGCGGCGCTGCGAGCGAAGTTCGGGCTGGATCAGCCGCTCCTGCATCAACTCGGCGCGTACCTGTCGCATCTCGCGCATTTCAGTCTCGGCTACTCGCCGCGATACGACGCGCCGGTGATGCAGCTCATTCTCTCCCGCTTGCCGAACACGCTGATCCTGATGGGCAGCGCGCTCGCGTTCGCGATCGTCGCGGGCGTCGTGCTCGGCGCGATCATGGCGCACTGGGCGGGCAAATGGCCCGACCGCGTGCTGTCGGTGCTCGCGTTGCTGCTTTATTCGACGCCGGGCTTCTGGATCGGCCTGCTCGCGATCATCCTGTTCTCGGTGCGACTCGGCTGGCTGCCGAACGGCGGCGACGTCACCGTGGGCGCGAATCTGCACGGGCTCGCGTATGTGGCGGATGTCGCGAAACACGCGCTGCTGCCGGCCGCGACGCTCGGCACGTTCTTCGTCGCGATCTACGCCCGTCTCACGCGCGCCGCGATGCTGGAAGTGCAGCGTCAGGACTTCGTGCGCACCGCCCATGCGAAGGGGCTGCATCCGTTGCGCGTGAGCGTGCGTCACGTGCTGCGCAATGCGCTGATGCCGCTCACGACGATGGTCGGCATCCACTTCGGCACGCTGCTCGGCGGCGCGGCCGTCACCGAAACGGTCTTCAGCTGGCCGGGCCTCGGCCGCCTCGCGCTCGATGCCGTCATGGCGCGCGATTTCAGCGTGCTGCTGGGCGTACTGCTGCTGTCGTCGCTGCTCGTGATGGCAGCCAATCTCGTGATCGATCTGCTGCAGGCGTGGCTCGATCCGCGCATCGCCTAATCCTCTTCTTCTTCGGCTAAAGCATGGCAACCGACTCTTCCGAACTCGTCACGGCGCAAGCATCCGCCGGGTCCGCGTGGCGGCGTCAACTCGCAGGCGCGGTGTTCGGCGCGCGCCGCGCGCAGGCCGACTTGCCACGGGCCACGCGCGGCGTGTGGCGCGCGTTGCTGCGCAATCCGTCGGCGCTCGCGGGCATCGTGCTGCTCGTCCTGCTGCTGGCGCTCGCGCTCGCCGCGCCGCATCTCTTCCCCGGCGATCCGCTCGACATGGTCGCGCCGCCGTTCGAGTGGCCCGGCGCCGATCCGCTTTACACGCTCGGCACCGACTCGCTCGGGCGCGATGTCGCGGCAGGCATCGCGCACGGCACGCGCGTGTCGCTTCTGATCGGCGCGTCGGCGGCCGGCATCGGGCTCGTCATCGGCACGCTCGTCGGCGCGCTGGGCGGCTTCTTCGGCGGCGTCATCGACGATCTGCTCGCGCGCGTCACCGAGGTCTTTCAGACTGTGCCGTCGTTTCTGCTGGTGATCGTCATCGTCGCCATCGGCAAGCCGAGCGTGACGGTCATCGCGCTCGCCATCGGCATTGCGTCGTGGCCGACGGTCGCGCGCATCGTGCGCGCAGAGTTCCGCACGCTGCGTCAGGCCGATTTCGTGCTCGCGGCGCGCAGTCAGGGCTTCTCCGATGCCCGCATCATCTTCGGCGAAATTCTGCCGAACGCGCTGCCGCCGGTGATCGTCACGGCCTCGGTGATGGTCGCGAGCGCGATTCTCATCGAATCGTCGCTGTCGTTCCTCGGCATGGGCGATCCGAACGTCGTCAGTTGGGGCGGCATGATCGGCGCGGGGCGCGATTCGTTGCGCACCGCCTGGTATCTGACGGCGCTGCCGGGCGCGGCCATCGTGATCGCGGTGCTCGCGCTGAATCTTCTCGGCGACGGCCTGAACGACGCGCTCAACCCTCGTCTGCGGGAGCGCGCATGAGCGACGCCAATCTGCTGCAAGTGCGCGACTTGCGCGTGAACTTCGGCGCGCATCAGGCGGTGCGCGGCGTCGATTTCGACATCGCGCAAGGCGAGACGCTGGCGCTCGTCGGCGAATCGGGCTGCGGCAAGTCCGCGACGGCGCTCTCGCTGATGCGGCTCGTGCCGGCGCCGGGCATCGTCACGGGCAGCGTGCGCTTTGCCGGCCGCGAGTTGCTGACGCTCGCGCCGCGCGAGATGCGCGAGATTCGCGGCGCGCAGATTTCGATGATCTTTCAGGAGCCGATGACCTCGCTCAATCCGGTGCTGTCCATCGGCGCGCAGATCGCCGAGACGTTGCGTCAGCACGAAGCGCTTTCGAAGCAGGCGGCGCTGCGCCGTGCCGTCGAATTGCTCGACCTCGTGCATGTGCCGGAACCGCAGCGGCGCGTGTCGGACTATCCGCACGAACTGTCGGGCGGCCAGCGCCAGCGCGTGATGATCGCGATGGCGGTGGCGTGCCGTCCGCGCCTTTTGATCGCCGATGAGCCGACCACCGCGCTCGACGTCACGATTCAGGCGCGCATTCTCGAACTGCTCGACGAACTCAAGCGCGAGTTGTCGATGTCGCTACTGCTGATCACGCACGATCTGGGCGTGGTCGCGCAACACGCGGATCGCGTCGCCGTGATGCTGGCCGGGCAGAAAGTGGAAGAGGCGCGCGTGGAGACGCTTTTCGCCGCGCCGGCTCATGCCTACACGCGCGGTCTCTTGGGCGCGTCGCTGAATCTGTCGGGTGACATTCATTATCGGGACTGGACGCTGCCCGAGATTCGCCACGGCAGCCGCGAGAACGGCGACGCCGCCTTCAACGTGACGCCGCTTGCGCCGCGCACATTCGATGCGGCGACGCCTCCCGCCGATGCGCCGCTCTTGTCGGTGGACCGGCTCACGGTGGACTACGCGCATCGGCACGGCAAGGGCACGCTGCGCGCGGTGGACGGCGTGTCGTTCGATATCGCGGCCGGGGAGACCGTCGGTCTCGTCGGCGAATCAGGATGTGGCAAGTCGACGCTTTCTCGCGCGATTCTGCGGCTCGCGCCGGTCACCGGTGGCTCGATCCGTCTCCAAGGCACCGACCTCGTGCCGCTTACCGAACGTGCGCTGCGCCCGCTCCGGCGACGCGTGCAGATGGTGTTTCAGGACCCGTATGCGTCGCTCAATCCGCGCCGCACCGTCGGCGAGATTCTCGATACGGTGATGGCGGTGAACGGCATCGGTGGCGACGCTCGCTCGCGGCGCGTTCGCGCTTTGGCCATGCTCGATCGCGTCGGCCTGCCCGCCGCCGCGCTCGCTCGCTATCCGCACGAGTTCTCCGGCGGACAGCGGCAGCGCATCGGCATCGCCCGCGCGCTGGTGCTCGAACCGGCGCTCCTGATCTGCGACGAACCGGTGTCGGCGCTCGACGTTTCCATTCAGGCGCAGATTCTCAATCTGCTCGTCGAGCTGAAACGCGATCTCGGGCTCGCTTATCTCTTCATCTCGCACGATCTGTCTGTAGTGCGCTATATCGCCGACCGCGTGCATGTGATGCACGGCGGCAGGATCGTCGAAAGCGGCGGCCATCGCGATATCTGGCGCGCGCCGCGGCACGCCTACACGCGCGCGCTGCTCGATGCGATTCCCGCAGGGCGCCCGAACGCGCACGCGGCCTGACCTCTCTGCACGATTCACCAACAAGGAAGAAAGATGTCGACACTCGCACGAATCCGCACAGAGCCGGATCACGCATTGCAGGACGCGCTCGATGCGCTGCCGGCGCTCGCCCGCGAAATCGGCGAAGAAGCCGCCGCCCGCGAGGCGCGCCGCGAGTTGCCGTTCGAAGCGTTCGCGCGCTTTCGGGCCTCGGGCTTAGGCAAGCTGCGTCTGCCGGTGGAGTGGGGCGGTCTCGGCGGCTCGCTCGAAGACGTGTTCCACGTGATCTCGACGCTCGCCGCGCATGAAAGCAACGTGGCGCATGCGCTGCGCATCCACTTCGATCAGACCGAGGCGCTGCTGCTTTCGCCGCGCACGCCGTTCAACGCGTTGCAGATCGAGCGCATCGTCGATGGCGCGATCTTCGGCGGCGCCTCGACCGAAGCGGGCACGTCGCGCCCGGGCGAGATCACGACGCAACTCACGCGCGACGGCGACCACTATCGCCTGAGCGGGCGCAAGTACTACGCGACGGGCACGGCCTTCGCGGACTATGCGCGGCTCAACGTGCAGGATGATCGCGGCGAACCGGTCGTCGCGATCGTGCCCGTCCGGCGCGAAGGTCTGCATGTGCTCGACGACTGGGACGGCATGGGTCAGCGCATGACGGCAAGCGGCAGTCTCGTGTTCGATTCGTTGCGCGTGGAGGCCGACGAAATCGCGCCGCGCAATCTGACGACGCTTGCCGGCCGCCACGCCGGCGCGCTGCGACAACTGCATCTGGTGGCGGTCGCGGCGGGCATCGTGCGCAACGTGCTCGCCGATGCCAAACGCTACGTCGTGCAACACGGACGCCCCGCGCTGCATAGTCCCGCGCCGACCGCGCGCGAGGATGCGTTCATTCAACAGGTCGTGGGCGATCTGTCGTCGCACAGTCACGCGATCGACGCCCTCGTGCGCGAGAACGCCCGCGCGCTCGACCGCTCGTCGCGCGCGGTGCGCGACGGCGACGCGCGCGCCGATGCGCTCGTGCTCGAAGGCGCGCTCGTCACCGCGCGCACGCAACTGGTCGTGAGCAAGCTCGCGTTGCATGCGGCGGAACGCATGTTCGAAGCGGGCGGGGCGTCGGCCACGTCGCGCGCGCACAACTTCGACCGCCACTGGCGCAACTTACGCACCATCTTCAGCCACAACCCGCTGCTGCATAAATCGCGGGTGATCGGCGATTACGAACTGAACGGCGTGACCACGCACCTGACCGAAGGGCGCGTGTTCTGAGCGCCGCGGCCATCATCATCGAAACGGAGTGACCAGTCATGAGCGCATCTCTTCCGCGCCAGTTGCATCTCAACATCAACGCGCTGCATTCGGGCTTCGTGCCGTCGGCGTGGCGCGTGGCGAAGGCCGATCCGCGCGCGTTCATCGACGTGAATCATTACGTGCGGCTCGCGCAGACCGCCGAGCGCGCCTGCCTCGACGCGATTTTTCTGGCGGACAACGCCGCGATCTCCGATCAGCTCGACATGCGTCCGATCACCGCGCTCGAACCGACGATGCTGCTCACGAGCGTGGCCGCCGCGACCACGCATATCGGACTCATCGCGACCGCTTCGACGAGCTACAACGAGCCGTACAACATCGCGCGCCGGTTCGCGACGCTCGATCTGATCAGCGGCGGCCGCGCCGGCTGGAACATCGTGACGACGGCCGATCTGCCGTCCGCGCGCAACTTCGGTCTCGACGCGGTGCCGCAGCACGCGGAACGCTATGCCCGCGCCGATGAGTTCGCGACGCTCGTGAAATCGCTCTGGAATAGCTGGGAAGACGATGCGCTGGTGGCGGACAAGGCAAGCGGGCGTTTCGTCGATCTGGACAAGCTGCATCCGGCGCAGCATCGCGGGCGTTTCTTCGGCGTGCAGGGCGCGCTCAACCTGCCGCGTTCGGCGCAAGGGCATCCGGTGCTGGTGCAGGCGGGCGCATCGGGCGACGGACGCGAACTGGCCGCGCGTCACGCGGAGGCCGTGTTCTCGGCGTCGCAGTCGTTCGACGAATCGCGCGCCTACCGCGCCGACCTCAACGAGCGGGCGGCGCGCTATGGACGCGGCCCGAACGCCGTGAAGGTGCTCGCCGGACTGACCACGATCATCGGCGCCACAGAAAGCGAGGCGCTGCGCCGTCGCGATGAACTCGTCGATCTGATTCCTTGGCGCTACAGCCTCAACCGCCTTGCCGGAACGCTCGGCGTGCCCGTGGAATCGCTGCAACTCGATGCCCGCCTGCCCGCCGATCTCCCGCTGCCCAACGACGGCAACGGCAATCACACGTTCTTCAACGCGACGCTCGCGCAGGCGCGCACGCACGGCTATACGGTGCGCGAACTGGTGCGCGCGCTGGCGGGCGGCGGCGGGCATCGCGTGATCGTCGGCACGCCCGAACAGGTGGCCGACGACATCACGCACTGGTTCGAAAACGGCGCGGCCGACGGCTTCAATCTGATGCCGGACGTGCTGCCCGACGGTCTCGAAGCGTTCACGGACGGCGTCGTGCCGATCCTTCAGCGGCGCGGCATCTTTCGTCGCGCTTACGAAGGCACGACGCTGCGCGGACACCTCGGTCTCGCAGTACCGGCGGGGCGGGGCGCGCCTGCGGTGGAGCCCGAAGCGCGGGCGGCCTGACGTCGACAGAGGGCGGTACGCCGAAGCCGCCCGTCTCCGCACTTTCCCTATGTTACGATCGTAACAACGTTGCGATAGACTGAGATCAATCTATCAAAAAGCTGTTGTGCGTTGCGCAAGCGCACAGCCTACCGATCTCATGCTGGAAACCGCACCGAAGTCCATCGTCGCGTGGCCCGGAACCGCTCACCCGGCCACGCGCGCGCGCAATCCCGGCGTCCCTTTCGACCTCGCATGGCTCGAAGGACTGCGCGTCAATCAGTCGGCGGTCGCGCGCCGGGCCGCGAGCTTCGGCTTGCGTCGCTCCGTCAAGAAAGACGCGCAAGCGGCGTGGCTCTTGAAGGCGATCACCTGCATCGACCTCACGACGCTAAGCGGCGACGACACCACCGCGCGCGTGCAACGGCTCTGCGCCAAGGCACGCCGCCCGCTGCGCGAGGACTTGCTCGACGCGCTCGGCATGTCGGATCAACCGATCACGACAGGCGCCGTGTGCGTCTATCACCGCTTCGTCAAGACGGCGGTTGAGGCGCTCGCCGATAGCGGCATTCCGGTCGCCGCCGTGTCCACCGGATTCCCCGCCGGCCTGAATCCACATGCGCTCAAGCTGCGCGAGATCGAAGCATCGGTGGCCGACGGCGCGAAGGAAATCGACATCGTCGTGACGCGGGAGCACGTGCTCACCGGAAATTGGCAAGCGCTCTACGACGAGATGCGCGACTTCCGCGCGGCTTGCGGCGATGCGCACGTCAAGGCGATTCTCGGCACCGGCGACATACGCACGCTTTCCAACGTCGCGAAGGCTTCGATGATCTGCATGATGGCCGGCGCCGATTTCATCAAGACATCCACGGGCAAGGAAGGCGTCAATGCGACGCTCGACGTGTCGCTCGTGATGGTGCGCATGATTCGCGAATATCTGACGCGCACGGGCATCGCGATCGGCTTCAAGCCGGCGGGCGGCGTCTCGACCGCGAAATCGGTGCTGAACTATCAGGTTCTCATGAAGGAGGAACTCGGGCGCGAATGGCTCGAAGCGGACTTGTTCCGCATTGGCGCGTCCAGCCTGCTTGCCGATATCGAGCGGCAACTCGAACATCACGTGAGCGGGCGCTATTCGGCGTTCAACCGCCATCCGGTCGCCTGAACCAGCCCAATACAGACACAAGCCTCATGAGCGTAGCCCACTATTTTTCTTCGATGGAATACGGACCCGCACCGGAAGACGATCGCGCCGTGCGCGCATGGCTCGATCAACACGCCGGACGCTTCGGCCATTTCATCGACGGCGCATGGCGAGACGGCGCGGACGAACATCGCTTCGATTCGCGCGAGCCGGCGACGGGCTGCGTGCTCGCGTCGATCGCGCAAGCATCGAGCGGCGACGTGGATGCCGCCGTGCGAGCCGCGCACGACGCGCTGGAAGCATGGCAAGGCATCGGCGGCGCGGGCCGCGCGCGGCACCTGTACGCACTGTCGCGCATGGTGCAGAGGCATAGCCGCCTCTTCGCCGTCCTGGAATCGCTCGATAACGGCAAGCCGATTCGCGAATCGCGCGACATCGATATCCCCCTTGTTTCAAGGCACTTTCTGCATCATGCGGGCTGGGCGCAATTGCAGGATCGCGAGTTCGCGGACTGGGCGCCGCTCGGCGTGATCGGGCAAATCGTGCCGTGGAATTTTCCGCTGCTGATGCTCGCGTGGAAGATTGCGCCCGCGCTTGCGCTCGGCAATTGCGTCGTGTTGAAGCCCGCGGAATACACGTCGCTCACGGCGTTGCTCTTCGCGGAACTCGCGCACCGCGCCGGCTTGCCCAAGGGCGTGCTCAACGTCGTGACCGGAGATGGCCGCACGGGCGCGGCGCTCGTCGAGCATCCGCGCGTCGCGAAGATCGCGTTCACCGGTTCGACCGAAGTCGGCCGCCAGATTCGCGCGACGACGGCGGGCTCGGGCAAATCGCTCACGCTGGAATTGGGCGGCAAGTCGCCGTTCATCGTGTTCGACGACGCCGATATCGACTCGGCCGTCGAAGGTGTCGTCGATGCGATCTGGTTCAACCAAGGCCAGGTGTGCTGCGCGGGTTCGCGTCTGCTGGTGCAGGAAGGCATCGAAGCGCGCTTTATCGACAAGCTCAAGCGCCGCATGGAAACGCTGCGCGTCGGGCCGTCGTTGGACAAGGGCGTCGACATGAGCGCCATTGTCGATGACGTGCAGCTCGAACGCATTCGCGCGCTCGTGGCGAAAGGCGAAAGCGAAGGATGCGAGATTCACCAGCCCTCGCGTCTGGTGCTGCCCGAAGGCGGGGCGTTTTTCGCGCCGACGCTGGTGACGAACGTCGCGCCGGCATCGACGCTCGCGCAAGAGGAAATCTTCGGGCCCGTGCTCGTCTCGATGAGCTTTCGCACGCCCGACGAAGCCGTCGCCCTGGCGAACAACACGCGCTATGGCCTCGCCGCGAGCGTCTGGAGCGAGAACATCAGCCGCGCGCTGGACGTCGCGCCCCGCCTGCAATGCGGTGTCGTATGGATCAACGCGACGAATCTGTTCGATGCGGCAGTGGGCTTCGGCGGCTATCGCGAGTCCGGTTTCGGGCGGGAAGGCGGACGCGAGGGCATATACGAATATCTCAAGCCGCGCGCATGGTCCAAGCTGCCGATGCGCTCCGACACGCAAGCGCCGCCCGTCGAGCCGGACTCGCTGATGGAATCGGCCAACGTCAGCGCGATCGACCGCACGGCGAAGCTCTTCATCGGCGGCAAGCAGGCGCGGCCGGATAGCGGTTACTCGCGGCTCGTTCGCTCGCCTGCGGGCGAGATCGTCGGCGAAGTGGCCGAGGGCAATCGCAAGGACATTCGCAATGCCGTGGCGGCGGCGCGCGGCATGACGAAATGGGCGGCAGCGAGCGCGCACAACCGCGCGCAGGTGTTGTATTACCTCGCGGAGAATCTCAGCGCGCGAGCGGATGAATTCGCGCGCCAACTCGTGACGCGCGCGGGTTCGAGCGAACGCGATGCGAAGCGCGAAGTCGATGCGTCGATTGCCCGCTTGTTCACGTACGCAGCGTGGGCCGACAAGTTCGACGGCGCGGTGCATGCGCCGCCGCTGCACGGCGTCGCGCTGGCGATGCACGAGCCGGTCGGCGTGATCGGCGTCATCTGTCCGGACGAAGCGCCGTTGCTCGGCTTCGTCTCGCTGATCGCGCCCGCGCTCGCGCTGGGCAATACGGTCGTGGCGGTGCCGAGCATGACGTGCCCGCTCATGGCGACAGACTTCTATCAGGTCGCGGATACGTCCGACGTGCCGGGCGGCGCGCTCAACATCGTGACCGGCGACGCGCGCTCGCTTGCGAAAACGCTCGCCCAGCACGATGACGTCGACGCGCTCTGGTGCTTCAATGGCGCGGCGCTTTCGGCGATGGCCGAGCGCGAATCGGTCGGCAATCTGAAGCGAACCTTCGTCGATCACGGACGACTGTTCGACTGGCATGATGCATCGAGTGAAGGTTTGCCCTTCTTGCGCCAAGCCGTGCAAGTCAAGAATATCTGGGTGCCGTATGGAGATTGATCCGCGGCATTCGTAATCCGAGGTTCAACGGCGCAGATCCTGGAACGGGACGCGCCCATGCATGGAGGAGACGCTCTTGCTGAAGAACATTGACCCGCTTCTGAACGCCGACATTCTTTACGCGCTCGCCGCGATGGGACACGGCGATGAAGTCGTCGTTTGCGACGCCAACTTTCCCGGCGATTCGGTCGCGCGGCAGACGGTGCTCGGCAAGCTCTTGCGGATCGACGGCGCGAATGCGCCGCGTGTCGTGCGCGCGGTGCTGTCGGTGATGCCGCTGGACACATTCGTGGACGATCCCGCAGGCCGCATGGAAGTCGTCGGCGACGCGACCGCCTTGCCCGCCGTGCAGCGCGAAGCGCAACGCGAAGTCGATCACGCCGAAGGCCGCGAAGTGGCGTTCGCGCCGATCGAACGCTTCGCGTTCTATGAGCGCGCGAAAAAGGCGTATTGCGTCATCCGCACGGGCGAGACGCGCGGCTATGGCTGTTTCATCTTCAAGAAAGGCGTGCAGCTCGCGCCGGATGCGCCGCAAGGGGACGCGCCATGAGCGGCAGCGTCGTCATCCTCGGCATCTATGTGACGGACCTCGCTTTCCGCGCGCAGCGCATGCCTTTGCTTGGCGAAACGGTGGCGGGCTCCGCGTTTGCGATGGGACCGGGCGGCAAGGGTTCGAATCAGGCCGTGGCCGCCGCCCGCGCGGGCGCGGACGTCATCTTCTGCACGCGCATCGGCAACGATGCGTTCGGCAAGATCGCGCAGGCCACGTGGGCGGCCGAAGGCATTACATCGCGAGCCAGCGTGATAGACGATATCGCGACCGGCGCCGCGCATATCTACGTGGACGAAAACACCGGCGGCAATGCGATCATCGTCGCGGCGGGCGCGGCCGGCACGCTCGGCCCCGCTGACGTGGATGCGATCGAAGCGGACATCGCGAAGGCAGCCGTCTTCGTCACGCAACTGGAGCAGCCCATTCCGGCCGCGAAACGCGGGCTCGAACTCGCCCGGAAGCATGGCGTGACGACCGTCTTCAACCCGGCGCCCGCGCTCGCGCTCGACGACGATATCTATCCGCTTTGCGACTACATCACGCCGAATGAGACCGAGGCGGCGGCATTGACGGGAGTCGCCGTGAAGTCTGTCGACGATGCGCGTCGCGCGGCGGATGTTCTGTTGAGCAAGGGCGCGCGCGCGGCGATCATCACGTTGGGCGAGGCGGGCGCGCTCCTGCATAGCGCGAGCGAATCGGTGCTGGTTCCCGCGTTCGAATGCGGACGCGTGGTCGAAACGGCCGGCGCGGGCGATGGCTTCACCGGCGGTTTCGCGGCGGCGCTCGCGCGCGGCGACAGCGCGCTCGATGCCGTGCGCTTCGGATGCGCGTTGGCGAGCATCTCGGTCACGCGGCCCGGCACCGCGCCTTCGATGCCTCGCCTCGACGAAATCAATGCATTGTTGAGCGAAAGGAGCGTGACGCAATGAAGGCGTCGAAGTGGCTCGCTGACCGGCAGTTCAACTTTCTGATCGGCGTGAATCTGCTGGTGGTGATCGTCGCGACATGGCTTTCGCACGGCCAGTTTCTCGACATCGACAATCTTCAGTCGATGGGCGGCCAATTGCCCGAACTCGGCTTGCTCGCGCTCGGCATCATGTTGTCGATGGTCTCGGGCAATGGCGGCATCGACCTCTCGGGCGTCGGGCTCGCGAACCTCTCGGGCATGGTCGCGGCGATGGCTCTGCCGCACATCGTCTCCGCCGACGATTCGCCCGCGCTCTATACGGCCGTGTTCGTCGGCATCGTCGTCGCGATGGGCGTGGTCGGCGGCCTGCTGAACGGTGTGGTCATTGCCAAGCTCAGGCTGACGCCGATTCTCTGCACGCTCGGCACCCAATTGCTGTTCACGGGCATTGCCGTCGTGTTGAGCAACGGCGCATCGGTGCGAGTCGAATATGTCGATCCGCTATCGAACATCGGCAATGGCACGTTCCTTCAGGTGCCCGTTTCGCTGTGGATCTTCATTGCGGCGGTGCTCGGGCTCGGCTGGGTGCTCAAGCGCACGCCGTTCGGCCTGCGGCTTTACCTGATGGGCACGAATCCCAAAGCCGCCTTCTATGCAGGCATTCCGCGCGCGCGCATGCTGATTCTGACTTACGGCATGTGCGGCGTGCTCGCATCGCTCGCGGGTCTCATCAGCGCAACGCATACGTCCAGCGCGAAGTGGGATTACGGCAACTCTTATCTCTTGATCGCGATTCTGATCGCGGTGATGGGCGGCGTGAATCCGGCGGGCGGCTACGGACGCATTGTCTGCGTGTTTCTCGCGGCAACGGTCCTGCAGTTCCTGTCGAGCCTCTTCAATCTGCTTGGCGTCTCGCAGTTTTTCGGCGATTGCGCGTGGGGCTTCCTGCTGCTCGCGTCGCTCGCCTTCGCGGGTGGCGAACGCGTGCGCGCGATCTTCGGCATCGGCGGCGCCAAGCCCACATCCAAGATTCCACCGCCGCCTGCATCGACGGGACGTTGACCACTCGCTGTGTGATTGCTTCAAAAGACCATCGAACGACATTCGAAACATAAAGGAGACAACACGATGAAGCTCAAGACTTTCGGCACCGCGCTGACCGCCATTGCGCTCGCTGCCGGCGCAGTCATGGCCGCCCAGGCCGCGACGAACGAAACCATCGTCACGGTCGTCAAGGTGACCGGGATCAACTGGTTCAATCGCATGGACGACGGCGTCAAAGAGTTCGGCAAGGCGAACCCGAACATCAATGTGTATCAGACGGGGCCCGGCCGCGCCGACGCCGCGCAGCAATTGAAGATCATCGAGGACTTGATCGCGAAGAAAGTCACTGCGATTGCAGTGGTTCCGTACGATCCGCCGACGCTCGAACCCGCGCTCAAGAAGGCAATGGATCGCGGCATCAAGGTGGTCACGCATGAAGCCGACAACGCAAAGAACACGATGGTCGATATCGAAGCGTTCGACAACACGGCATACGGCGCGGGCCTGAACGAACGTCTCGCGAAGTGCATGGGACAGCAGGGCAAGTGGGCGGTGCTGGTCGGCTCGCTCGGCAGCCGCTCGCAGGTGCAATGGGCGGACGGCGGCATCGGCAACGCAAAGGCCAAGTATCCGAAGATGGATCTCGTCGAGCCGAAGCTCGAAACGAATAACGACGGCGAGCGCGCGTATCAGGTCGCGAAGGAAGTGCTGCGCAAGCATCCGGATTTGACTGGTTTCCAGGGCTCGTCGTCGCTGGATGTGATCGGCATCGGGCGCGCGGTCGAAGAAGCCGGCAAGGTCGGCAAGATTTGCGTGTACGGCACGGGTCTGCCCACTGAAGCGGGCAAGTTCCTCGAAAGCGGCGCCATCAACGGCATCGCCTTCTGGGACCCGAAGCTCGCCGGCATCGCGATGAACAAGGTGGCGCAGATGCTCGTCGACGGCAAGACGGTGGAGAACGGCGCGGACCTCGGCATTACCGGCTATAACAAGGTCACGGTGAGCAAAGGACCGGGCAAGGGCGTGATCGTTCGCGGCACCGGCTGGGTGGACGTGGACAAGACGAACTACAAGCAATACCCGTTCTGATGCGACTGATGTGATGTTAGCGGCGCGCGACGTTCGACGCGCGCGCCGCCCGAATCCATATGCCATGACCCAAGAGACACCGCTCCTCGAAGTCGTCGATATTCATAAACGCTTTACCGGCGTCTATGCGCTGCGTGGCGTGAGCCTCGCGTTTCAGCGCGGGCAGATCTATCACCTGCTCGGCGAAAACGGCTGTGGCAAGAGCACGCTCATCAAGATCATCTCGGGCGCGCAGCCGCCGGACGAAGGCGAGCTCGTGATCGAAGGCGCGCGTCATGCGCGGCTCTCGCCGCTCGAAGCATTGTCGGCCGGCATCGAGACCGTGTATCAGGACTTGTCGCTCCTGCCGAACATGAGCGTTGCCGAGAACGTCGCGCTGACTTCCGAGCTCGCGGAGCACGCGGGCAAGCTCGCGCGCACGTTCGACCGGCGCGCGCTCGCGACGACCGCGGCACGCGCGCTCGAAGCCGTGGGTTTGCCGGGCGATGCCGAGTTCCAGAAGACGCTGATCGAACAATTGCCGCTGGCGACGCGCCAACTCGTTGCCATCGCGCGCGCCATTGCGAGCGAAGCGAAGTTCGTCATCATGGACGAGCCCACGACGTCGCTCACGCAGAAAGAGGTCGACAACCTGATCGCGGTGCTTGCAAGACTGCGCGCGCAAGGCGTCGCCGTGCTGTTCGTGAGCCACAAGCTCGACGAGTGCTACGCGATCGGTGGCGAAGTCATCGTGCTACGCGATGGTCAGAAGATGGCGCAAGGACCGATCGAGCACTACACGAAGGCGCAGATCAGCGAGCTCATGACGGGCAAGCATCTCTCGACCGACCGTTACCGCGAAGAAGGCGAGGCGCGTGCATCGAAAGTCGTGCTCGACGTGAATGAACTCGGCCGCAAGGGTCAGTTTGCCGACGTATCGTTCGCTCTGCATGAAGGCGAGATACTCGGCGTGACGGGACTGCTGGACTCGGGCCGCAATGAACTGGCGCGCGCGCTCGCGGGCGTGGCGCCTGCGGACAGCGGCGTCGTGACGCTCGACGGCATGCGTGTTCGCCTGCAATCGCCCGCGGACGCGAGAACGCAACGCATCGGCTATGTGCCGGAAGACCGCCTGAACGAAGGGCTTTTCCTCGACAAGCCGATCCGCGATAACGTCGTGACCGCGATGATCGCGAGCTTGCGCGACCGCATCGGGCAAATCGATCGCAAGCGCGCGCAAGCGCTGGCCGAGCGCACCGTCAAGGATCTGCAAATCGCCACGCCCGATGTCGACAAGCCGGTGCAGTCGCTTTCCGGCGGCAACCAGCAGCGCGTGCTGATCGGCCGCTGGCTCGCGATCAACCCACGCGTGTTGATTCTGCATGGGCCGACAGTGGGCGTCGATGTAGGCTCGAAGGACATCATTTACCGCATCATGCAGCGGCTGTCGAAAGAGGGCATCGGCATCATTCTCATCAGCGATGATCTGCCCGAACTGCTGCAAAACTGCGATCGCATTCTGATGATGAAGAAAGGCCGCGTCGCCGGCGAATATCGCGCCGATCGTCTGACCGAGGCCGATCTGTATCACGCGCTACTTTCTGAGGCAGCATGAGCATGAGCGAATCCATCCGCGGCGCCGCAAGCGAGACCGTGCCGCAAGCCGTGAGCAATGTCGCGCCGCGCGTGCGCAAGGGCAGTCTCTACGCGCAATTGATGCGCAAGCCGGAGTGGTTCACCGTCGGGCTGATCCTGGTCACCTGTCTGATCGTGGGCAGCCTCAACCCGCGCTTCTTCCAGTTCGCGACGCTCTTCGACATGCTGCATTCCGCGACCACGGTGTCGCTGTTTGCGCTCGGGACGCTCGTCGTGCTCGCGTCGGGCGGTATCGACGTATCGTTCACCGCCATCGCTGCGTTGACGATGTATTCGATCACCAAGGCGGTGTTTGCATGGTGGCCCGAATGTCCGTTCGCGCTGATCGTGTTGACGGGCGCATTGGGCGGCGTGCTGCTCGGCGTGGTCAACGGCATGCTTGTGCATCGGCTGAAAGCGCCTTCGCTGATCGTCACCATCGGCACGCAATACCTGTTTCGCGGCTTGTTGCTGACCTTCGTCGGCACGCAGTTCTTCATGAACATTCCGCACAGCATGGATGTGTTCGGCCGCTTGCCGCTTTTCTATTACCACACGGCGGACGGCTTGCGCGCGGTGCTTCCCGTGTCGGTGCTGGCGCTCGTGATCGCGGCGATCGTCACATGGTGGCTGCTCAATCGAACGATGATGGGCCGCGGCGTCTATGCAATGGGCGGCAGTCTCGCCATTGCGGAACGGCTCGGCTATAACCTGCGCGCGATCCACTTGTTCGTGTTCGGCTACACGGGTTTGCTCGCCGGCGTGGCGGGCATTCTGCATGTATCGACAAACCGGCTCGCCAATCCGTTCGATCTGGTCGGCACGGAACTCGATGTCATCGCTGCGGTGATTCTCGGCGGCGCACGCATTACTGGCGGCACGGGAACGGTGACGGGCACGCTGCTCGGCGTGGTGCTCGTCACGCTTATCAATAGCGTGCTGATTCTCGTGGGTGTACCGAGCACGTGGCAGAAGGTCATCATCGGCGCATTCATTCTCATCGCAGGGACGCTCTTCGCATTGGGTCGCAGGCAATAGCGCAACGCGCGGCGCATTCGGACTTATGGGACTTACGCTTCGGCTATTCGCGTGAGTCCGTGCGCCGTTGTCCTTCCTCGGTGATGACAGAGTCGAAGTCGGAGATCTGCGAGAAGCGCACCGCTTTCACCTTACCGAACTTACTCGCATCGACGACAAGATGCCGCTCGACCGAACTCGCCATGGCCGCTTGCTTGATAGCGACTTCATGAAAGTTCCAGCACGTCACGCCGCGTACTTCATCGACACCGCCGGCCGACATGAATGCCTTGTTGATTCCCATGCGCCGAAGCGTTTCGACGCTTTCATCGCTGGCGAATGATTCAGACGAAGGCACGTACACGCCGCCGAGCAAAATCATGCGGATGTTGGGCTTGCGGCGAAGAATCTCCGCGACGTTGAGCGAATAACACACCACGGTCAAATGCATTTCAGCGGGAATCTGCCGCGCCAGTGTCGTCAACGTCGTGCCGCAGTCGATGAACACAGTCTCGTTGTTCGTGAGCAGGCGCGCGGCATGACTCGACGCAATGGCTTTCGCTTGCGCGAAGTGATCCTTCTCTTCGTCGATGGTATAGCCCGCTGCATTCGGCAAGTCCGCCGCGCTCACGATATAGCCGCCCAGGTAAGTGAACTGCCCGGGGTTGGCCGCAACATCTCTGCGCACCGTCATTTCGGAGACACCGAGAAGGGCGGCGGCATCGCGAAGACGCATCACGTTTTGTTTTTCTAATGCGCTCGAGAGCGTGCGGAGGCGGTCGATCTTGGCCATCGTTTTGCAGTGCTTTCCACGCGTCGCCGAATGTGAGTTTCTGGTCTTACGTTGATAAGATTATAACAACGCAAGGCGCGTCGAATGCGCGCCTTGCGTGAGTTCACGGGTAAATACGGAGCGCGTGCCGCTTATGCGCCTTCGTTCTCTTCGAGCATCACTGCGAGCGTGCCGGCTTCGCTTTGCACGCCGGCATCGAGGTCGATTTCATTGGGCGTCATCTTTGCAATGGCGCGTAAGAGGCGCGGCGAAAACGTTGCGCCGAATAGCGCGATGGCGTCTTCGCGGCGCCGGTCGTCGGCATGCGCGAGCGAGCGCAGTTCGCTGAGCGGAAGTCCGACGAACAAGTCGAGCGGATACGGCGGAGCAGCAAGCGCGGCGGCCGCGGCCGTTGCCGCCGTCGCGCCCGGGGCGCGCACGCGCAAGCCCGGCTGCAAATGTTCCGCGAGTTCCATTGTGATGTCGTAATCCGCCTCAAATTCGAGGGATGTTCGCGCTTCGCTCTGCAGGAAAGGCGCAACGGTTTCCAGACGAGCGAGTTCTTCATCGGTAAGCAGCATGACATTTCTCCTTCGATAAACGCAGACGAGGTTCCCTTTATCGGACACTTAGCTAAATGCTTGCCCGGTAGCCGAACGAACCCCGAACGGCTCTGGCGGAAAAATTGACTCACGCAGTGCGCTGTGCATCGAAGAAGCTTGCGATGGCTTCATTCACTGCTTCGGTTGCGTCGCGGTGAGGCGAATGACGGCAGCCCGGCAGCTTGACGAGATGAGCGTGCGGAACCGCTGCCTTGATCTTGTCGATCTGCTGCATGGACGCGTATTCGTCGTCATAGCCTTGAATGGCGAGCAGAGGCCGGCGGATGGATTCGAGCGTCGTCGTGATATCCCAATGAAGAAACGCGGGATCGAGCCATGCGTCGTTCCAACCATAGAAGGCGGAATCCACATTCTGATGGTAGGGCTCAAGCCGCGAGCGCAATGCGCCGCTCTCATAGGCGCTTCGTGCCTGAGTGATCGCCTGAACGGTCATCGGCTCGACGAATACATGCGGGGCCAGCACGGCGACACCCGCCAACGACTCGGGATAAGCGCTTGCATAAAGCAAGGCGATCGACCCGCCGTCGCTATGCCCGATGATCCGCATGCGCGTGCGTTCGCTCTCGCTTATGCCGATCGCGTCCAGCAGCGCAGGCAGCACGACCTGCGCTTGATGATGCAGGAAATCAGCCGCCCAGTGCTCGTCTGCGCGACGCGGCGTCGAACGTCCATACCCCGGACGCGAATACACGAGTCCGCGGCAACCGAGGCGATCACATAGCGATTGCGGCCAGTCTTTCCATAACGCAATGGAACCCAGTCCTTCGTGCAGGAATACCGCAATTGGCGCGTCTTTGAGCTCCGTGTTGAGCCATTGATATTCGATGGATAGCGGATACAGAACACCGGTCACCTGAGCAAATTGAACAGCGTCGATAGCGCTTGTGGAATCATTCATGGCTTGAAATGTCGCGCGAAGAATCACTCATTGAGGTTCAAGGGTACCAGACGAGTGATCGATGAAACGGTCGGCAGCATCGCCGCATCATGCCGTATGTTTCGTCAGCTTCGCGACGCCCGCCGAATGCGCGAGTTGATCCACTGTCAGGCGAATGGCGTCGATCAGCGCGCGGGCTGCCGGAGAAGGCGTGCTGCCCGCGCGTAACGTGAGCCCGATATCGCGCCGTGTGTTGTGCATCGCGATGTCGAGCACGACGAGTTGCCTCGACTCGCATTCATAGAACAACTGCTGGGCCGATACGACCGCGAGCATATCGGTGTGCGTGAGCAAGCCACGGATCACGGCAAGGTCAGCGGTCTCGACCGTCGGCATCGGCGGTTTCAGTCTGAGCCGCTTGAATTGCGCTTCGAACATGCCGCGTGCGGGCGCGTGACTGCGTGGCAAGACCCATTGCGCGGCGCTCAACTCTTTTAGCGTCAAACCCTCGGCTCTAGCCAGCGGATGATCGCGCCGCGCGATGACCACCATGTCCTCCGACATCAGGCGTTCGTTGGTCAATCCGCTCGATGCATCGTTCGGCCTGAGCGCGCCCAGCACGAAGTCGATATCGCCCGCTCGCAAGCCGGCCACGAGCGGTTCGTAGGCGCTCTCGTCGGTGGCGATGCGCACTCCCGGATAGTGCGAGGCCACGCGCGCGATCGCGCCCGGAAGAATCAGCGTCCTGCCGAGCGGCAGCGCGCCGACGGTCACATAGCCTTGAATGGTGCCGCGCAAAGCCGCGATATCGTCCGGGATGTGGCGCAGTTCGTTGAGCGCGCGACGCACATGGAGCACGAACGTCTCGCCTTCGCTCGTGAGCAACAGGCCGCGCGGGCTGCGATAAAACAATTGCATACCTGCGCCCGTTTCCATGATGCGGATCGCGCTGCTGACTGCGGGCTGACTGATGCCGAGCGTCTGCGCGGCGCTCGGCATGTGTCGATGACGCGCCAATGCCGAGAATAACTGTAGCCGCCGCGTATTGAGCAGGAACGCAGGCAATGTGTTGCCGTTGGCCGAGCGTCGCCGTGACTGCCGTGCGGAGCACCATTTGTCGAGTGCTTCGAGCTCCGCGAAGATCCGTTCGCAACGCAGAAGAACGGCGCGACCCGCAGGTGTCGGCAACATGCCTGACGGGCGACGTTCGAGCAGCGTCTCGCCTACGGCTGCTTCCAGTTCCTGCAGGGAGCGCGTGACAGCGGATTGCGCGCGAAAGAGGGCGGCGGCCGCGCGCGTCGCGCTGCCCGTGTGCGCCACAAGCCTGAACGCGCGCAGATAAGCGAGGTTGAGCAGTTCGCGGTTATCCATGGCTATGCTGAAAGAGTCGTAGCCATCAGTTTAGTTTATCGGCACGCCGGGACGCGAATTCAGTCTTCGATCGCGCCATGCACGCCTTGCTCGCCGCGCTTCCAATAGGCGGAGGCGCGAATGCGGCGCTTGTCGATGCCTCGCTCATTACACAACAGCTGGCGCACCGCGCGCATGAGCGCGGCCTCGCCCGCGGCCCACACGTAACCGTCGCCGTCGGGAAGATACGTTCCGCGCAACGCGAGCAAGAGATCGCCGCCCGGGTACGTGGACTCGCTGCGGTAGCACCACTGCAGATACAGATCGGCGCGTGTATCGAATTCGATTCGCGCGGAGGGATCGGCGACTTCGAGCAGCGCCGCCACGCGCGTGCCCGGCGGAAGTTCCTCCAGGCGACGGGCGATGGCGGGCAGCGCGGTCTCGTCGCCTACCAGCAGATGCCAGTCGAACTGCGTCGGAATGACGAACGAGCCACGCGGCCCGCCGATGCCGAGGTAGTCCCCCGGCGCGGCCTTCGCTGCCCACGCGGTCGCGGGGCCGGCGTCGTGAAGAGCGAATGCAATATCCAATTCGCGCGCCGCCCGATCGAAGCGCCGTGGCGTGAAGTCGCGGGCAATGGGCCGCGGTTTGGCGGGATCGAACACGGGACCGTCCGGGCCTGCCTCCGGCACCACCGGCATGCTTTCGCCCGGCTGCGGGAAGAAGACCTTCACGTGGTCGTCGAACGAGGCGGTCTCGAAGTCGGCGAGCGCCTCCCCCGTGAGCGTGATGCATACAAAATGCGGATTGATCAGCCGAACTCGCTTGACCTGCAACAATCGGAACCTCAGCGCGTGACGCACGCGCGTGACTTCCAGTTCGGCGCGGCCTTGTTGTGCTTCGACGAGTGAATCGCTCATTCTGTCGTTCCTTTTGCCTGCTTCGGCGCATTGTCTTGTTCGATGTCGGCCGTCGCGCGTTCGAGAATCGCGGCGATGCGGCGCTGCTCTTGCGGCGATGCATCGGTGCGCAGGAGTAGCGCCCGCTTCAGCGCGCGTCGTGCTGCGACGAGTTCGGGCACCCAGCCGCCGTCTCCGGCATCCTCGTCGACCTGCTCGCCCGCGTAGGCTCGTCGTACGAGGTCCATCTTGCGTGCAAAATGCAAAAGCTTGGCGAGCATCAGGTCGACGCGTTCCTGATTCGCCGCGAGGTATTCACGGCCCGCATCCGACAGGGCGTAGCGCTTGCGGTTGCCTTCCATCTCGATCGTCGCATAGCCCAGTTCTTCCAGATACGTCAGCGCCGGATACACCATGCCGGGGCTCGGTGCGTAGAAACCGTTGGAGCGATCCGCCAGCGCCTTGATGAGTTCGTAGCCGTGGCGCGGCGCCTCGGCCAGCATGGCGAGCAGCAAGAGTTGCAGGTCTTCGGACGAGAATTTGCGGCCGCGCGGCATGCCGCCCATGTCGTCCGGGCCGCCGCCGAAACCGCCCGCACCGCCGGGACCACCGGCGCCGAAGCCGCCGCCAAAGCGCCCACCGCCGCCGTGCCGATGACGCCCGATCATCGCCCAACCGCGCCATGCAAGGCGATCGAGGCGGTCTAGGGCATCGAATGGGAAGCCGGAACTTAAGCCGCGCGAATCGTCGCGCTTGCCGTGAAAGCAACGTGATCTCATGACTCACTCCGTTATGTCGTAAAACATATCTAACGATATATATCGTAAGAGTGTCTGTCAAGGCGTTCTTTTTCGCACCGGAACGGGGCAACGGGAGCGTTCGCGGCATGAGGCGTCCTTGAAGCCGGTATGCAAAAGACAGCGTGCACCCGCCGGCACGCTAAAAGCTCGGTGCGTGCACGGAGCGTGCTAAAGCACCCGCATCCTTCGACAAATACAACCACCTCTGCATGCCGGCATATCTCGCACTGGCACTGGTATTCATGTTCAACATGGCGGGCACGACGTTGCCCACCGCGATCTATCACGACTACCAGACGACCTACGGCTTCAGTCCCGCGACCATCACGGTCATCTTCGCTGCCTACGCGATCGGCGTGCTCGGCGCGCTGCTGGCGATGGGCAGTTGGTCCGATCAACTCGGGCGCAAGCGCATGCTCATGGCGGGCCTTGCTGCATCCGCCGTCTCCGGGTTGATCTTTCTTGTCGCCAACGGCCTCGTCATGCTCTTGCTCGGACGTCTTGTCTCGGGCATCTCGGCGGGCATCTTCACGTCGACGGCGACGGTCGCGGTGATCGAATCAAGTCCGTCCGACTCGCGCTCGAAGGCGATGCTGGCTGCAACGTCATCGAACATGCTCGGGCTCGGCTTGGGACCTGTCCTCAGCGGAGCGCTTGTCGAGTTCGCGTCGTGGCCTATGCGTCTTTCGTACCTCGCGCATATCGCATTGCTGGTGCTCGCCTTCCTATTGCTACGCGCCGCGCCTGAGACCGTGCGCGTGGCGGATCACCCTAAACTGCACATGCAACGCATCGCACTGCCGCGTGAGGTGCGCGCTGCATTCGTGCCGGCTGCGTTGTCTGGATTCGCGGGCTTTGTCGTTGTCGGATTCTTTACCGCCGTTTCGCCGCAACTCATGCGCACCGTGCTCGGGTATCACAGCGACTTACTGATCGGCCTCGCAGTGTTCTTTATCTTTCTCTGCTCGGCGGTCGGTCAGGCGGTCGAGAAGCGCATTGCGCAAAGATCGCGTCAGCCTACTGGTTCAGTCGCGCTCGTCGTCGGTCTTGCGCTGCTTGCGCAATGCGCATGGCAGCGTTCCTCCACCGCATTCGTCGTCGGAACAATGCTGTGCGGACTCGGGCAGGGCATCAGCTTTCGCGCCGCACTCGGCGAGCTATCGAATCGCAGTCCGACCGAGCGCAAGGCGGAAGTGACAGCGGCGTTCTTCGTCGTGCTGTATGTGGCGATATCGCTGCCCGTCATCGCGATAGGCGTCGCGGTGCAACGCATCGGCATCGCACCCGCGACGATCACGTTTGCCGCGATCACGGTCGTTATCGTGCTTATTTCCCTCGCGTGGCTGCACCGCGTCGAGAAGGCGCAGTCATAGCGACGGACAAATCTGCATAGAGCGATTGATAATATCCGAAGGATTGCCGGAATCCCCTCGATGCATCTCTGCGATGGGGCCTAAACCACACACACTGGCGAATAAGATATGGCAAAGGGTAGCGACAAAGACGAAGTCTTGAATAAGCACGGCGATAAACAGGGAGATGGCCAAAGCATCGGCCGGCCGGCGGACGGCGAACTGGAAGGTAGCGCATATTCACCGTTAGGCAATCCCGGGCTCAAACATTGGCAAGCCAGCCAGATCTCACGCCCTGGACTGGATGACCGCAGCAATATCTTCTTCGCTGCCGTCGAAATGACGCGAATGCCGATGGTCGTAACCGACCCGAATCAACCGGACAACCCGGTCGTTTTCGCCAACCGCGCATTTCTCGACTTAACCGAGTACACCGAGGAGCAGGTTCTCGGACGCAACTGCCGATTCTTGCAAGGCGCCGAAACCGATACGCGCGCTGTGGATGAAATCCGCAATGCTCTGCGTGAGCAGCGTGCGGTCGCAGTTGACGTGCTGAACTACAAAGCGAGCGGCAAGCCCTTCTGGAATGCGTTGTTCATCGGCCCCGTGTTCAATAAGGAAGGGAAATTACTCTACTATTTCTCATCGCAGATGGACATTACTCGCCGCCGGATCTCGGAGCAGTCGTTCCTGCAGGCGCAGAAGATGGAGGCCATCGGGCAGTTGACCGCCGGGCTCGCGCATGACTTCAATAACCTGCTACAGATCATCACGGGGAATCTGGAACTGGCCGCAGCGTCTCTCGACGACAGACAGGCGACCCGCGAAGCAATCGGGCGCGCCATGTCGGCGGGGGAGAAAGCGGGCAAACTCACTCAGCAACTGCTCACGTTCGCTCGAAAGCAACGTCTTGAACCGAAACAACTGAATCTGAATACGCTGGTAGTCGAGTTCAGTGAGATGTTAGTCAGAACGCTCG
Organism: Caballeronia sp. M1242; assembly: GCF_017220215.1. Taxonomy (NCBI): domain Bacteria; kingdom Pseudomonadati; phylum Pseudomonadota; class Betaproteobacteria; order Burkholderiales; family Burkholderiaceae; genus Caballeronia; species Caballeronia sp. M1242. The sequence continues at coordinate 236,964 of NZ_CP071132.1, read as the reverse complement.
GCGACAAGATCGACCTGCACCTGGACCTGAAGCCTGGTCTGCCGGCTTGCACCATCGATGCCACGCACATGGAGATGGCATTGCTGAATGTGCTTATCAATGCTCGGGACGCCATGCCCAAGGGAGGAAGGGTCACGGTCGCCACTTCGGTCATCAATGATGCGGAGCGAATCGAGGCGCATAATCTGACACCCGGAATCTACGTCGTGATCTGCGTGATCGATCACGGTGAAGGCATGACGCCGGACGTCCTGAGACGGGCCACCGAGCCATTCTTCACGACCAAGGGGCCGGGCACCGGTCTCGGCCTCGCAATGGTTCATGGCTTCGTCCAACAGTCGCACGGCCGGCTCGAAATAGAGAGCACGCCCGGAGAGGGAACGACGATACGAATGATCTTCCCGGTGGTCAGTCAGGCGGAAACTGATGTCAGCCAGAAAGGCGACAAATCTCTGAACTGGAGCACCGAAGCGATTCTTGGCAAGCATACGGTGCTGGTCGTGGACGACAACCGCGACGTTCGGGAACTCGCGTATGGCCATCTGAAGAATCTCGGCTATCGCGTATTGTCCGCGCAGAGCGGGGAAGAAGCATTGAAAGTGATCGAGCGATATGGCGATGTCGATTTGCTTTTTACTGACATCATCATGCCCGGAGGAATGAATGGGTTGCAACTCGTCGAGCGAGTCAGGGAACGAAAACCAGATATCGCCGTGCTGCTCGCGACGGGATATATGGATCAACTTCCCGCCGCGAACGTATCCGCAGCGCCCCTCACGACACTCACGAAGCCTTATCGAGTGAGCGACCTGGCCGAGCACGTGCGCGCTTCGCTCGAGAAGAAGATCCCGTCACAGGCAGCTGATGATTTTCGCCATGAAGGATGAGAACCGGACAAGGCACGTCCTGATTGTCGATGACGAGGTCGCGATCGCGTACGTTTTTCAGCGCTACTTCGAGTTGCGCGGATTCCGCGTCTCTGCAGCCTACGATGGAAACGCTGCACTTGCCATTGGTCAAAGCGAATCGATCGATGCACTCGTCACCGATTTTCGTATGCCCGGAATGAACGGGCAAGAGCTTATCGAGCGACTCAGGCAGACTGTCCCGCATCTGCCTGCGATCATCGTATCCGGATTCGGTGGGGAAATTGGCGAACGTCCGGCAGGAGTGCGCGTTATCGGCAAGCCTGTCGAGCCGACATACCTCGTCGAGTGCGTCAAAGAAATGCTGGCTGATGCGGAAACCGTTCAGTGGTTGAACCGCCCGAAAGATTAATGGTGAGAAAATGCTCAGCGTGGCAGCGTGAGCTCAGAAATCGTTTATACGAAATTACCGCAAGAACTTCGAAAGCACCATGACATAAGCCGCTGTCACCGCGAGCTGGCACAGCGTGATGGGCAAGCCATAGCGCAGAAACCGGGCGAACGTGACCGGGCGTCCTTCGTTCGCGCAGACGCCCGCGGCGACGATGTTCGCTGCCGATCCGATCAGCGTGGCGTTCCCTCCGAGCGTCGCCCCATACATCATGCCGACGAATACGGGTATCACTGTCTGAGGCCACTCTGTGAATCGATGCCCATCGCCGCTTCAGGGACGAATTCGGCAGTCACGAGATAGGCTTTCAACATCACAATGGAAGCGGCCGCAACTGGCACGTTGGCCAATAGCGACGGCAACAGGCCGATGCCGCTAATCATCGCGAGCGTGACGAGCGTCAGATTAGTCCCGAACCATTCGTGGAACTTCGACGCCATCACTTGAAGCAGGCTGGTTTTGACCATTGCCTGCACGAGACACACGGTCATGTCGATCACGCTGAAGGCGATCACCAGTATGACCGCCGAGAAGACGCCGACTACGAGATAGATTTGCCAGTCGCTCACGATGCGTTCCTCCCCGCTTCATTGCATCGGCGGGTCGCTCGACGTGTCCCGCAGCACGCATACCGTCGCGCCGTTCAGGGAAAAGTCGACATCCATTCCTGTCCAGCGTCCAGACGCATCCTGAGCCGAGAAGCCGGCTATGCCTTCGCTCACGCCGCATCGGAGCACGCCTCTCGCCTCGATCTGAGCGAGCGTCTCTGAACCGGCGGCCAGCGATGCGGTCGGCAACACGAGCATGTGCAGTGCCGCGAGGGCGACCGCGCAGATGCGTTCGGCAGCTCGTTTCATTGCCTTCCCGGTTGATGATCCGAACGCATGGCCGATTTGCTAGACATGGCGCAAGCAACAATGCGTCACGCATGTCTCGTTAGCCCTGAATAAGTTGTAGGCGAATCACTGTTCGTTTCAAACCGCCTATTCCTGGGATTGTGGCCTTCCTCTCTCGCTTCAGCGAGAGAGATGTTGTAAGTGAATGGATAGTCTCTGTTGAGAACGTAAAGCGCCCAAGCTCAATAGTTCGAGTGCTTGAAATTTGTAGCTCCTAACATATCCTTGCAACGTATCGAATGACGAGGCGACCATGAACGATGCTCCTGTCCTAGACGCAGCCTCCCGTCGCGCGTCAGCGACGAATGAGCCCGCCGATAATCCGTTGCAGCACGACATCGTAAGGAACCTGATTTGTCGTCAGGCGCGCTACCCGGACATCGCTACCCGTCAAGACTGGTACATGGCGCTCGCGTTCAGCGTCAGAGACCGAATGCTGGCGCGCTGGGCCGCATCGATGAAAATCTATGCGGCGAAAGACGTGAAGGTCGCGTGCTATCTGTCGGCTGAATTCCTGATCGGTCCGCAACTCGGCAATAACCTGCTCAATCTGGGCATGCAGGGCGAGGCTCGCAATGCGTTGAATGCACTCGGTCAGGACCTCGACGCGCTGCTTTCGGTCGAAGAAGAACCGGGCCTCGGTAATGGCGGACTGGGACGCCTCGCCGCCTGCTACATGGACTCGCTCGCCACTCTCGAGATACCCGCGATCGGTTACGGCATTCGCTATGAGTTCGGCATCTTCGATCAACAGATCCGCAACGGCTGGCAGGTCGAGGTCACGGACAAGTGGCTCGAGAAAGGCAGTCCATGGGAAATCGTGCGACCGGACGTGTGCTATTACGTCGGCTTCGGCGGAAACACGACACAGCGCACCGACGATCAAGGCCGTCTCTGCATTGATTGGAAACCGGCGCAGCAGGTCAAGGGCGTGGCATGCGATTTCCCGGTGCAAGGCTACCGCGTGGACACCTGCAACGTGCTGCGGCTGTGGAAGAGCGAGGCAGTCGAGTCATTCGACTTTCAGGACTTCAATGCCGGCCAATATTACGAGGCGGTGCAGGAGAAAGTCTTGTCGGAAACGCTATCCAAGGTGCTATATCCGAACGACGAACCGGAAGCAGGCAAGCGACTGCGACTCGCGCAGCAGTACTTTTTCGTATCGTGCTCGCTGCAGGACATGTTGCGGCTCATGACAATCAAAGGCACGTCGGTACACCAATTTGCCGATCTTTTTGCTGCCCAACTGAACGATACGCATCCGTCGATAGCGGTAGCCGAATTAATGCGTCTGCTTCTCGACGTGCACGGCCTGCCGTGGGACGAAGCGTGGGACATTACACGGCGCACGTTCGCCTATACCAATCACACCCTGTTGCCTGAAGCGCTCGAAACGTGGGGCCTGCCGCTCTTCCAGAGCATGCTGCCGCGCGCGCTCGAAATCATCTATGAAATAAACAGCCGTTTTCTGGAAGATGTACGGCGCGCCTTTCCGGGCGACGATGCGCGCGTGGCGCGCATGTCGCTCATCGACGAGGCCGGCGACAGAAAGGTGCGCATGGCGCACCTCGCCACGGTCGGCAGTCATGCAGTGAACGGCGTCGCAGCACTGCATTCGGATCTACTGAAGCAGACGGTGATGCGGGACTTCGCCGACATGTTTCCCGAACGGTTCTGCAACGTGACCAACGGCGTGACGCCGCGCCGCTTCTTAATGTTGAGCAATCCCGGACTGACACGTCTGCTCGACACGACCATCGGCGACGGATGTGCCACTGATCTATCGAGGCTCGATGCGCTGACAGCGCTCGCGGATGATCGCGGGTTCCATGACGCGTGGCGTTCCGTGCGGCGCGAGAACAAAGCGGCGCTCGCAGGGCGGATCAGGGATGCCACTGGCATCGTCGTCGATCCCGACGCGCTCTTCGACATACAGGTCAAGCGAATCCATGAATACAAGCGCCAGCATTTGAATGCGCTGTATATCGTGAGTTTGTACCGTCGGTTGTGCGCGAACCCGGACATTTCCTGCGCGCCGCGCTGCTTTATCTTCGGCGGAAAGGCTGCTCCCGGTTATGCGATGGCCAAAATCATTATCCGTTTGATCACGGGCATTGCGGATGTCATCAACAACGACGCCGCTATCAGGGGGCGACTGAAAGTCGTCTTCTATCCGGATTTCAATGTCAAGAACGGACACTGGATCTATCCGGCGGCCGACCTCTCCGAACAAATATCGACGGCGGGAAAGGAGGCGTCGGGCACTGGGAACATGAAGTTCATGATGAACGGGGCGCTCACAATCGGCACGCTGGATGGCGCCAACGTCGAGATTCGTGAGGAAGCGGGCGCCGAGAACTTCTTTCTCTTTGGGCTCACTGCTCAACAGGTCGAGCAGGCAAAGCGCGAAGGATACCGGCCGGCTCAATACATGGAGTCGAATGAAGTTTTGCGCGATGCACTCGAAGACATCGCGCAGGGGCGCTTCTCGGGCGGTGACAAGAACGTATTTCGGCCGCTGGTCGATAACCTCATGCAATCTGACCCGTTCCTTGTGTTGGCCGACTTCGCGGATTACTGCGCATGCCAGGAACGCGTAAGCGCAACATGGGGAGATGGGCAGCAATGGACTCGCATGTCGATCATGAACACCGCGCATTCGGGCAAGTTCTCGTCAGACCGCGCGATCAGCGAATACTGCGAGCGCATCTGGAAAACGTCGGCAGTGAGGATCGATCTTGCTCAGAGCTAATGTCGACAGCGTGCGCAGCTATCGCGTGCAGCCGGGTTCCCGTTTTCCTGTCGGCGCGACAGTTGCGGAGCGTGGCGTCAACTTCTGTCTCTTCTGCCGGCACGCAACAGGCATGGAGCTATTGCTCTACGCATCGACGGAAAGCACCGAGCCGTTCCAGATCGTGTCGCTCGCGCCAGAGGTGAACCGGACGTTCTATTTTTGGCATGTCTTCGTCGAAGATTTACCGGTTCACTGTTGTTATACGTGGCGTGCCTGCGGTCCACATGGCGTACCGCAAATGGATGACGCTGCCGCGAGCCGCAAGGAACTGCTCGATCCGAACGCGCGCGCGATCAGCGACCGTTTCTGGAACCGCCAGCAGGCTTCCGAGGCGCAAGGCGCGCCACACGCATCGTTCAGGGCCATCGTCACGGAACCTGTCGGAACGCGCGACGATGTTGAGATTCGCACGCTGGACGATGCCATCATTTATGAATTGCACGTAGGTGGTTTCACGCGGCATCCGTCGAGCGGAGTCCGATGTCCCGGTACGTTTGCCGGTCTGATAGAAAAAATCCCTTATCTGAAGGAATTGGGCGTCACGCATGTCGAGTTGCTTCCCGTTATGGCGTTCGACGAGCAAGACGTTCCGCCGTCCGCAGCCGCCATAGGACTCACGAACTACTGGGGCTACAGCACGCATAGCTTCTATAGTCCGCATTCGCGCTACTGCGTCGAAGCGACACGAGCGCCGCAGGAATTTCGCGCGCTCATCGACGCCATGCACGCAGCGGGCATTCGCGTGCTGCTGGACGTGGTGTTCAATCACACAGCGGAGGCCGGTGCAAATGGGCCTGTCATCAACTTCAAGGTGCTCGCCAACGAGATCTTCTATCATGCCGATCCGGCCGATGGCGGCCGTTACCGCGACTACACAGGTTGCGGCAACACGATCAACTGCAATCATCCGCTGGTATGCGCGTTCATCTTGCGATGTCTGGAGTATTGGGTACGCGACTTAGGCGTCGATGGTTTCCGTTTCGATCTCGCGAGCGTCTTTACGCGCGGCGAGGGCGGCGCACTGTTGAGCACGCCGCCGTTGCCGTGGGCAATGGAGGCCTCTGAAGTGCTTTCGCGCGTGCCTCTCATTGCGGAAGCATGGGACGCGGCTGGCCTGTATCACGTCGGCGCGTTTCCAGGGATGGCGTGGGCCGAATGGAACGGACGCTATCGCGACGTGATTCGACGCTTCGTGCGTGGCGACGCGGGACTCATCGGGCAAGTATGTACATGCATGGCGGGAAGCGCGGACCTCTATGAGTCGGACGGCAGGCTGCCTGCCAACAGCATCAACTTCGTCACCTGTCACGACGGCTTCACGTTGCTCGATCTCGTCAGCTATCACGCGAAGCACAATGAGGCGAACGGCGAAGACAACCGCGACGGCACCAACGATAACCTGTCGTGGAATTGCGGCGCGGAAGGCGAGACGCGCGATCCGGCGGTAACCGCTCTGCGCCTTAAGCAGGCGCGCAACTTCATGGCGATCCTGCTCTTGAGCCAGGGCGTGCCGATGATTCTCGCGGGTGACGAAGTCCTGCGCAGCCAGCGAGGCAATAACAACGCGTTCTGCCAGGACAATGAACTCTCCTGGCTTGATTGGCGCACATCGCGCGATGCGCTCGACATGTTGCGGTTCGTGCGCGAAATCATCGCACTGCGCAAGCGTCACGCGAGTCTGCGCCGGCGTCGCTTTCTGACGGGACGGCCTGCAAACGGCGACGCTTATCCGGACGTTGCATGGCACGGCGAGCGACTGGGGGAACCGCAGTGGCATGACCCCGGAGCACGTCTCGTTGCCTTCACGCTTGCCGCGCAAGAACCGGGCGAAGCCATGTTGCACGTCGTGATGAACATGTACGACGATGCGCGCGTAGTCGCAGTGCCTGTGGTTAAAAGAGAGAGTTGGCGCCGCATCGTCGATACATCCGCCGCACCGCCACTCGATATTGTTTCGGATCGGGAAACGGCGATAAAAGAGACGGACACCTGTCGCGTCTCGCCGCGCAGTGTAGTGGTCCTCGAATTGCACTGAACGCGGCAAGACCGTGCTAAGCAAACGCCGCTGGACTGCTTCAAACAAACCGCCTTTAATGTTCGTGTATCGCTGCGTTGCCTGATTCAAAAACGGGAGGCCGCATGGATGCAGTCAGAACGTTTCTCGAAAGCCAATCGCTTTTCGCATTGTTTCTCACGATCGCATTAGGCTATCTCATCGGCGAGATCACGATCAAAGGCGTCGCGCTCGGCTCGGGGGCCGTGCTGTTCGTCGGACTCGCCGTCGGCGCCTTTGCGCCGAAGTCGGCGCCGCCGGCCTTGCTCGGCACGCTCGGCTTGCTGCTGTTTCTATACGGCATCGGCATTCAGTATGGCGCGCAGTTCTTCAGAGGGCTCACGAGCCGGGAAGGAGCGAAGGCGAACGCGGCCGCTTGCCTCGGCGTGATTGCCGCGGGTCTCGTGTCATGCGCTTTTATCCGCTTCGGCATCACGCTCGCTGATGCGCTGGGCATGTTCGCCGGCAGCGGGACCAGCACGGCAAGTCTTCAAGTCGCCATTGCGTCGATGAAGAGCAACGATGCGGCCGTGGGCTATAGCGTCGCTTATCCGTTCGGCGTGGCCGGTCCCATTCTGTTTCTCTATGCGCTTAACGTGCTGCTGAAAGTCTCGATTCCGAAGCCGCCAGCGAAGGTACTCGAAACGGCAGAAATAGCGCTCAAGAACGCGAGCTTCTTCGGGCTGCGCTTATCGGAACTATTGAGCCGCTTGCCGCTGGGCGTGTCGATTGCGGCGGTGCGGCGCGCGCACCGTAATCAGTTGCCCGCCGACGACTTCATCGTGCAGTCCGACGACGTGCTGCTTGTCACCGCCACGGACAAGCGCCTGCTCGACGAGGCCACGGCCTTATGCGGCGAGTCGCAGCCAGGACGCATCGCGAGCGATCGCGAAGACATCGACTATATGCGCGTGTTCGCATCGAATTCGGCGGTGGTCGGCATGCCGCTCGGCAAGCTGCGCTTTCCCGGCGGCGTGAACTGTTCGATCGCGCATGTGCGCCGGGGCGACGCCGATTTACTCTCGACGCCCGATCTCATTCTCGAAGCAGGGGACCGCGTGGGCGTGCTCGTGAATCGCGCGCATCGCGCGACGATTCGGGCGTTCTTCGGCGATTCGATCAAGGGCACGGCGGACCTCAGCTTCATTTGCCTCGGAATAGGCGCTGCGGCGGGGCTGTTGCTGGGCGCTGTTCCGTTGCGTGTGCCGGGCCTCGGCAGCTTCAGCCTCGGTCTCGCTGCGTTGCTGCTGCTCGCGCTGTGCCTTGGCAAAGCAAGGCGCAACGGACCGTTCGTGTGGGTCATGCCGCTATCGGCGAATCTGGTTCTCCGCAACCTCGGGCTCACGATTTTTCTTGCGCAGGTCGGCATTTCATGCGGGCCGAAATTCGTGGCGACCGTGGGCACAGCGGGGCCGCTGCTGCTCCTTTACGGCGTGATCACGCTGCTCGTGCTCGTGGGCGTCACAGCCGCGTCGTGTCTATGGCTATTCAAGCTGCCCTTCGATACCTCGGCCGGCGTCGTATGCGGCGCGACCGGCAATCCTGCCATTCTCGCCTTCGCCAATCGTATCGCGCCCACGGATCAGCCCGACGTCATGTACGCGATGATTTTCCCGTCGATGACCATCGTCAAAGTGCTGTTCGTGCAGATCGCAATCTCGCTGGCTAGCGGCTAGCTCTCGTATTGGAGATGAAATCATGGACGTGGCGATATTCAGTTCGACGCGTTACGAGCGCGAGTTTCTGGACCAGGCGAACGAATCCGCGCACCACAGGCTCAAATACCTCGACGTGTCGCTGAATCGCGATACGGTCGGAGAGGCCGCAGGATTCGGCGCGGCGTGCATCTTCGTGAATGACAAAGCAGACGCCGCCGTTCTGGAGGCGCTGAAAGGCGGCGGCACCGGATTGCTCGCGCTGCGCTGCACGGGCTTCAACAACGTCGACCTCGAAGCCGCCGCGCGCCTTGGGCTGAAGGTCGTTCGCGTCGTAACTTATTCGCCGAACTCAGTCGCCGAACATGCCGTCGCGCTGTTGCTCGCCATTAATCGAAAGGTGCATCGCGCCTACAACCGTACGCGCGATTCCAATTTCTCTCTCGACGGACTCACCGGCTTCGATCTGTGCGGCAAGACGGTGGCCGTCGTGGGCACCGGTAAAATCGGCTGCGTCTTTGCGAAGATCATGCTCGGCTTCGGCTGTAATGTGATCGGCTACGATCCGTATCCCTCGCAAGAATTCGAGGCGATGGGCCTGCGTTATACGCAGCCAGGTGAGATCGGGGAAAAGGCCGATGTCATTTCACTGCACTGTCCGCTGACGCCCGCGACGCATCACATCATCAATGCGGACACGCTTCAGCGTGCCAAGCGCGGCGCCTTGCTCATCAACACGAGCCGCGGCGCGCTCATCGACACCGGGGCCGTGATAGAAGCACTGAAAAGCGGGCAACTGGGCGGGCTCGCGATCGACGTGTACGAGCAGGAGGCGGACTTGTTTTTCCGCGATCTGTCCAACGAAATCATTCCGGACGACATCATTCAGCGGCTCATCTCATTCCCCAATGTGATCGTGACCGGGCATCAGGCGTATTTGACACGCGAGGCGCTTACGACTATCTGTGAGACGACGATCGCGAGCATTACTGCGTTCGAGCATAACGACCCGCTCGTGAACGAAGTCAAGACCGGGTGATAGTCATGCTGCCGGACACCACCGCCGACGCCGCACTCGCCGAACCGCGCGGCAACACGCGAGCGCCCGTGCTGGACACGGTCGACCGCGTTTCCGAACTATGCTTCGGGTTGTTCATGGCGCTGACGTTCGTCGGTACGGTGTCGGCGGCGACGAGCGGCGAAGATGCCGGCCGCAAGATGCTGTACACGGCCCTCGGCTGCAATCTCGCTTGGGGGCTCGCGGATGCCGTCATGTATCTGATGCGCACGCTCGTGAACCGGGGACGGCGGCGCACACTCGCGTTTGCGATCAAGCGCGAACTCGACGCGGCCGAAGGCGTGCGAGAACTGCGCGCGAGACTTCCGCCGTTTCTCGCGCCATTCTTCTCGGACGCCGAGCTGGAATCGATTCGCAGCCGGATCGCTCGATACGATGCGCTTCCGGAGCGTCCCTCGCTGGAGCGCGACGATTTTCTTGCCGCGCTCGGCATCTTCATCATTATCGTGCTGTCCACGTTTCCGGTCGCCGCTCCGTTCGTCATCATCCGGCATGTTCCCACTGCGTTGCTCGTGTCACGCGCGCTGACGCTCGTCATGCTATTCGGATGCGGCGTTGCTTTGGGATCCTATGCGGGATGGGGTGCGCTGAAAGCGGGGTTGGCGATGGTGACGTTGGGCGTGCTTCTGACGATGGCGATCATCGCGCTGGGCGGGTAAGTCAGATCGACCGGCCAGCCGATGGATGCATCTAAATGACCGCGCCCGAGTCTTGAATTCGCCAAAGGGTTCGCATATCTTTCAATCACTATCTCGTGCTCATGGCCGCGCTCTTTAGCGCGTTGCGCTATAAGCGGCGAAACCAAAGTATCGAATGAAGACGCTGCTTTGCTCGTGTATTTCCTTGCGCATCGCCTCGTTTTCCAGAGTGCCCGACGCCGCCCGATTCGTCTATGAACAGAAGAAGGCGGAAGCCGCGAAGGAGCGTGATGCGGCGATTGCCGCCGCCCATCATGGCGCGGCTCAATAAGGTATTCAAACGCCCTTAAGCGTCTCTTAAGCATGAATGAATGAGTTTTCTCACTGTCTTAAACGATCGGTGAAAGACCCACTGCGCTGCGAGGCACAGCTTGCGCTTTAGGCGAATTGGTAGAACAGGCGAGAGACGGCCACCCGGTGGCAAGAGAACAATGCCCAAGTTCATCAACGTGCTTCTGCTCGTGTCGGCGCTCGCATGTGGCACGCATTCGCTCGCTCAGGCGCCGGCGGCAAGCGTCCCGCCGCCCGCCGCAATGAGTGCCGCGGATATCGACAAGCTCGTCGGTCCCATCGCGCTCTATCCCGACGACCTCGTTGCGATCATTCTTCCGGCTTCGACGTATCCGGTCGAAGTGGTGCAGGCCGACCGGTTTCTCGAACGCAGAAAGACGGACAAGAATCTTCCGGTCGATGAACGCTGGCAAGACTCGGTGAAGGCGCTGCTCAACTATCCCGAGATAGTGAAGAAGATGAGCACCGATCTCGACTGGACGGTTGCGCTCGGCGAAGCGGTCGTGGCGGATCAGAACGCCGTCTTGCAAGCCGTGCAGCGTTTTCGCCGGCAGACTCAATCAGTCGGCAACCTGAAGAGCGACGACAAGCAGACGGTCGTGGTCGAGAAGGAAGTGATCAAGATCGTGCCGTCTAATCCAGAAGTCATCTATGTACCGCAGTACAACCCGTCCACGGTGGTCGTGAGCAGTCCGACGCCGGTCTATACGTACGCTCCGGCGCCTTACCCCGTCTACTACTATCCGTATGCGCCCGGCGCGGCGTTCGCCACGGGAATGATCTGGGGCGCGGCCATCACCGCGGCGTGGAACGGCGGACGGTACGAGGCCAACTATAACGGCGGCAATAACACCATCAACATCAACCGCGAACAGAACGCCAATCGAGCCGACGTGCAGACCAACCTGAGCAATCGCGCGGCGAACCGGTCGGGATCGGGCGCAACGCAACAGTCGAGCACATGGCGCTCCGAGAAGAAGCCGGGACAGGTCTCCGGCACGGGCGGGCGTTCCTCGATGCAGCGCGTGGGCGACGCGCCTTCGCGTGGGAGCGGAGGAGGTGCGGGTTTCGGCGGGGCCGGCGGCACCGAGCGCGCGTCCGCACGCACGCAACTCGCCATGCAGAACACGCCTCGCGCGCATGGCGCGTCGAACTTTCAGGCGCGCGGCGGCGATGCATTGAGCGGCTATGGCTCGGGTCAAAGCGCCCGCGCGGACAGCGCGCGCGGGGCCGCGAGCCGGCAGTCGATGGCAGGCGGCCAAGGCGGTCGCAACTTCCAGGGCGGCGGCTTCGGTGGCGGCGGAGGCGGCGGCTTCTCAGGAGGCGGAGGTCGCAGCTTCGGTGGCGGCCGCGGGGGTCGTCGCTAGGGGCGCCTATGAACACTAAGTTGACTCGTCTCGTCATTTCGTTCGCGACAGTCGCGATGTTGCTCGCGCCCGCGACGGTCTTCGCAGCGACCGACCAGCAGACATTCGCGACACCCGAGGAAGCCGTCAGCGCACTCGTGCAGGCGCTCAAATCGGACGATGACGCCGCGCTCATCAGCATCTTCGGCAGCGCGCACAAGCGACTCGTCGTGACATCCGACGAAGCCGAGAATCGCCAGTTGCGCGCCAATGCGCTCGCCGAATTCGAGGCGTTTCACCGGCTCGAAGAGGCTTCGCCCGACCGACGCATTCTCGTGATCGGCGACGATGCGTGGCCCATGCCCATTCCGCTCGTTCGAGAGAACGGCGTCTGGCGCTTCGCCACGGAAGAGGGCGAGCAGGAGGTGCTGGACCGGCGTATCGGCGCGAGCGAGCGCGAGGCGATCAAGGTGCTGCGCGCGTATCTCGATGCCCAGCGCGAGTACGCTTCCCAAGATCGCATGGGGGACGGCGTGTTGCAGTACGCGCGCAAGCTCGGCAGTTCGCCCGGCAAGCGCGACGGACTCTACTGGCCAGCGGATGCGACTCGGGGCGAAGAACAAAGTCCCTTCGGTCCGCTGATCGCCGCGAGCTCGACCTATTTCAAGGACCGTCACGCGGGCGACCCGTATCACGGCTACCACTTTCGCATTCTCACGCGGCAAGGCAAGAACGCGCCGGGAGGCGCTTTCAGCTACATCATCAATGGGCGCATGCTGGCCGGCTTCGCGATGGTGGCGTACCCGGCGCAATACGGCGAGAGCGGCGTCATGACATTCATTGTCAATAACAACGGCGTAGTGTATCAGAAGAACCGGGGCCCGTCCGCGCAACCGCTGACGGAATTCGATCCGGACCCGACGTGGACGCGCGTGAACGAACCGTGACGGATAGGATCCCCCGTCTGAAATTCCGACACATAAAGGAGTCCATATGAATGCAACGTGCTGGCGCGCGCTCGCCGCCATTGTGATCGCCTCGCTCGCCCTGGATGCTCTTGCGCAAAGCAAGCCAATCGCGTATCCGTCGAAAGGACAAAGCGCGCAGCAGCAACAGAAGGATGACGGCGCGTGCTACAGCTGGGCGAAGAGCAACACGGGTATCGATCCGGCGACCGCATCGACGGCGCCGCCGCCCCAATCGGGCCCGGCTGTAGGCGGCGGCGAGCGCGTGGCCGGCGCGGCGCGCGGCGCGGCCGGCGGCGCGGTGATCGGCGCGATCACGGGGGATGCCGGCAAGGGCGCGGCCATCGGCGCGACCGCCGGCACCATGGCGGGCGGCGTGAGGGCCCGTCAGAACCGGCGCGCGCAGCAGGCCAACGCGCAAGCGCAGAGCCAGGGCGCCATGGACACGTATAACCGCGCGTGGGCCGCGTGCATGCAGGGACGCGGCTATTCCATCCAGTAGCGTTAGCGAGCCTTCTTGCGTCAATTGAATGAGGAGTGTCGAAATGAAGCGTGTCAGTCTGGTCGTCATCTCATGCCTTGTCCTTTTCGCAACCGCATTCGCAGCCGAGCCGCAAACCGACGCGACCATTACGCGGGACGCGAACGGCGCTACCGTGCAAGGTGTGTCGAAAGTGACCGCGACCATTGTCGGCATCGACCCGGCAACGCGCACCGTCACGCTCAAGACAGCGGCCGGCAAGGTCATGGAACTGGAAGTGACGAACGAGGCGCGCAATTTCGACCAGCTTGCGGTGGGCGATCTCGTGACCGCGCAGTATCGTGAATCGCTGACACTGAGTCTCGTCGACAAGAAGACGTCGCCATCGGCGTCCGAGAAGGCGACGGCCGAGCGTGCGCCCGTTGGCGCGAAGCCGGGCGGGGAAATTGGCCGCGAAGTGACCATCATCGCCGACGTCGTGGCAGTTGACCGTCATGCGAAGACCGTCACGCTGCGTGGACCGCGAGGCAATACGCTGGACCTGCATGTCGAGGACCCGGAACGGCTCAAGCGCGTAAAGAAGGGCGATCAAGTGAAGGCCGTCTATACGGAGGCGCTCGCGATATCCGTGGAACCGGCCGCGAAGAAATAGCCATGCCAAAACGCATCGGAGTGGCGTTATCACGCAGCGCATGCATCGCCGTGTTTGCGCTCGCAGGCTGCGCGCAGCCGGAGCAGCACGTCGAGGCGGGTATGGATCAGCAGGCTATCGTCGCGCGGCTGGGAACGCCCAAAGAGACGTATGACCTGCCGGGCGGCGGCAAGCGGCTCATGTGGCCCACGCAGCCGATGGGCAGCACCACCACCGCCGTCGATGTCGATGCATCGGGCAAGGTGGTGAGCGTCCGGCAAGTGCTTCAGGACAACGAGTTCTACCGCGCGGAAGTAGGCAAATGGACGCGCGACGACGTATTGATGAACTTCGGCCGCCCGTTCGAGACGGCGCATTACAAGCGAATGAATCGCGACGTGTGGTCGTATCGGTACATGGAGAACAACATCGATCATATGTTGTTCCACTTTTATTTCGACGAACAGGGCGTGCTGCGCCAAACGCAGAAGCAGCCCGACCCGAAGTACGATCCGAGCCAACGCAACGTGTTATAAAGGACACCGAACCATGATCGGGATTTCGCGCGGTCTCGCATACACGGTCGCCAAATGCAGCGTCGCGGCGACGCTCGCGATGTCGTGCGCGTGCGCGTTCGCCAACAATCTGAACTTCCTGCGCGACACGCCGATCAGCTATATGAAGCCCGCTGACCGCCAGGCGCTCAACCGCGCGGCCCAGCATGCGCTCGACACGCAGAAGGACGGGCAGTCGGTTCCCTGGAACAATGAAGGCACGGGCAATCCGGTTCATATCGAAGGCACCGTCACGCCGCGCGACACCACGCAAAGCGGCGGCGAAACGTGCCGCAGCGTGACGCTCGTTGCCGTCGCGAAAGGGCAGACGCAGCGCTGGACGCCGGTCGCCTGCAAGAAGGCGAGCGGCGAATGGCGCATCAAGAAGCGGTGAAGGCCGCAGGTGGCGAAAGAGTCAAAAGCTAACAGCGAATCCGAAGGACACGCCATGCACGTTGTGTCCGAAGACATAACGCACCATGGCGCGCGTGCGCGTGATGACAATCGGGTACTTTCTGCTGTCGAGTTCCAGACCCACACCGACCGAGGTAAGGTCGTTGAAGCCGAGCGCGCCGGCGCTGTCGCCGAAGTAATGCGAGTACGCGGTTTCGAGCACGTAGCGAAGCGGCCTGTCTAACGCGCTCAGGCCGGTCGGCGCGCGCCAGCGAGCCCACAGGCTGAATTGCTGCGCGGTCGCCGAACCCTGCACGGCATCGGACGACGAGCCGAAGCTGCGTAGATAGATATCGGTCGCGCGCAGTTCCACGTCGACTTCGTAATGCTCGCGATAGTGTTCGAGATCGAGCATCAGCGACCCGCCGACGCCATAGGCGTTGAGCACGCCGTCTTCGAGGAATTGCAGGTTCGCGTCGGCCACATGGTTGAAGACGGTCTGCGCGATGCGCAGGTCGCTCGCCACGCGGCCTACCATGCCGTTCACGATCGGCCGCAAGCGCAGTTCATCGGTAATCGGGAAGTCCCAGCCGATGCCCACCGTCGTGCTCGCCGTGTTCCATTTGGTGGGCACGGGACGTTCCTGATTGCCGTCGGTGGCGATGAAGGTCGGATCGTAGCGGCTATAGGCGACCGTGCCTTCGAGATAGAGCGGAAACGACCTGCTGATGGTAAAGCCGCCGCCGAATTGCGTCTGACCGAAACCCGGGTTGCCGGTAGTGCCGCTATTGATGGAGAGCGAGCTCGTGGTCACGTCGGGCACGGCCGTGTACGACATGATCGCGAGCACCGCGTCCGCGTACTGCTTGACGTTCGCGCCGACGAACGTGCGGCCCGGCGCCTGCGGTGGCGTGTTCTGAGCCTTTGCGTAATCCATCGGCAACGAAAGAACAAGCGGGAGCAACGAAGCCACGAATCCATGCAATCGGCCGTGCTTGAGAATCGCGTTCGGCATGCTCGGCCTCTGTTGAGATGCACGGCTGTCCAAGTCGGACCTGCATCCTTTCGCGCCGCCGGTCGCAGGACCGGCGCGGTGGCTCGATCTTAGGGGCAATACGCTAGCAATTTAGTCCAACGCGCCGAACGCGCCAAGCGGATTGCAGCAAGTGTGTCCACAGGACCACTCAGAATTTCCTAAACTGAAGTATCCGATGCATGGCAACCGCGGAGGCATGGATGAGACGAATCGAGCTTCGAAGCGTGTGTGCCGCAATCGGCGTTTTCATCTGGTTGTTCGGGCTGTATGCCACGATTCACGGTCTTCTGTATGACACCACGTCCGAATTTCGCTATGGCATGTTCGCGCTCGCCATAGGCATCGTCATATTCGTGAGCGCGCTCAATCCGCTCGCGCAGCGCAAATCTAAGGCGCGGGACGAACGCGGTTAATTCGTTAAGCACATCACACGGCCGACGCGCGACATGGTCAGGCACGCGGCTCGTCAAAGTCACTGGCTCTAACCGGTGCATTGAGGGAGAACATCGCAATGAGTGATCTCTGGCTAGGCAATGTCGAACCGAACACGACGGACGATGAGATCCGCGAATTTCTCTGCAAGTACGGGTTTCCTGCGTTCGACGCGATAGAACGCGTTCCCGGCACCGGCGAACGTCCCGCCGCGGTCGTGAGCTTCCACTCGCTCGAGCCGCACATGCTGCGCACGCTGCAGCCGCGCGTCCACAACATGTTCTGGAAGGACCGCACGCTCGTGGTGCAGGTCATGCCCGAGCGCAATGAAACGTGAAGCACGCGCGCGTCGCTTGAAACGAGCGCCACGCTTGAGTGCAGATCGAGAACCAATGGGGAGCCAACGCGATGGAAGACAAGGTTGCCGGGGAATCGGAAGGCGCGCGCTCGGGAAATCGTCTGAGCGGAAAGCAGTATGAGAAGGAACTGGCGCGCCTGCATGTGGAACTCGTGAGGCTACAGCAGTGGACCGTGCATACCGGCGCGAAAATCTGCGTGGTGTTCGAGGGACGCGACGGCGCGGGCAAGGGCGGTACCATCAAGGCACTCACGGAGCGCGTGAGTCCGCGTATCTTTCGCGTGATCGCGCTGCCGGCGCCCACGGAGCGCGAGAAAACGCAGATGTACTTTCAGCGCTATATCCCGCACCTTCCCGCTGCAGGCGAAATCGCGCTATTCGACCGAAGTTGGTACAACCGCGCGGGGGTGGAGCGCGTGATGGGGTTCTGCACGCCCGAGCAAGTGCAGACCTTCCTAAAGGGCGTGCCGCTCGTCGAGCGCGCGATCATCGACTCCGGAGTGATCCTGCTGAAGTACTGGCTCGAAGTGAGCGAAGAAGAGCAGACCCGCCGCCTCGAAGCGCGCATCCACGATGAGCGCAAGATCTGGAAGCTCTCGCCGATGGACCTGCGCTCCTATAGCCGCTGGTACGACTACTCGCGTGCGCGCGACGACATGTTCGCCGCGACGGACACCGACGATGCACCGTGGTACGTCGTGCGTTCGGACGACAAGCGGCGCGCGAGGCTCAATCTCATCAGTCACCTGCTCGAGAACATCCCTTACACCGTGCTTCCCCGCGAAAAGGTGAAGCTGCCGAAAAGGCAGAAGCCGGAGGGCTACCGCGAGAGCGATCATCCGCTGAGGTACGTGCCCGAGCGGTTCTGATGCCTCTTGCCGTCGACGCCGCACCGCCCGCTCACCGAGGGAGTCGCCATGCCGGAACGCGCATCCGCCGCTCGCGCCACCCGCGCCGGGATGATGCCCGAGTGGCTGTCGCGCTACGACAAGCAGTGGGCGCATGCCGACGTGATCGCGGGCGCGACGGCTGCGGCTGTCGTCATTCCGAAGGCGCTCGCTTACGCGACGATCGCAGGCTTGCCCGTGCAGGTGGGCCTCTACACAGCGTGCGTACCGATGCTTATCTACGCGCTCACGGGCGCGTCGCGCGTGCTGAGCGTCAGCACCACCACCACGCTTGCCATTCTTGCGGGCGATACGCTCGGCATGATGACCAAGGCCGGCGATCCGCAGATGCTCGCGACCCTGAACGCCACGCTGACCGCTCTCGTCGGCGGCATGCTCGTGGCGGCGGCCGTGTTGCGAATGGGCTTCGTCGCGGACTTCATCTCCGAGCCGGTGCTCGTGGGATTCAAGGCGGGCGTGGCCATCGTGATCGTCGTGGATCAGTTGCCGAAGCTATTCGGGATTCATTTCCCGAAGGAATCGTTCTTTCACAGCGTGGCGTCGTTGATCGGCAACCTGCCGCACGCGTCGCCGGCCACGACGGCGCTCGCGTTCATCAGCATCGCCGCCTTGGTCGCGCTGGAGCGATTCGCGCCGCACGCGCCTGCGCCGCTCATCGTGGTAGCGGCGGCGATCGCGGCCGTTGCCGTCTTCGGCTTGCGCTCGCATGGCGTCGAGACGGTGGGCGTGGTTCCCGCAGGACTGCCCTCGTGGGTGAAGCCGGACCCGGCGCTTGCGCTCGCGCTCTGGCCGCACGCACTGGGCATTGCGCTGATGAGCTTCACCGAAAGCATCGCGGCGGGCCGCGCGTTCGCACGCAACGACGAGCCGCCGCCCAACGCCAACCGCGAACTCTTCGCGACAGGTATCGCGAATGTCGGAAGCGCGCTCTTCGGAGGCATGGTGTCCGGCGGCGGCACGAGCCAGACCGCCGTCAACCGCCAAGCCGGCGCGCGTACCCAATGCGCGCAGATCGTCACGGCACTCATCGCGCTCGCCGTCATGCTGATATTCGCGCCGCTAATGGCGTTGATGCCGCACGCAACGCTTGCCGCAGTCGTCGTGTATTACTCAATCGGCCTCTTCAGCGTGGCCGAATTCCGCGCGATCCTGAGAGTGCGCAAGACCGAGTTCGTCTGGGCGCTTACTGCATGCGTGGGCGTCGTGTTGGTGGGAACGCTCGCGGGCATTGTCGTCGCCATCGTGGTCTCGCTGCTGATGCTCGCGCATCAGGTGTCGAATCCGCCGCTGTACGTGCTCAAGCGCATACCCGGCACCAACGTATTCCGGCCGGCATCGGTGCGACATCCCGACGACGAAGCGTTTCCCGGCATGCTCCTGCTGCGTCCCGAAGGACGAATCTTCTTCGTCAACGCGCAGCGCGTGGCCGACAAAATTCGTCCAATCGTTCAGGATGCCGATGCACATATCGTCGTGCTGGACCTGAGCCGTGTTTTCGACCTCGAATACACCGCGCTCAAGATGCTCGCGGAAGCCGAACAACGCCTGAGTGCAAACGGCACCGTGCTATGGCTCGCGGGCTTGAATCCGAGCGTGCTCGACAGCGTGCGCCGTTCGCCGCTCGGCGAGTCGTTAGGCGAGGCGCGCATGTTCTACAACCTGGAGCATGTGGTCGCCAGATATCGCGACACCGTTGCAACGAGCGAGGCGCGTTGACCGTCGGCATGACCGAACGTTGGGCGTCGTCGGCATCGCCTTGAAGGTCACGTCATGAGCGCACCTGCGCTTCCTTGAAATTCCTGCTGGAGGCATTCATGGAGCATACGCATGAGAAGTATCAACGGCTGATCGAGATTTCCACGACGCTGCCGCCGCTTGCCACTGCGGTCGTGCATCCGTGCGACCGGACTTCGCTCGAAGGCGCGGTGAAGGCTGCCGAGATGGGGCTGATCGCGCCGCAACTGTTCGGGCCGAGCGACCGGATCCACGAGATAGCCGGCGAGTGCGGGCTCGACATCTCGCGCTATCCGCTAGTCGACGCGCCGCACAGCCACGCGGCCGCGCAACTGGCGGTGGACAGCGTACGCGAAGCGCGCGTCGAAGCGCTCATGAAAGGCAGCCTGCACACCGACGAGGTCATGGCGGCGGTCGTGAAGCGCGAAGGTGGCCTGCGCACCGCGCGGCGCGTGAGCCACTGCTTCATCATGGACGTACCGGGGCATCAGAACGCGCTCATCATCAGCGATGCGGCGATCAACATTGCGCCGACGCTCGCGGATAAAGTCGACATCGTGCAGAACGCGATCGATCTTGGCCATGCATTGCGCCTCGAGGAAGTGCGCGTGGCGATTCTCTCGGCGATGGAAACGGTGAACCCGAAAGTGCCGTCCACGATCGAAGCGGCGGCGCTCTGCAAGATGGTGGACCGGCATCAGATCACGGGTGCGCTCGTCGACGGGCCGCTCGCGCTGGACAATGCCATCGATCTGGAAGCCGCGCACACGAAGAAGATCGACTCGCCGGTCGCGGGGCGCGCGAACGTGCTCATCGTGCCGGACCTCGAAGCGGGCAACATGCTCGCGAAAAGCCTGTCGTTTCTCGCGGGCGCGGATGCCGCGGGCATCGTGCTCGGGGCGCGCGTGCCGATCATCCTGACGAGTCGCGCCGATTCGCTGCAATCGCGGCTGGCCTCGTGCGCGATCGCCTCGCTGGTCGCGGCCAAGCGCCGCGAAGAACTGCACGTGACGGGGTGAAAAGATGGCCGACGTCATTCTGGTTCTGAACGCGGGTTCATCGAGCATCAAGTTCAGCGCATTCGACGCGCAAAGCCCCGATCTAGCGCTCGTTTCGCGCGGGCAGGCGGAAGGGCTCTTCGGCGCGCCGCGCTTCGCCGCGTTCGACGCGCGCGGCGAGCAGACCGGCGCGCATGCGTGGCCGGACGGCTCGACGCTCGAACACGCGCAAGCCATTACGCATATCGCCGACTTTCTGCGCGCGCATGGCGAAGGGCATCGCCTTGTGGGAGTGGGGCATCGCGTCGTGCATGGCGGCGCGCATTTCACGGAGCCGGTGCTGATCGACGCGAATGTGATCGCCGAACTCGACGCCCTCACGCCACTCGCGCCGCTGCATCAGCCGCACAACCTGAAGCCGATACGAATCATCGCGGAGCGCAATCCGGCCATGCCGCAAGTCGCGTGCTTCGACACGGCGTTTCACGCGGCACAGCCCGCGCTGGCGCAGGCATTTGCGCTGCCGGCATCGCTCACTGAGAAGGGCGTGCGGCGCTATGGATTTCATGGTCTTTCGTACGAGTACATTGCAAGCGCGCTGCCGGACCTCGCGCCCGCGGCAGCAGACGGGCGCACCGTGGTCGCGCATCTGGGCAACGGCGCGAGCCTATGCGCGATGTCGGCGGGCAAGAGCGTAGCCAGCACGATGGGATTCACGGCGCTGGATGGCCTGATGATGGGCACGCGCTGCGGCAACCTCGATCCCGGCGTGATCCTGTATCTGCTAGACGAGATGAACATGAGCGCGCGCGAGATCGAGGACCTGCTGTATCGCCGCTCGGGGCTGCTCGGCGTGTCCGGCGTATCGGGCGACATGCGCGCGCTTCTGGCAAGCAGCGACGCACGCGCGCGCTTTGCCATCGACCTGTATGTGTACCGGATCGCCCGCGAGATCGGTTCGATGAGCGCGGCGCTGCACGGCCTGGACGCTCTCGTGTTCACCGCAGGCATCGGCGAACATGCTGCCGAAATACGGCGGCGCGTGTGCGATGAAGCGCGATGGTGGGGCATCGAACTCGATACAGATGCGAACGCGCGCGGTCAAACGCGCATCAGCACGGCGACGAGCAAAGTCGGCGCGTGGGTGATTCCGACGAACGAAGAACTGATGATCGCGCGTCACGCGCGCAGCGTGATGGATCGCGCATCCCGTTGATGCGGGCGCTGCGCGATCTCATGCTCGTAGAAAGCGACGCGGCTTTATTCGTCCAGTCGGCTTATTTTCGTGCCCTGAAGCGAGGCATCCGCCATCAGGCCAGCGTTCGTCAATACGATCGCATTGACCGGCTTGGTGGCGGTGGTCGTATCGAGCTTGCCGTTCGCGCCCATCTTGAGAAGCGCCACCGATGCATCCGCTCCCGCTGACCAGCCCTTGGAGTTGCGGAAGTTGTCGAGCGCCTCTTGCGTCATGAAGAGAAAGATGAGCGCCTTCGACTGCGCGCCGGCCTGCAGGCCGAACGAGCCGGAAGTCGTGCTGTAGTAGCCGACCGTGTGGCCGCCTACGCGAAGCGCGCCTTTGCCGTATTCCGCGCCGACCACGAGGCCGGCCTGCAGTACCGACGGAAACACGAGGATGCCGCGGGCCTTGCCGACCAGTTCCCGCGAACCGGGAACGCTCGCATAAAGCCGCTGGATGGTGCTGTCGACATCGGCGTCGATGGAGCGCCGCTGATCGGCGGCCCCCGCCGCTTGCTCGGTGCCCGCGTTTCTGTTCATGGTGCAGCCATTCAGTGCGAGGCAACTCAGCGCGAGGACGGCGGAAGATGCCGTCACGAGAATTCGTCTTTGCATCATGGTTTCCACCGTTTGGCTAACGAAGCGTTGAATTGAGACACGGGGTGCAAAGAAAGTTATAGCACATGGACCCGGAACCGCGACCCTCGCTTGTCCCTACGGCGCGTTAAGGTGTGCTGCGGGTGCGAAGCGCGTGTTTTGAGCCGTTTTTCCCGGCCAAACGAATCCCGATTACAGCGTAAAACTTCCTCTCGCTGCATCGCAGTGGATTTGTTTGAGAAGTCGGACTGTCCGTCCTAGACTTGGACGGGGAAACGCTTTCTTTAGCGCCTCTGCGGTGAACGTCATGTCCGCGTCGTGTCATTAGTGGTCGTATGTGGTCGTATGCTGTCGGACCGGTGGCTGCTTGCGAGCCGGCGCGCTGAAAGTCGATGGTCCCGGCAACCGTGGTCAGCCGCGCGTCACGCTCCGCGGCAAGCCGCGAGGAGGCACGAAATGCTCACTCCAGTTTCCGAACGCACGCTATCGCGCGAGTTGCTCGATGTCTTGATTCGCGCAGGTCTCGTCGCCGTTCTCGCCGTCTTCTGCTTTCGCGTCTTCGTGCCATTCCTGAATCTCATGGTCTGGGCACTCATCCTGGCGGTCACGCTGTATCCGCTACAGGTCAAGCTTCGCGGTCCGCTCGGGGGCAGGAACGGAGTCATCGCGTCGCTCATCATCCTCGTCGCGTTCGCTGTGATTTTGGTGCCGACGTACCTGCTCGGCGTGGCAATAGCGAATTCGATGGAGCACGCGATGTCCATCATCAGGAGCGGCACGCTGCACATTCCGCCGCCGGCGGATTCGGTCGCCGCATGGCCGTTCGTAGGCCGTCACGTCTATGACTTCTGGGCGCAGGCGTCCACGGATATCACTGTCCTCGCGCAGAAGTTCACGCCCCAGTTGAAGCAGGCTGGCCTCGCCGTGCTCGGCACCATTACCGGTCTCGGCGCCGGGCTCGTCGTGTTCTTCCTGGCCTTGATCGTCGCCGGCATCTTCATGGCTCACGGCGAGAAAGGCTATCAGAGCGCAGTGTTGATCGCATCGCGGATCTCCGGGCCGGAGAACGGACGGCAGATCGCCGATCTGTCCACGGCGACCATTCGCGCCGTCGCGCAGGGCGTGGTCGGCATCGCGTTCATTCAGATGTTGTTGATCGGCATCGCGTTCATCGTAGTGGACATTCCCGGCGCCGGTCTGCTCGCGCTGGGCGTGCTGCTGCTCGGGATCATGCAGCTTCCCGCGACCTTCATCACGCTGCCGGTTATCGTCTATGTCGTGCTGACCGAGGGCTTCAGCGCGGCGACGATTGCTTTCGCGATTTATGTCTTCATAGCGGGGCTCGCCGATAACGTGCTCAAGCCCTTGCTGCTGGGCCGTGGCGTGGCGGTGCCCATGCCCGTGGTGCTGATCGGCGCGCTCGGCGGCATGGTCACGGGCGGCGTGATTGGACTCTTCATCGGCCCGGTCATGCTCGCGGTGGCCTATAAGCTTTTCTGGCGGTGGGTGAAGGATCAGCCTGACCGGGATGCCATCGTGCAGAGCGAGCGCGTCTAAATAGCCAGCGACGCCCTTGTGGATCACGCTTGAGCGAAGTGAAGGAGACACTGCCGAGCAACAGGTACGACGGCGGCTTGCTCATGGCGATGTTCGCGAATCATCGCCGGGCATAGCCACGGCACGCACGGTTGCGCTCGACAGCAGCATGAGCGTGATGCGCGGCAAGATCCTCGAGCCAAGGGCAGCACGCGAACAATCGGTGTATCGTCGATCCTGCTGGCCTGCGCGTGCGAGGGATGCCGGCGCGGCTCAGACCGATCGTCCGGTTTCGTTACTGCGAAGACGCGCCGCCGACTCACGCCCCTTCCACAGGAAAGATCATGTGCCGCTGGCTCGCCTATTCGGGCAATCCGCTTCAGCTCGAGACCGTGCTCTTCAACGCGAAGCATTCGCTGATCGACCAGAGCCTGCACGCCCGGCTCGGCCAGACCACCACCAACGGGGACGGCTTCGGGATCGGATGGTACGGGCATCCGACCGACATTCCGTTTCGCTATCGTTGCATTCAGCCGGCGTGGAGCGATCGCAACCTGCGCGAAGCCGCGCGCGCCATTCACGCGCCGCTGTTCGTCGCGCACATTCGCGCGGCGACCGGCACGCCGTCGCAGGAAACGAACTGTCATCCGTTCCGTTACGGCCGGTGGCTCTTCATGCACAACGGCCTCGTGCGCAATTTTCCGGCGTTGCGCCGCGATCTGATGGTGGCGGTTGCGCCCGAACTGTTCCCGTCGATCGAAGGATCGACCGATTCGGAAGTGCTGTTCTTCCTCGCGCTCACGTTCGGTCTGGCGCATGCGCCTGTCACCGCGCTCAAGCGGATGGTGGCCTTCGTTGAGGACACCGCCCGCCGCCATGGCGTGGCGGACCCGCTGAACATGACGGTCTGCGCAACCGACGGCGAGCAAATCGTGGCAGTCCGCTATTCGAGCGAAAGACAGTCGCGCTCGCTCTTTCACAACACGTCGTTCCGTCACTTGCACGAGTTGTATCCCGACGATCCGCGCATCGCGATGACCGGAGAGGACGCCTTCCTTGTCGTGTCCGAGCCGCTCGCCGATTTGCCCGGATGGTGGCAGGAGATTCCGGAGAGCACGGTGGTCGTCGCGCAGGGCGGCGAAGTCGAACAGTTTCCGTTCGAGCCGCAAGCAGCCTGATACAGGGACCTGACGCGCGGTTCAACGTTTGATCACTGCGCGACTCGTTGTCGGGCTTTCCATGATTCGTCCACGCTGTTCGCCCTGAAAGCGGCCCGACTCGGATGGCTCGTCTACGTGGCCTTGGACGTCATGGCGTCCACTGTGATCAGCGGCGCACTTCGGCTCCGGCCACGATTTCCATTGCGCTAACCGGCAGTGCGCGCGAATCAGCGCGACGACCGGCGCCGCGCGCCCGGCATCTCGTGGGCATGCGGCGTGCTCGCTTCTCCAGCCTTTTCAACGAAAGCGAAACGCATGAACATCGTCTGTGTGGCGTGGGGGTCGTTGCTATGGAATCTCAAAGGGTTCCCCATCGACGGAGAATGGCGCGAGGGCGGCCCGCTGCTTCCGCTCGAATTCGCACGCCATTCGGACGGCGAGATCGTGAGCCTCGTCGTACTGGAGTCGGGACCTTTGCAACCCACGTTCTGGGCGCGGGTCGCTCTCGACTCGCTCGACGCCGCGCGCGAGGCGTTGCGCGCGCGTGAGGATGTGCGGGCCAATGTCGTCGAATGGATCGGCAGCATTCCCGCGCCCTCAGGCATGACGTATCCGCAATCGCATGCAATCGCCTCATGGCTCGAACGCAACGGCGCCGACGCCGTGATCTGGACGGCGCTGCCGCCCAAATCGCGTGAGGTCAACGGCCGCATGCCGAGCGTCGATGAAGCGGTCACCTATCTGCAATCGCTCGGCGAAGAAGAGCGCGGCCGCGCCGAAGCCTATGTCCGGCAGTCGCCCGCCGGCATTCGAACGCCGTTTCGCGAGCGTTTCGAGGAGGTCTTCGGCTGGACGCCGACGAGCGCGGAAACGTGAACCGCACGAGAATGGCCCACTGCCACGTGAACCTCATCGATCGATGCCGCTCAATCCCGATTCCCCTCTGACCCGGCTCATGCTCGCGCCGGTTCGCTCGGGCAAAGTCGTATGGATCGGCCTGCGCGCCGCGCGGCGCGTGCCGCTCGTCGAAGTGCGCTCAGTTCGCGCATCGACAGACGGAGGGTTGGAAGGCGATCACTACAGCCGCACGCGCGGCAATCGGCAAGTCACGCTCATCGCAGCTGAAAGCCTGCGGGCGATTGCGAGCCATCTCGGGCGCGAGCGCGTGTCGCCACTGGACCTTCGGCGCAACATCGTTACAGACGGCATCAACCTGAACGCGCTGAAGGACCGGCAGGTCCGCATCGGCAGCGCGGTCCTTTTCGTGACCGGTGAATGTCATCCCTGTTCGCGGATGGAAGAAACCTTCGGCGTGGGCGGATACAACGCCGTGCGAGGCTTCGGCGGCGTCACGGCGCGCGTCGTCGAAGAGGGCGTCATCGAGACGGGCAGTCTGGTCGAGCCGGTCGGTCTTCTGCAACCGTGAGGCGAAACGGCGGACGAGGGCAGGGCTCTCATCCGCCGCGCATGGCGAACTGACTCCAAGACAGCCGGTGGATTGTCCTTCAACCGGCTTTAGGCTGGTGCATGATGGGCGCGGAATTCAAGCAGCGGTCGCCAGATCGGTGAGAAAGCGCACCCGCTTCAAGCGCGTCGGCGTGCTCGTGCGCAACGCGCCGTGCCGATTATTCCTCTTAGCGTTCAGCATCGCATCGTCCCGATTCTGGTATCCGGACACCTTCGTTGCAAGGCACGTCGCACCAGTGCAACAATGCATTGCATCCGCCGCTCTTCCACCAAGATGCCGGCGTCCGTACTCTCCCCACATCGCGTTGCGCACTTCGTCGTACCAGCCGCCACCCACGGTAGCGGTTGTCATATTGGCGCCGGAAAATGATCGCCGGCTAATGCTCTATAACGTCAAAGAGGAAATGACCATGCCGTACGTCACAACGAAAGACAACGTCGAAATCTTCTACAAGGACTGGGGTCCGAAGGATGCGCAGCCGATCGTCTTCCATCACGGCTGGCCGTTGTCTTCCGACGACTGGGACGCGCAGATGCTCTTCTTCGTGCAGAAGGGTTATCGCGTGATCGCTCATGACCGGCGCGGTCATGGCCGCTCGACGCAGGTTTCGGACGGACACGACATGGACCACTACGCGGCGGACGCCTTCGCCGTCGTCGAGGCGCTCGACCTGCGCAATGCGGTGCACATCGGCCATTCGACCGGCGGCGGGGAAGTGGCGCGCTATGTGGCGAAGCACGGCGAACCGGCGGGGCGCGTCGCCAAGGCCGTGCTCGTCAGCGCCGTGCCGCCGCTCATGCTCAAGACCGAAGCGAATCCCGAAGGCCTGCCGCTCGACGTGTTCGACGGCTTCCGTAAGGCGCTCGCCGACAACCGCGCGCAGTTTTTCGTCGATGTTCCCGCGGGTCCGTTTTACGGATTCAATCGTCCGGGCGCGACCGCGCATCAGGGCGTGATCCAGAACTGGTGGCGCCAGGGCATGATGGGTAGCGCCAAGGCGCACTACGACGGCATCAAGGCGTTCTCCGAGACCGACCAGACGGAAGACCTGCGCGCCATCTCCGTGCCGACGCTCGTGCTGCACGGCGAAGACGATCAGATCGTGCCCATCGCCGATGCCGCGTTGAAGTCGATCAAACTGCTCAAGAACGGCACGCTGAAGACGTATCCCGGCTTCTCGCACGGCATGTTGACGGTCAACGCGGAAACGCTCAACGCGGACCTTCTCGCGTTCATTCAGTCCTAAGCGACAGACGTAAGCGACAGACGTAAGTCACCCATGCCGGGCTCGCGCAAGCGAGCCTGCGCTGCACGCGGCGGCGCGCGGCTCCATCAGGAGTCCACGGCTGCCGCGTTCTTCATTCTGGCATTCCTGAATGCCTTTGCGCCTCGCGCCGTCGAGCGCATCGCCCGCCGCAATAGAATGCAAGTCCGAGCTCGCATGGACTGCGCGCCGGAGCCGAAGCGCGCTTCGTCCGTTTGCGCTGCCGCGTCCCCCCTATTTACGGGTGGGCGACGCAGGACCGTATCGGCGTATTGTTGTGTCGTTCCGCGTCAACGGCGGCCACGTGAACGGAGGTGCGCCGCGCGGATCGACTTGCCATCGCG
Source organism: Caballeronia sp. M1242 (assembly GCF_017220215.1). Classification (NCBI taxonomy): domain Bacteria; kingdom Pseudomonadati; phylum Pseudomonadota; class Betaproteobacteria; order Burkholderiales; family Burkholderiaceae; genus Caballeronia; species Caballeronia sp. M1242. The sequence goes on along the minus strand of NZ_CP071132.1, from coordinate 208,741 downwards.
CCGCGAGCGCGCATCAGCGCTTGGCCGAGCCGACTCGCGCGGCATACGCTCATCGAGTATGGATGCGGCATATTTTAAGAATAGAGTGGGAGACATCATGAGCGGTACGAATTCGGGAACCTTGGTTCATCGGTTTCTGCACTGGGAGCAAACGCAACCGGATGCGATCTATCTGACCGAACCGACGCCGGACGGACACGTCGTCGACTACACGTGGAAGGACGTCGGCGACGAGGCGCGGCGCATGGCCGGCTGGCTGCGCTCGTTACAGTTGCCCCCAGGCAGCTCTATCTCCATCGTCGGCAAGAACAGCGCGCACTGGATCATCGCGGATTTGGCCATCTGGCTCGCCGGCCACGTTTCGGTGCCGCTCTATCCCACGATCAATCCCGATACCGCTCGATACGTCTTCGAGCATTGCAACGTGCGCGTGGTATTCGTCGGCAAGCTCGACGGCGTGACCGACGCATGGAACGCCATCCGCAAGGTCGTTCCTGCGAACGCCCGGCTCGTCGGCCTGCCGATGTCGCCGGCCACGCCCGAAGCGTCCTGGTGGAGCGATATCGTCGCCGACACCGCGCCGCTCGAAGACGTGCATCTGCCGTCGCCGGACGAACTCGCGACGATCATCTACACGTCGGGCAGCACTGGGCGTCCAAAGGGCGTCATGCACAGCTTCGGCACCATCTTCGCGTACGCCACGCGCTCGGGCGACTTCGGCAGCTTCACGCCGGCCGAGCGCGTGCTCTCGTATTTGCCGCTCGCGCACACGGCCGAGCGCTCGTTCGTCGAGGCCAATTCGCTGTGCCACGGCTTTCGCGTGTTCTTCAACGACAGCCTTGCGACCTTCGTGCAAGATCTGCTGCGGGCGCGGCCCACGCTTTTCATCTCCATGCCGCGTCTGTGGACCAAGTTCTATCACGGCATCTGCGCGAAGCTGCCGCAAGAGCAGCAGGCGCTGCTGCCTTCGGACACGCCCGAAGCCGGCGCGCTCAAACGCCAGATCTTGACTATGCTCGGCCTTGACGCCACGCGGCTCGCGTTCACCGGGTCCGCGCCGCTGCCGGAGGAAATCACGGACTGGTATCGCGCGCTCGGTCTCGAACTGCTGGACGTGTACGGGATGACGGAGAACTTCTCGTATTCGCACTACAGCCGCCCCGGACTTGTGCGCCTCGGCTATTCGGGCCAGGCGATGCCCGACGTCGAATGCAAGATAGCCGAGAGTGGCGAGATTCTGCTGAAGTCGCCGACGATGATGCTCGGGTACTATCGCCAGCCCGAGCTGACTGCGGACAGTTTCACGGAAGACGGATTCTTCAGGACAGGCGATCGCGGTGAACTGGACGAGATCGGCCGGCTGAAGATCACCGGTCGAGTGAAGGAGATCTTCAAAACGAGCAAGGGCAAATACGTGACCCCCGCGCCGATAGAGAACCGGCTGAGTCATCCGAAGGTGGAAGCGGTCTGCGTCACCGGACCGGCATTCGCGCAGCCGTTCGCGCTCGTGATGCTGTCGGCGGCGGCACAGGGCGATCTGGACGCCCCCGCGACGCGCGAAGCCTTGCGGGCGGAACTGCGCGCGTTGCTGGACAACGTTAACGCGACGCTCGAAGACCACGAGAAGCTGGACTTCATCGTGGTCGTCAAGGATTCGTGGCGGATCGACAGCGGCCTGCTCACGCCGACGATGAAAATCAGGCGCGGCAGTATCGAGGAGCGTTACCTGTCGGCTGCCCGCGCGTGGGCCGAACTCGGGCAATCGGTCATTTTCGAGGACGAAGTCCTGCAAGCGCAACACTGACGCTGCGGGAGCGTCGCCCGAAACGCCGCGCGCGTGCGAGAGCGCGCGGCGTTTCGCTTATCGGAGCGCGTCTTTTATCGAGGCCAGGCCGAGAAGCGATATTTCGCGTCGTTCGCGAGCATGGGCCGAAACGCCGACGCTCACCATCTCGCAGTCCCACGCGAGTTGATGCTTCGTCGAGAGCAAGGGTTTCCTGAAGGTATCGGCCGAAGGGGTGAGCCGTTGCAGGCCGGCCGCGTCGGCGCCGCTTTGCACGTACGCGACGCGCGCGCACACGCAGCCTTGCTGATGCCGCGCGCCGATATCGCTCGCGAGCCGCATCGCGCGCTCGTCGTCGAACGTCTCGCGGCCGATGATGCTCGCGCTGCGCAACGAAGTAGCACTTCGAAGCGCCTGCCGCGCCGAATACCCGCCGCCGACGTCCAGCGCCGATCCGTACGGATATGGATTCCAAGCCATACCCTCCGGCCAGCCCAAGCGCGGCCGAATGCTGCAGTCAACGGCTATGCGCCCGCTCGGCCTTCCACTCGCTCTGGTCCATCGCGAGACGGAAACCCAGGTGCGACATGCCGTTCATCGGGTCGGTGCCGCGCCGCGCGCTCACGCGGTAGCTTTGGCAATACGTTTCGCTGCACAGAAAGGAGCCGCCGCGCGTCACGCGTTCCGGCGCGTAGGCCGTTGGGCCGTTCTCCGGATCGAAACTCTGCGTCGGTCCCGCCGGATTGCTCACGACATCGCCGCGAGCCGCTTCGATGCGAAACGCGTCGGCGCGATACCAGTCCGCGACCCACTGCCACACGTTGCCGGCCATATCGAAGAGGCCATAGCCGTTCGCCGGAAAACTGCCGACCGGCGACGTGCCGACCTGCACCTTCTCGTGCGCGTCCGGCAGATTGACGGGAAACGTGTGCGCGCTGTCGTTCCACGTGTTGGCCATCTGGCGGCCGCCCGGCGCGAATTCCGCGCCCCACGCGAAGTCCGCCTGTTGCAGGCCGCCACGCGCGGCGTACTCCCATTCGGCCTCGGTCGGCAGCCGCTTGTGCGCCCAGCGCGCATAGGCGAGCGCGTCCTCGTACGACACCTGCACGACCGGATGATTTTCCTTGCCGGCGATGCTGCTGTCAGGCCCGGTCGGATGCCGCCAGTTTGCGCCGGGCACGAATGTCCACCAGCGCGTGTAGTCGTTGAGCGGCACGGGGGCGTCGGTGCCGGTAAAGACGAGCGCGCCGGGAACCAGCGTGCTCTCGGGCGGACGCGGCGTGCCCGGCGGCAACTGCACTTGCAGATCTTCCCAGCGAGGCTTGCGCTCCGCCGTGGTCACATAGCCGGTCGCCGCGACGAAGCGCGCGAACTCGGCATTCGTGACATCGTGCCGGTCCATCCAGTAGCCGCCGAGCTTGACCGTGTGCGCCGGGCCTTCGTTCGGCAGTGCGTGCGGGTGTGCGCTGCCCATCGTGAACGTGCCGCCCGGTATCCATACCATGTCGTTCGGGCCGCTGCGGCCGTCGCCGACGGTCAGCGCCGCAGGCTCGCGCCGCTCGTATTCGTAGTAAGCGAGAGCGGAGCCCGCCAGCATGACGGCAAGCGCCACGACGCTCGCAAAGCGCCGTTGTCGAATCGTGAGCTTCATCTCGAGTCTCGTTCGCGCCTGAGCGCCCGCTCTCGCGGGAGAGCGGGCGCCGCGCATCACTTCAGGGAGATTACGTGGCGTGGCGGGTATTTCTTGAGCACCTCGCGATACCGCTGCATTTCCGCCACGAGCGGCACCGAGACCGGAATGTGACGAATTGCAACGGACTCCTCTTCTTTCGGGTCGCTGTACAGATTGAAGACGAGCGCGGTCCACGCCGACTGCATCGTGCCGGAGAAGCCGCCGTTGTAGCCTTGCCGCGTGACCGAATCGCCCACTTGCATCTTCTGCATCAGCTTGAATTCGTCGACGCGCACGGCCGAGAGGTCGTCGTTCCAGAAGTAGAAGATGCTGCGCCGGTTCGACACGCCTTTGTCGGCGAGCAGGAACGAAGTCTGGTCGATGCCGTCGATATAGCTACTCGCCGGCACGAGCTTCGATACAGCCGCGCCGGGCTGACCGGCGAGGGCGACCGACGTATTGAAGATGTCGGCGAAATCGAACAGGCCGTCCGAGCGGCGCGGCTCGACCATGCCTTTCCAGTAGACGAAAAACGGCGAGCGCACGCCGCCTTCCCACGTCGAACCCTTGCCGCCGCGAAACATCGTGCGTCCGGCGGGCTGCACTTCCTGTTCCGGCCCGTTGTCGGAGGCGAAGAAGATGATCGTGTTGTCCAGCTCGCCATTGGCTTCAAGCGTGTCGATCATCTTCTTGAAGATGTCGTTCACCTCGACGATGCAATCGCCATAGTTCGTGCGCGCCGCCGACCGGCCGCGGTAGTAGTCGTTCGGATAGTTGTCGAAATGGCAGGCGCGCGGCGCGTAATAGAGAAAGAAGGGCTTCGCGGCGTCTTTCTGCCGGTCGAGAAACGCGACCGTGTAGTCCAGCCACTTCCGATCGAGATCCTTGATGGTGTCCGTGTTGATCTCGTAGAGGCTCTCGATCTTGCCGCCTTTCACTGCATGAACATCGCTCTTGTTGAACGGCAGATTCAGGATGTAGCGATACCGCTCCGGACTGAGCGCGACCTCGGGGTTGTACTGCGGATCGCGCCATTCCGTGTACATGTCGGACACGGAGAGGAACCCGCGGAAGTCGTCGAAGCCGACGTTCTGCGGCTGCGAACCTTCGTTCTCGCCCATATGCCACTTGCCGACCGCCTGCGTCGTATAGCCCGCGCGCGACAGCACTTCGGGCAGGGTGGTGAGTCCCGCGAGTCCGCCCGGCTGGCCGTACATCGGCGGCACCTGAATGCCGTGGTGCGCCATGTTCTGCCCGGTCATGATGGTGGCGCGCGTGGGCGAGCAGCTCGGCTGCGAATACGCCGAGCTCAGAATGAGGCTTTGCTTTGCGATGCGGTCGACGTCCGGCGTCGCGTTGCCCACGGCGTCGCCGCCGCCGTTGAAGCCGAAGTCGCTGTAGCCCACGTCGTCGAGCAGAAAGACGACGATATTCGGCCGCTTGCCGGTCTTGCCGCGCAGCGCGGCGAGCTTTTGCGCTGCCTCGTCGGCCTGATCGGCGTGCTCGACGACGGGCTCCATGTTGTCCGCGATCTTCGTCGCGCGGCGCGAGAGATACTGGTTCGGCTGGTTGTAGCCGGGGAGGTTGTCGACCCGGGTGGGCTGCGTGATGGAAGGGCTGCTGGACGTCGCCGCGAGCGTCTGGCTCGCCGCGATGACGGCCGCCGACGCGGCCAGCAGCAGAGCCGGGATGAAACGTTTCATGCTGTCTCCGATGGTTGTTTCCGCGCCGGACGGCGGCGAGTCCGTGCCGGCGAGCGCGGCGCGCGACGCGCTGGCAAGCCGATGCCGCAAGCCCTGCGCACAAGAATGCGCGTCGCTCTCGGCGCCGGCCATGCGGCACGTGACGAGAATAGCAATGCTGAGGAACGCGCCGCCCCCCTCTGAAATGGGGGGCGACGCGTGTAGTCCGTGCGCGGCTTTCGCTGCGAGCGAAAGCGCCGTCGCTCAGAACTGCTCGTCCAGCAGCGCGAGCACGCCGTCGTCGCCCCGTGCGCTCAGAATCGCGACTTCGAGCGTCAGGGCGCGCGGCAGAATATGCGTCGCGTAGAAGTGCGCCGTCGCCTCCTTCGCGCCGTAGAAGAGCGGATCGCCCGCTTCGAGCGCCGCTGCGGCCATGAGCGCGCGCGCCATCTGCCAGCCGCACAGCACGGTGCCGGACAGCATCAGATAAGGCACGCTGCCCGCGAAGATGGCGTTCGGGTCCGACTTCGCATGCGTCAACATGAAGTCGATCGCACGCGCGAGCGCGGCGCGGCCCGCATCGAGATGGCCGTGCATCGCCGCGAACGCCGGGCGGCTGCCGAACGCCGGATGCGCGCGCAATTCGCCGAGCGTCCGGTCGATGCGCGCGAGCATCTGCGTCGCGACCGCCCCGCGATCGCGCAGCGTCTTGCGGCCGAGCAGGTCGTTCGCCTGAATGGCCGTGGTGCCTTCGTAGATCGGCAGAATGCGCGCGTCGCGGTAGTACTGCGCCGCGCCGGTCTCTTCGATGAAGCCCATGCCGCCGTGCACCTGAATGCCGATGCTCGTCACTTCCACCGACAGTTCCGTGCTGTAGCCCTTGACGACCGGCACGAGAAATTCGTAGATCGCGCGGTGTTCGGCGCGCACGGCGTCATCGGCATGGTGCTGCGCGATATCGTGATGCGAAGCCGCAGCGTAGGCGAGGGCGCGCGCGCCTTCCGTGAGCGCGCGCATGGTGGCGAGCATGCGCTTCACGTCCGGATGGCGGATGATCGGAACCGCCCGCTCCGACGAGCCGTCCACCGGGCGGCTTTGCACGCGTTCCTTCGCATACGCGGCGGCCTTCTGGTAAGCGCGGTCCGCCATGCCGATTCCCTGCAGGCCTACAGCGAAGCGCGCCGCGTTCATCATCACGAACATGTATTCGAGGCCGCGATTTTTCTCGCCGATGAGAAAGCCCGTTGCGCCGCCGCCGTCGCCGAATTGCAGCACCGCCGTCGGGCTTGCGCGGATACCGAGCTTGTGTTCGAGCGAGACGCAGTGCACGTCGTTGCGCTTGCCGAGCGAGCCATCCGCGTTCGGCACGAACTTCGGCACGAGAAGAAGCGAGATGCCCTTGATGCCCTCGGGCGCGTCCGGCGTGCGCGCCAGCACGAGATGGACGATATTCGACGCCATGTCGTGCTCGCCCCAGGTGATGAAAATCTTCGTGCCGAACACGCGATACGCGCCGTCTTCCGCCGGCTCCGCACGCGCGCGCAGCAGGGCGAGATCGGAGCCGGCTTGTGGCTCGGTGAGGTTCATGGTGCCGGTCCACTCGCCGCTAATGAGCTTCGGCAGATACCGCGCCTTCTGCTCGGCCGAGCCCGCGAGCAGCAAGGCGTCGATGGCGCCGTCGGTGAGCGAAGGACACGTGCCGAACGATAGATTGGCCGCCATCAGCATTTCGAGGCACGGCGCGGCGATCAACTTCGGCAGACCCTGGCCGCCGAATTCCACCGGATGCATCAAGCCTTGCCAGCCGCCTTTCACAAATTGCGCGAAGGCCTCGGCGAACCCCGGCGACGCGCTGACCTCGCCGTCGCGCCAGATGGGAGGCTGACGGTCGCCCGTCGCGTTCAACGGCGCGAGCACCTCTCCGCACAGCCTCGCGCCTTCTTCGAGAATGGCCTGCGCCGTGTCGCGCGTGGCGTCGGCGCAACCCGGCAGCGTGGCGACCTTATCGAGTCCGGCCAGCTCGGTCATCACGAACATCATGTCGCGAATGGGCGGGGTGTAGCTCATGGTTCTTCCTGAGTGGTCTGAGTGCATGACGACGCCGGCCTCAACACGATTGGGATCGTGGCGGACAACGACTCCGCAGCCGTGCCGGTTCCGACCGGCATGGTGGCGCATCGGTGCGACGCTGCCGCCCCTCGAAACGAGGGGTGAACGCGCGCGTCCGTCATCATCGCGAGGGGAAGGGGTGCATCGCACCGGTTGTTCAGCGACACAAGTCGAGCACGACTGCGTGGTCCGCGTGAAGCGGCCGTCGGGGCTTCGCAAGGCGCCGCGGCAGGTGCGCTCCGTTCAAAGAGACGGGCCGCGGCATTGTGAAAAACGAAGGGGCGCGAAGCGCTGAGGGCGCAGCGCGTGGCCGAAAGCGCGGGCGTCGCCATCCGCTCGCTCGACGAATACTTCCCGACCATGGATTCGCTGATCGGCGCAATGTTCGACGACTATCGCAACGAATTGCGCGATGCGCTGCTCGCGGGTATCGCGGCGTTGCCGGCAAGGGCGACGCTCTTCGACGGCATCCTGCTGACGCTGACGGTCGGGCTCGGCGTGCATCGCAAGAGGATGCTGCTCTATCCGGCCTTCAATGTCCGCTCGATCCACTATGACCAACTTGTGCGGCTGCATCTCGTGAAGGCGGACGAAATCCGGCATCCGTGCGCCACGCCGGCGCTGATGGCGCGCTGCACACGCTGCTTACGCTGCCCCGCGCGATGATGCCCGAACGCCCCGACTATCTCGCCGCGCCGGACACGCCGACTCTGCTCGCGCGGATGATTCACGCGCTCCTCACGACGGAATCGCGTTGAAGGCGCGGCTTTGCCTACCGCTCGCCGGCCGCCCCCTATTCGCGAGGGGGGCGGGTCATCGAGCCATGCGGCTATGCTTGCGGTGCAAAGAGCATCGTGGGCGACGGAGCTTCGCGGTACGAATGATTTCGGATTCGACAGCGGGCGATCGTTGCAGGTCCAGCGTTCAAGAACATCTGCCGCGCTTCGCGTCGACTGGCGCGGTCATTTAAGGGGAACACGTTGAAGCAATTGAAGAAATGCCTCCTTCTTCCGGTGCTGTGCGCGACGGTCGCCCTGGCGCACGCGCAACCCGCGAGCGACGTTTCAGCGAGCGCCGAAGCCGCCTCCGCCCCTCGTCAGCAAGACAAGGCGGCTGATCGCGCGCTGCGCAAGGACGTCATTCGCTCGCTCACCCGCACGAAAGGGCTGAACACTGCGCGCATCACGGTGCGCGTGAAAAATGGCGTGGTGATGCTGCAAGGTTCCGTCGCGGACCAGTCGGAGATCGACGTGGCAACGCGCGCCGCTGCGAACACGCCGGGCGTCGCGTCGGTCAAGAACAGCCTCACCATTCAGGGGCCGATGGGTAGTGAGTAGACAGCGAGTAGACAGCGAGTAGGCCCGCGCGCCCGCGTGACGAAAACACGCGCGCAGAATGAAAAAGCCCGTCGCGATGCGACGGGCTCTTCGCTTCGACATCGGCAGCAGCGTCAGTCCGCGGTCGTCGAGAGTTCGAGGCGTAGTTCGTTCATCGACATGACGACGCCCGTCGGCGAATTGTCGCCGTTCACGCGCACGAGCGAGACGACGACTTGCTTCAGTTCCGCAGGCGTCAGGCCGCGCAGGGCATCGTTCGCAGGAAGCGTCAGCGTGCCGCCGGCATGGTGCATGGCCGCCGACACTTCGAACGGTCCGACCGTTCCGACGAAGCGCGCTTGCGCGCTCGGATCGGCGTCTCCGGCAGACGGCAAGTTGACGTACACGTTATAGAAGTAGCCGCCTTGCTTGCCGAGCGACGTGACCGTCACCGTGTCGAGCACGATCTTCGCGAACTTGGCCTGGCCGGGCGCGGCCTGCGCGTTCGGGCTGGCGTTCGAGGCTGCCGGAGTGGTCAACGTCGAGGTCACCGCGGTTTGCAGCGCCGTCACATCTGACGTTGCCAGCGAAACCGCCGCGCTCACCGATTTCTCGTTGAGCTTGACATTCGCCACGCCGCCGAGCGAGCGGCGACCGTTCCCGATCGTGCGGGGCCCGGTCGCGCTGAAGTTGCCGATGGCCGGGCGCGTGCGAATCGGCGGAATCTGCGCCTGCACGCGGATGATTCTGCCCACCTGCGCGCTAGGCGGCATGGACGTCGGCAACGAATTATTCGCGTACGAATAGCCCAGCAGCGAAGGCTGATACGTCTTCGACTTCGCTATCGTGAGTCCGGACGCATACGTGAACGAACCGTTCCAGTACGAATCCGTCGGCGACGGATAATTGGTTCGCGCGAGGCCCGCCCATCCGTCGAACAGGCGGTCGACGTTTGCGTGATGCAGGTAGAAGATCGGATCGGTCGGCGACTGCATGTCGGCCATCCATCCACCGATAATGTCGTGCACCGGATTGTGCGGCGCATTTTCGAACGACGCTTCGTACGAGTTACTCGTGCCGCGCTGGAAGTTATTAACCTGCGTCGAGAACGGCGCCATGGTCAGCGCGTTATAGACGTTCGAGTTCTGGCGGCCCGACACGTACAACGGATTACCCGTCGCGCTATCGAGAAACTCGCTCGGAATGGTCGGATGCGCGTAGTAGTCCCAATAAGGCAACGTGAGCGAGCTGTCTCCGCTCACGGTTCGGAGCTGCTGCTCGAAATAGTAGAGATAGCCGCGGTGCCATGCAAAAAAGTACGGCGCCATATGCGGGCAGTAGTTCAAGTGAACATTCACCCAGTACGTCCACGAAGTCGGCTTGCTTGCATCCGTGACGGCCTTCATCAGCTTGATGGCGTTGAGGAACGACGCATATTGCGGCGTCGTTTTGAACGTTTGCCATTCGACCCGGACGTGGCCCGTGGTAGCCGTCATGCCGGGAATGGGAAGCGACATCAACGCCGCGGCGGACGCCGAGCTTTTCAGGAAAGTCCGGCGGCTATAGGGGTTCTTGGCCATATTGATTCTCCTACGGCTAAATCGGTGTTTTGTGCGCGGGGACGCGTTAGGGCCGTGTGCACCGGCAGATGCACAGGCGAGATCATGAGTGCGGTATCGGACCGACCGGACATACGATACCCGTCATCGCGCGCGCGGTGAGCCGCAGTTGCCGCCAGAATGTGGCACGCCGCACACTAGGCAGTTCTGCCGGGCAGCGGGTGAAGGGCATTTGTAGGAAAGCCCTCGACGGGTGCGCAATCCGACCGGTCGGTCGCGCAAAGGTGCCGCGGCTCTCGCGCAACACTTTGCACGTGTGCGCTCCGGTAAATCTCGCGCTCACTGCGAGTTGAGAAGCGCGCCGGCCCGCTCAGCGCGTGTATTGGTTCTATTGAGCGGCGGGCCTTAGGCGCGTTCAGTCGTTGTCAAGCTCGGCGTTCGCATCATTGCGCACGAAGCCGGTATCGTGTAGTTGGAAGGTATCCTGCGGCAGACGTTCACTGTCGACCGCCGTCACGCGCCAAACGACGCCCTGCGACGAGGACCAGATCACGAGCGGCAAGCGGTCCTTCTCGCTCCAGCAGACGCGATGCGTCTCGCCCGCCTGCTCGATCCCATACCACCGACACGTCGACAAGGGCGCGTCCGTCTTCGGCGGCGCTTCGGCCGGCACGATGCGGTACGCGCCGACCGGATGCCGCAGTCCGTGCGAAAGATCGAACCAGTCCGAGAAGCGCCCCAGACGCACGAGATTGTTCCGGTCGATGCGCGTCGTGATGCGCTTGTCGTAGTCGACGACGATCATCTGATAGTCGTTCGGGTCCGACGCGTCCCGAATGACGTAGGTGTCGACGGCATCGTCGGTGCGGCGGCGCAGGCGCGACTCGCCGTCGCGCCAGACCTGCATCGTGTGGAGCCCGTCGCGCGCCGCATACTTCACCGTGAAGTGAAGCGTCGGCGGCTCGCCTTGCGCGGAAAACGCGGACTCGAACGTCGGCGCATGCGCCTTCCTCGGCGAGCCGTGCGCGGGAGAACAGAGCAAAAACGCGCAGCACAGCGATGCGAGCATCGCCGCGCGGCCGCGCTTAACGACGAATGGCCTTGGCATAGTCGAAGTAGCGATATGTCTTGTTGTCCACGGTCAGATCCTTGACCGCGAGGTTGATGGTGTAGGTGCCCTGCGCGAGCGACGTGTCGGCGGTGGCGCCGGTCGGGTCCGTGGGCAGTTCGAAGCGCAAGCCCGTCGCGACCGAAGGCGGCGTGACCACCGACGCCGCCACGCTCGGCGTCGCACTGCTCGCGGCATTCTTGAGCGATTCGTTGATGATGCGCCCGTCCGCCTGCGGCATCGAAAGACCGAGCAGGTAGGCGACCGTCGGCGCGACATCGACGTTGCCGGTCGGCGTGCTGACGACCGTCGACGGCTTGAACGACGGACCGTTTGCAATCAGCGTGTTGTGCACGTCGTTGATGCCGAAACTGCCGTGCATGCCGCGCTGTCCGCCGACGCTTTCGAACTCGATGCCAGGCATGCCCTGAACGATCGTCTGATCGTCCCACGTGAAGCTCGCGACCACGTCCGGCTGGCCGTTGTTCTGGCGCTGGGCGTTTTCGAGGTTCACCATCGACAACGGCAGGGTGCCTGGCAGGTTGCCGTAGCGGCTATCCACGAAGATGGCGCCGAACTCTTCGCGCTGTTGCAGCACTTGCACGAGCTTACGGATGGTGGCGGGATCGTGGCCCGGCACGTAGAAGTAGTCGGAACCGCCGTTCGCCGCAATGACGATGCCGTTCGCCGGCAAGCCGCCGACCGCCGGCACCTTGAAGCTCGCGACGGGCGCGGGCAGGTTCGCGCTGATCGCCTGATACTTCGTGTTGGCCGCGCCGCACAGCGTGCCGGTCGTATCGTTCTTCACGGGCACGGTGGGCGTGCCGTTTGCCGTCAGACCGTACATGGCCGAGGTGACGCAGCCGGAGCCGTCGTAGGCGTTGAAGCCGCGGAAAGTGAGGAGGTCGGCCGAGCGCACGTCGCCGGAGAACGAGTAGCCGTTCGCGTTGACGGCGCCGAGCGCGGCGGCGTCGGTGCCGCTCGTCGAGCCGTTGACGGGGCTGCCCGAAGGCGGCGTCGCGGACGGCGTGATCGCGCGCAGCGGATACAGCGCAAGCGGACCCGACACGGTCGAATGCCCGTGGTCCGACACGACGACGATGTTGGTCGTCTCGTAGAGATTGTTGGCTTTCAGGCCTGCGATCAACTCGCCGAGCCGCGCGTCTTGCGAACGCAGGCCGGCCTTCATGTTCGACGTGCCGGGACCATAGCCGTGCTCCACGTTGTCCGGCGTGCGGAACCAGATGAGCGACAGCATGGGCTGCTTCTTCGGCAGGATGTACTGCGTGAAGACGGACATCATGTACTTGTTGGCCGCGTCTTCCGGCGCGCCTTGCGTCGTGTCGGCGCTGTCGCGCGCGGCGACCGTGAGCTTGCCCGCCGGGTCGTAGGCAGTGGTGTTGAACGTGACGTAGCCGGCGCGCGCGGTCGGATCGCCGTTGCTGGACGCGAGCGTGACCGCGTCGTTGCCGGAATAGCCGAACACCGTGTTCTTCGGCACGGCGATGTTCGCGGCCTGGAGTTCGGACACGAGGCTGCGCGGCTGCACGGTGTTTTCGTCGAGGAAGTAGCCGCCCTGGTTCAGGTTCTGGATGTATGCCGCGCCCGATTTGCCGATGGCGGCCGTCACCATGCCGGCGGCCTGCGCGGTGGCGAACAGACTCTTGACCAGCAACAACTGGCCGCCGTAATAGTTATTGAGCGTGGTCAGGACTTGATAGTCCTCGGTGAACACAGGATCGACGTAATCCTGGCTCCCACCCGAAGCTGACTTGCCGACGGGGATAGTGTTCGACGCGCCTTGCGGCGGTGTCCAGAACGTGTTGCCGTAGAAGCCGCTCGTCTTCGGAAACGAGCCCGTCGCGAACGACGAGCCGTTCATCATCGTGAAGGTTGGATACGTCGAGTGATTGTCGGTGAAATTGACGCCGGCCTGACGGAGCGCGTAGAGGTTCGGCGTATCGGCCTGAGTGACCGAGTCGGGGCGCAGTCCATCCCACACCATGATGACGGTGCGCGTTGCCTGCTGGGGATTCGGATGCGACGCATCGTGTCCGCCGCAACCGAGTAGAGACACACTGCCCACCAGGGCCATTGACCAGAAACGCAAGCTCGCCATTCGATTCACTCCGTTAGTCTTGGACATCGTTTAGAGGAGCGAGGCTAATGACGTTGGATTACAAGGAAGTGACAAAGCTTGCGATTGTGTGCATCGGGCGCTTCATGGATTACTAAAGCGATACATTCGATGTACGGACACAGCCTTCCTCCGTTGCATGAAAGATGCGGAGGGTCTTACGGTCGTCGCTGTTCCACCGGTTGCGGGTGCGCGAAGACGGCTGATGGGCTCGTGCGGAATGCGGTCGTCGGAGAATGGGTCTGTCAGCCTTGCTTCGTTTTGCGTTGCTCAGGTCCATCCTGTTCTGCGTCTTGGCGGTCAACTAGTGCCACGAGCGGCGAGAAGGCACAAACCGGGCATGCTTGCACAGGCGCGCAACTTTAAGACCGCGCGTTGGTCCCAACGACATAGTTGACATAAGGTTTATTAACATCGATTTCGATGTTTCGGCAAAGTAGTAATGTCAGATTCAGGCTCGTTAGAATTGTCCGATTTCCGCCCTTGGGCGCATGCTTGCCCGATGCGTGTCGCGGGCTCAATCATGGACAGGCGTGGACTGATCACGGCAAGCATGCGCGAACTGGAACGGATCGAGGTCATCGAGGCGCTCGCAGTTAGAACGCGAGGTCATTAAGACTGGCCTGAACTGGGCACAAGCAAGGCAGGCATAAAAGGAGCAATACGTCCCCGATCAAGAACGTTGGTGCAGGCTTTCAGCGCACGCTATACAGTTGCTGACGAAAGCACAAGAGAGCTTGACGGTCTCTCTATCGGACTCGAAACGCTCGAGTTCGGGCCCGACACGACGTCCTTCTGAATGAGTTGAACGTCGGCTGCTTCGATGATCGACTGTCGTTCTGTTCGACCACTGGCGCACAGAGATCCGCAAGCATCATCTCAACGTTTCGCTTTCCGTCCGCTGGCTACAGACGCGCCCTGACCGAGCAGCCGTTCAGCGTGTAGCGCCGCAGCTGATGCAACTCAGCGAGTGGCCGTCGATCTCGCGCTCATGCCGTGCGCAGATGCCCATGAGGTGGTCGTCGAAGTCCGGCAGCCGGCGTTGATACTTGCCCGCCAGATGTGCCGAAGCGTTACCTATCAGTCGCCGGGAATATTCAGCTTTGGGTCTTAGGCGTCAACGCCGTCTTGGGCTGACGCCGTTACGGTATCGCAGCGGCGCGTTGCCTAGCCTGGGCTTGCAAATGCAAATGGTTATGCAACTGCGTTGCGAGCACGCGCTCGGCCGACCGTTGCTTGATTCGCCCGGCATGACCTACTTGCCCGGGATCCACTCGGCGTTCCCGCCTTGGTTCTGCGCGAGCAATCGATGACGAGCCCAGAAGAGCGCAGGACTAACAAACCCCGCCCCCTCGCCTCATGCCCGAATCGCCGCGCCGCTCACGACGCGCGTTTACCTATACTGCGATTGCTCATTGGCCGTCGCGCAGACTTCCCGATTCACCCGCGTTCTACGGCCTAGCCACACAGTAGAAACAGCGGCGCGCATCGTTGCGCCCGCGCGTAACGGTGCGAGGCGATGGTATGCGCATACAGCGAAATAATAAGCACATCTATGCAGTTAACACGATTCCCCTCCGCCCGCTCGCCGCGGCAATGCTGATCGGGCTCCCGTTTCCCCTCCACGCACTGACGGTGGTCCCATCGAGCGACACATCGCAGACTCTTTCGACTGATTCCGTTTATCAAATCAATAGCGGTACGGTCATCACGACAACGTATCAGAACGCGATCAGCGTCGACGGCATCGCTCCGGTCACAATGACGAACGGCGGCTCGATAACCAGTTCGCTCGACAATGCGGCCGCCGCCGTGCGATTCAACGTGCCCGGCACATTGTTCAACCTTTCATCGGGGCAACTGCTCGGCAACACCTTCGGCGTCGCCTTCAACTCCGGAGATAACAACGCGCTCTCCAATCAAGGCGATATCAGCGCGCGCGCCAGTCACGCCGTCGCCTATCTATCTACAGCAGGCGGCGTAGTGGACAATTTCGGCACGCTGAACGGCAGCCCCTCGACAGGCACGACGGTCAACGGCGTCTTCGTACAGACGTCCGGTAACGTGGTGGTGAACAATCACGCTGGCGGCGTCATCAAGAGCGGCGCCGCAGACGCGACGTATGGCTCCGGCGTACTGGCCGTCGCCGGCTCGATCACCGTCAACAATGACGGATTGATCGACGCATATCACGAAGGCGTCGACGTGCAAGGCGCCAGCTCGGCGCGCGTAACGAACAGCAGTACCGGCACCATACGCGGCAATATTGGCTCCGGCGTGGTGCTCGGGCCGGGCGGCACGCTCGACAATCGTGGCCATATCTCGAGCGCGACGCAATCGGCGGTGCTGATGAGCGGCGCAAACGGCGTAGTGACGCTCGGAACCGGGTCCGTGTTGAACGGCGGCAACGGCACGGACATCCTCAGCATTTCGCCGGGAAACGCGATCATCCTGAGCGGCTCAGGCACTGAAACAGGCAGCTTCGATGCCAATTCGACTTCCAATGGATTTGCCACGTTGAGCGCGAGCACAGGCAGCAACTGGACGCTCAAAGGATTCGTCAGGATGTCCGATCAATCCTCGACGGCGGTGCGCGTGGACGGCACGCTGACACTCGCCAACACATTGATCAACGACACTGGCAGCACGACCGTATCTCCGGGCGGCGTGCTCACGCTGGGGACGGGCGGTAGTAGCGGCAGAGTGACCGGCAACATCATCAATAACGGAGTGTTGCGCTTCGACCGCAGCGACGCATTCACTTTTGACCGCATGCTTTCCGGCAGCGGCACGCTCATGCAAATCGGCAACGGCGCGGCGGTGCTGACGGCCGCCGGTTCGTCACAAGGCGCGGTGAGCGTGAACTCGGGCGCGCTTTCGCTGGCCCAGCCGGGCGCGTTCTCCGCCAACACCTATGAAACGCAGGCCGGCGCGCGGACTATCATTCCCGCCAATTCGACACTTGCAGTCACCAACGGATTCACTCAGCAGCCGGGTTCGACGCTCATCGTCGGACTGCGCAGCGCAGAGCCGGTCATCTCGGCATCGAGCGCCACGCTGAACGGTGCGCTGCTGATCAATGGCTTTGCCCCTTCCGTGCCGGTGACCGCGACCGGTCTTTTGAATACCGCATTCAACGTTATCCATACAACGAGCCAGGCGGGCCTGTCCGGGGATTTCACGGCAGTCCGTTTCGCCGGATCCAGCCCGGTCGACTATCTGCTTCCGGTGGGCGCAAAAACGCCCGACGCGCGCGATTACGACATCCGCCTCGGCCTGACGTGGCGCGCGGGCGCGGCGCAAGGCAACGGCACGTTCACGCTCGCCAACGCCGCAGATACCTTCAACGTCGACGTCCCGCTGACCGATCAATCGGGCCCGTTCGCGAGCGGTTGGGACGGCCGCACGCTGACGAAGAACGGCGCGGGCCTGCTCACTTTGTCGGCCGCGAATGCCTACACCGGCGCAACGCTCGTCAACGATGGCATTTTGCGAACCAGCGTGGCGAACGCGCTCATCGACAGCGCGAGCGTCAACGTCGGCAGCGGCGCGACACTCGACCTCTCCAGCCTGCCGCAGCAGGTCAACAACCTGAGCGGCAGCGGACGCGTCTTGCTCGACAGCGCGGACGTGACTGCACAAAACTCCGCCGACTCCGCCTTCGGCGGCGAAATCGTCGGCAGCGGCCGCCTCATCAAAGGCGGCGCGGGCGCATTGGCGCTCGGTGGCGTGAACACGTATAGCGGCGGCACTAATGTTCTATCGGGCACGCTCGTCGCGCAACGCGGCGGCGCGCTCGGGAGCGGCCCGGTCGAAAACGGCGCCACGCTGCGTCTGGATTTCGCGGGCGCGGGCATCGTGCCCAACGTGCTGTCGGGGTCGGGCGCGCTCGTGAAGACCGGCAGCGGCGCGGCCATGCTCGTGGCGGCGGGCTCGCAGCAAGGCAGCGTATCGGTCGATGCGGGCGCATTGGGCTTCCTGCGCAGCGGCGTCTTTACGACCACCGGCGACTTCGCCACCGCACCCGGCGCGACGACCTTGATCGCGTCGCAATCGCAACTGGCGGTCGGCCGGAATTTCTCTATGAACGGCACGCTGGACGGCATCGCGGGCCCAGCGGACCCGGTCGTCGCCGCGACTACGGCATCCATCGCGCCGAATGCAATATTCAATCTGGCGGGCTATTCGGCGCCCGCATCGGCGAGCGCGCGCGAACTAGCCAACAGCGTGTTCACGGTAATCCGGGTCGCGTCGCCGGGCGGTCTCACCGGAACATTCGGCGCCACGCGCATCGGGGGATCGGTCAGCGCGCCGGATTTCCTGACCTTGACGAGCGGCTACACGCCTCAGAGCTTCGTGGTCGGCGTCGCGCCGAGGTGGTATGCCGGACTCGGCGCAACGCCTCAATCAGCCAACGGCGTTTTCACGTTGCCGGACGCGATGGATTCATTCGACATGGACATCGTTCTGGCCGATCAGGCCGCCAACCCCGCGACGGGCTGGGACGGCAAGACGCTCACGAAGGCTGGGGCCGGCACGCTTCAGTTGTCGAAGGCGAACACGTACACCGGCGGCACCTCGGTGACCGGCGGAACGCTCGCGGCGGGCGCGCCGGACATCATCGCGCGAAGCTCTCAACTGAACGTGGCCTCGGGCGCCACGTTCGACCTGGGCGGCTTCGGCCAGCACGTGAACAATCTCACGGGTTCCGGCAGCGTCGTGCTCGGCGGCGCGGCGCTGAACGTGAACAACACCGCTGATTCCACATTCAGCGGGGTCATCAGCGGCGACGGAAGCCTCACGAAAACGGGCGCAGGCGCATGGACGCTCGCGGGTGACAACACCTTCGCGGGCGTCACGACCATCGCCGCCGGCAGGTTGCAACTGGGGGCGGGCGGCGCGAGCGGCAGCGTCACGGGCGATATCGTCGATGACGGCACGCTCGTGTTCGATCGCGGCGGCAACGTCACGTACGGCGGCGCGATCAGCGGATCGGGCGATGTCGTCCAGCAAGGCAGCGGCACGGTGACGCTCACGCGCACGCATAGCTACGGCGGCAACACCGCGGTCAACAGCGGCGCGCTCGTGCTCGCGGGCGGCGCGCGACTCGCGAACACGCGGCAAGTGACGATCGCGCCGGGAGCGACGTTCGGCGGTTACGGCGCGGTCGGCGGCAGCATCGTCAACAACGGCCTTTTCGCCGTCGCCGATGCCGCGCCGGGCTTCGCAGGCGGGCCGGCCGGTCAGTTCGCGGTGGGCGGCGCGTTAGCCAACAATGGCGAAGTTCGCATGGCGAGCCCCGCGCCCGCGAGCGTGCTGACGGTGAACGGCAACTATTCGAGCAATAACGGCACGCTCGCGCTGTCGACGGTCTTGGCCGGCGACGCATCGGCCACGGACAGGCTGATCGTGCGCGGCGACACGTCGGGACAGACGCGCGTCAGGGTGACGAACGCGGGCGGCGCGGGCGCGGCGACAAGCAACGGCATCCAGATCGTGGAAGTCGACGGCCAGTCGAGCGGCGTGTTCAAGCTCGACGGCCGCCTCGTCGCAGGCCCTTACGAGTACGTGTTGCAGCAAGGCGGCGGCGACTGGTATCTGCGTTCGCTGTCGGACGGCCCCTTCCCCGCGCCGCGCCCCGAGCCCGGCGCGTATCTCGGCAATCGACAGGCGGCGGCCAGCATGTTCATGATGACGCTGCACGACCGCGCCGGTTTCGCCCATCCGTTCGCCGCGCAGCGCGAAGACGGCGGCGCGTCGACCGCGTGGGCGCGAACGCGCGGCGCGCACGTCGACAGCGAGGCGGCGGGCGGAAGAATCGGCGAATCGACCGATACCGCCATCGTTCAGGCGGGCATCGACCTGCTCAATCGCGTGCGCGACGGACAGCGCTGGCAACTGGGCGTGATGGCGGGCTACGGGTCTTCGACGACGGACACGAGAACGCGCAACGGCGCCGCACAGGCGCGCGGCAACACGAACGGTCTGGGCGGCGGTCTGTATGCGACATGGCACGGCATGGCGTACTCCGCAGCCGGTCCTTATGTCGATACGTGGCTGCAGTACGGCCACTTCGACAACAGCGTGAAGGGCGACTCCCTCGCCGGCGAAAACTACGCGAGCCACGTGTGGTCCGCATCGGTGGAAGGCGGCTGGGCGCTTCCGCTCGGCCAGACGTCGACCGGGCCAGTACTGCTCGAACCGCAATTGCAACTGGTCTATACGCACTATCATGCGGACGATCACAGCGAAACCGGTGGCACACTCGTCAGCACTCCGAATAGTAGCAACTGGACGACGCGGCTCGGCATGCGGCTCTTTCATGCGCCGGGGACGACGGCGGCACCGGGATGGCTGCCCTTCGTCGAAGTGAACTGGCTGCACGACACGCGCGTGGCGAGCGCGGCCTTCAATGGCTTCACGGTGTCGCAAGACGGCCCGAAGAATCGCTTCGAAGCGAAGATCGGTGCGCAAGGATTGATTGGCCGGCAGTGGCGCGTGTGGGGTAACCTCGGGTATCAGCAAGGCGCGGGCGGCTTTCACGCATACGAGGGTTTGTTGGGCGCGCGCTACGTGTGGTGAATGCGCGAGTGCCTTCGGCAAACGCTCGACAAGAGGCTACCGTCTTCTCGTCTCGACATGCGCGTCGGGGAAAATATGGCTGCTCGCTCGGCTTCCCCTTTCTGTGTTCGCGGGTAAACGATAGTGACATCGGTCGATGTGTCGTCCATATTTACTTCGTTTTACTGATGTAAATAACACGAACGAAACGGAGGGACACATGAAACACCGATTCTTTGCGCGCACCTCTTGCGGTGCTCTGGCTGCGTGCACTGCGGCCTTGTTAATGCTCGTCGCGCCACTGGCTTCGGCGGACCGACCGGATGCCGAAGCACGAGATGGCTGGGTCGCAACCTGGACCGCCAGTCCCGATCGCAACAACAACATCACGACGCCGCAGAACTTCCCCGCCGCGACGACCATTCGTCAGATCGAGCATGTGAGCGTCGGCGGCGATCGCGTGCGCGTGCGACTCACAAACGAGTTCGGGACCGCGCCCGTGACCGTGGGACCGGTGCATATCGCGCTATCGGCCGGCGGCGCGAAGATCGCGCCCAACACCGACCGCACGCTGACGTTCGGCGGCAAGACCACGGTGACGCTGTATGCGGGCGCGCCGATTCTGAGCGATCCCATCGACATGCGACTCGTGCCGTTGTCTGATGTCGCGATCACCTTCTTCCTGCCCGACGCCACGCCCGCCTATACCGTGCATCAACTCGCCGTACAAAACGCGTATGTGTCGAGCGGCGACAACACCGCCGCGCCCGACCAGCCGTCTCCTCACAAGTACACCAATCGTTTCTTTCTATCTGCAATCCTAACGGATACGGATCGTCCGACGCCCGCTGTCGTCACCTTCGGCGATTCGATCACGGACGGCTATGCATCGACCGTCGATGCGAACCGGCGCTGGCCCGACAATCTCTCCGCGCGCCTCAATAGCGCGGGTCCGCGACGCGGCTACGCGGTGCTGAACGAAGGCATCAGCGGCAATCGCGTGGTGAGCGACGGCGCGGGCGTGAGCGCGCTCGCGCGGTACGATCGCGACGTGCTGAGTCAGTCGGACGTCAAGTGGGTGATCTTCCTCGAAGGCATCAACGATATTGGCTGGCCGAACACGGCGCTGGACCCGTCCGGGCGCGTGGTGTCCGCGGAAGAGATCATCGACGGCTACCGGCAGATCATCGCGCGCACGCATCTGCGCGGCATCAAAATAATCGGCGGCACGCTCACGCCCTTCCGCAACGCGCTGCAAGGCACCGCCAACGAGGGCTACTGGACGCCGCAAAAAGAAGCCATCCGTCATGCGGTGAATCATTGGATTCGCACGAGCGGGGCTTTCGACGCAGTGGTCGATTTCGATGCCGTGCTGCGCGATCCGGCGCATCCAAACGACATGCAGGCGGTGTACGACAGCGGCGATCATCTGCATCCGAACGACGCCGGTTATGTCGCGATGGCCAACGCCATCGATCTGTCCTTGCTGTTGCGCGGCAACGGCGACCGGAGCGGCGATCGAGGCGACTGACGAGCAGGAAAGCGTGATCGTCGCGGTGGCTTACGGGCTACTGCGACGATCGCGCGGCGTGCGGCATCTGCCGCCAGCGCTGCCTCTCCCGATTTCCCGGCAATCACCCCCTCCGCCTTCAGCAAGAACTCACGCGGCCCGACATACTATCGGGCTTGCGGCCTGTCACGCCATCGTCCTCGTAATCGGCGACGATCATGGCCCGCGCCCGCTGCGGCACAGCAATTGCACTGCAGGGCACCGATCCGCATCGACTGCGTGCGGTCGACCAACATTTCTCGAGAGGACCTTATGAAGACGGCAAAGATGAGCATTCTCCTTTCCGCGCTGGTGCTGGCCGTATCGAGCGGCGCATTCGCGCAAGGCTCGGGCGGCGGCCTGCCAGGCGGCAACGGCGCGGGCCAGGGCGGCGTCGGCGTCGGAACGCCGAACGGCAACGGTGAAACTGGCTCGCCGGCCGGTCCCACGGGCAAGCATGCGACGCGCAAGCACTCGAAGAGCAAGAAAGCGAATGTCTCGGGCGACGGCTCCTCCGGGTCCACCGGCTCGACCGGCTCGGCCACGACGACGCAATAAACGGACGCCGCTGTCCGCCTGTCCTCGCGGTGTCCAAGGCGCTCGCGCGCGGTATGTTGCGCGCCGGTCGCGCAAAGGACGCCGCAGTTTGCGAATACTTCGACGCGATGCAATCCGGCGTCGAACTGGCCGGCATGCGCGGACGGCTCCCGCGCGCAGCGTTCCTTCATACCGGTGACAAGCGCGCGAAGCGGCCACGCGGCTACGTTCGAATCAACAGACCCTCGGCGTGTGTGCCCCATGACGACGATAACGAAGACAGTCCCTTGACAACGTAGAATCTGCCATCACGTCGAGCATCGTTCACCGCACGCCCGCCGCTGACGCCCCTTGTCGACCGCATCCGACCGCATCCGACCGCGAAGCGCTGAAGTCCGACGCCATCCACCGTCCGCTTCGCGCAATGTCGTTGCTTATCCGTCTCATACATAGCACAGTAGCGAAGCCGGCCTGTGCCCGGCGCGCGGAGACCACACAATGGAAGCAAAGGCAGCAGACCACCCGAAGAGCTCGGGCCCCGACTTCTCGGTGGTGGGAATCGGCGCTTCGGCCGGTGGCGTCGAGGCGCTTTTGCGGCTTTTCGAGGCGGCGCCCGCGTCGCCCGGCGTGGCCTTCGTGGTCGTGCTGCATCTCTCGCCGAATCACGCGAGCCATGCGCACGAGGTCATTCAGCGCGTGACTCCGTTGCGCGTGCGACAGGTGAACCAACCGGTTCTTCTCGAGACCGACACGGTCTACGTCATCCCGCCCGGCAAGCATCTTTCGATGATCGACGGTCAGTTGCGCCTGAGCGATCCGCACTTGCCCCGCACGCCGCCGACATCCATCGACGTGTTCTTCCGCAGCCTCGCCGACGCGCACGGCTCGCGCGCATTCGCCGTCGTGCTGTCGGGATCGGGCGGGGACGGCTCGGTGGGCATCTCGCGCGTGCGCGAACGCGGCGGGGTCACCATCGCGCAGCAACCGGACGAAGCCGAGTACGGCGACATGCCGCGCAGCGCGATCGGGACAGGCGATGTCGACCTCGTTTTGCCGCTCGATCAGATCATCCCAAAGGTTCTCGCGCTTTCGCTGAACGCGAAGCAGATCGAGCTGCCCGCGCCGTCCGACGAGGAACCCGCGCTCGATGCCCGCGTGCCGGGCCCGCAGGTCGACGCCATCAACGATGTGCTCGACCTCGTGCGTGCCCGCACGCGCCATGATTTCGCGAGTTACAAGCGCGGCACGATCGTGCGGCGCATCGAGCGACGCATGCAGGTGAACGGACTCGCGACCGCGGCCGCCTATCGCGACTATCTCGCGCGTCACAGCGAAGAAACGCCGAAGCTGCTCGCCGACCTGCTTATCGGCGTCACGCATTTCTTTCGCGACACGGACGCCTTCGCCTCGCTCGAAAACACGATCATTCCCGAACTGATGAACAACCTTCGCGGGCGCGATAAGGTGCGCGCGTGGGTTCCGGCCTGCGCGACGGGCGAAGAGGCTTTCTCGATCGCAATCCTTCTGGACGAAGCCGTGCGCCGTTTGCCGCATCGCGTTCAGGTGACCGTCTATGCAAGCGATATCGACGAACGCGCCGTTGCGCTCGCCCGGTCGGCGAGCTACCCGCTCGCCATTCAGAACGATGTCAGCCCTGCGCGCCTCAGCCAGTATTTCACGCGGGACGGCAACCGTTACCGGCTCGTGAAGTCGCTGCGCGATACGGTGATCTTCGCCGCTCACAACCTCTTGCGCGATCCGCCGTTCTCACGCATCGATCTCGTTTCGTGCCGCAACGTGCTCATCTACATGGAACGCCGCGCGCAAAGGCAGGTGCTCGACACCTTCTTCTATGCGTTGCGTCCGCATGAAGGCTTCCTCTTTCTGGGCACCGCCGAATCGGCCGACTTCGCCGAAGAACTGTTTCGCCCCGTCGACAAGCAAAGGCGCATCTATCGCGCACGGCACAGGCCGATCGCGCCGCTCGCCACGGTCACGAGCGCGCTTTTCGCCGACAAGGAAGAAAGCGAAAGCCACGCGTTCGGCGGACACACGTTCTTTCACGATGCGTCGGACGCTCGCCGCGCCGTGCCGCGTCTGCCCAGTCAGGCGCGCGCGCTCGACCTGTTCGGCCCCGCCGTCATCGTGATGCGCCCCGATGGCGCCATCGTGCATCGCTCGGCGCGCGCCGATACGCTCACCGAAAACGTCCGGCACACGCGCGTGACCAACCTCTTCGACATCGTGCGCCGCGATGCCGAGGAGCGCGTGCGGCAGGCGGCAGAGCGTTGCATCGCCAGCAAGCAGCGCGAGGACGAGCTCTCCGTTCCCTTCATCACGGCGGCGGGCGAGATCGAAGCGGACCTCTCGCTGCGGCCGTATCGCGATTTCGCCTACCGGCAGCAACTCGTGTCGGTGATCTGCGACTTCGCCGCGCCCGGCGACGCGACGGATACGCCGCGCGCGTCGACAGGCGTGGAGACGGTGGACTCGCTGCGACAGGCGCTCGAGGGAAGCGAAGAACGTCTGCGCACGTCGATGGATCATCAGCAGGCATCGAGAGAGCAACTGCGAGCGTCCAACGAGGAACTTCAGGCGATGAACGAGGAACTGCGTTCAGCGACTGAAGAGCTCGAAGCGAGCCGGGAGGAATTGCAGTCGCTCAACGAGGAACTCTTGACGGTCAACGCCGAATTGATGACCAAGGTTCAGGAATCGTCGCGCGTCAATGACGACCTCCAGAATCTGATCGCGCTCGTCGGCGTGGCGACCGTGTTCGTCGACCGGACGCTGAGGATCAAGCGCTACACGGCGCCTGCCGATTCGTTCTTCAACATCCGCCCGATGGATCAGGGACGGCCGCTCGAGCATCTGACGCATCAGCTCGATTATCCGGACATGCTCAAGGATCTTCGCGAGGCGTTCGAACAGTTGAAGCGTTCGGAGAAAGAAGTGAAGAGCAAGGACGGCCGCACGCTCCTCGCCCGCGTGCTGCCTTACCGCACCGACGACGACCGCATCGACGGCGCGGTGCTCGCGCTCATCGACATCACCGAACAAAAGGCCGCCCAGGATCAGGCGCGAGTCAGCGAAGAGAAGCTGCGGCTTGCGGCGCAGGGCACGCATGACTTCGCGATCATCGTGGTGGACGAGGACGGCACCATCGTGAGCTGGAACGTCGGCGCCACGCGCATTTTCGGCTTCGACAGCGTGGAGATGGTCGGCAAACATCTGGACCCGATCTACACGCCGGAGGACATCGCCGACGGCGTGCCCGCGCGCGAACGCAAGAAGGCGCGCGAGCGCGGGCGCGCCGAGGACGAACGCTGGCACGCCACGAAACGCGGCACGCCTGTGTTTTGCAGCGGCTTTCTGAGCCGCATCGAGGCGTCCGGTTTCTCCGGCTACGCGAAGATCGTTCACGACGCGACTCAGCGCCGCCTCGCCGAAGGCCGCAAGGACAACGTGATCGAGCAGGAGCGCGCGAACAACATCGAGATACGCAAGTTGAGCCGCCTGAAGGACGAGTTCATCGCGGTGTTGTCGCACGAGCTCAAGAATCCGCTCAATCTCATTCACATGAAGGCGGAGATTCTCGCGCGCATTCCGGAAGCGCGTCATATCGGCCGCGTTCAGGACGTCTCGGATGCCATTCAGAAGTCGGTGCTCGCGCAGGCGCAGATCATCGACGACCTGCTCGACTTCTCGCGCATTCAGACGGGCAAGCTCTCGTTGCGCTTCGCGCCGACCGACGTGGCGGCCATCGTCCGCTCCATCACCGATGCGATGCAGCGCGATTTCGACGAAGGCGGCATCGACCTGAGACTTTCGCTCGCAGACGCGCCGGTTCTGATTCGCGGCGATGCGATCCGCGTCGAGCAGATCGCCTGGAACCTACTGAGCAACGCGCTCAAGTTCACGCCGCGAGGCGGCTGTGTCACGGTGACGCTCGAACAGCGCGACGATGTCGTGCGGCTGCAAGTGATGGACACCGGCTGCGGCATCGCGCCCGCCGCGATTACGTCCATCTTCGACATGTTCCAGCAGACGCCCAACGTGCCCTACCGCGCGCGGCCCGGCGGACTGGGCATTGGCCTGTCGCTCGTGCGGCAACTGGCGCAACTGCACGGCGGCAACGCCGAAGCGTTCTCGGATGGCGAAGGACACGGAACGCGCTTCGTAGTGTCGCTTCCCGCCGATGCCTCGTTCGCTCACCGGCAGGCCGGCGACATGCCCGCCGATCTCTCCGTGTTCAGGAACTTGCGTATTCTGCTGGTAGAGGACTCGGAAGAGTCGCTGACCGCGATGGCCGACCTTTTGTCGCTGTACGAAGCGGTCGTCGTTTCATCGGCGAACGCGGACGATGCGTTGCAGAAGGCGTCGCAAACACAGTTCGATCTCGTCATCACGGATGTCGGCCTGCCGGACATGGACGGTTATCAACTCGTCAGCGCGCTCAGAAAACTGCCTTTGTGCGCGGCGATTCCCATTGCGGCGCTGACGGGCCGCCCCGTCGCGCAGGAAGAAACGTTCGCGCAGGAGGCCGGATGCGACGCGTGTCTTGCGAAGCCGTTCAATTTGCAGGCCCTTGCGGATGTCGTCCACCGCCTGCGGTCCGGTCGATAAACTCCACGGTCCGCGCGCGAACGCTCGCGCCTGCTTGCAAGAATTGCCCGGTTTCGCCGTCAAATGCGCTGGTTTCCACCGGCTGCAGCGGTCCAGAGGCCCGTATTGCACGGGTTTTCGCGCATCACGCATAACAGGCCCGGTCCTTGCTCATACAAAAGCGTGGTCACCCCCACGTAACCGATAGGAGAAACACCATGAATAAGGACCAGGTCAAGGGTACAGCCGAGAAGGTGAAGGGGAACGTCAACGAAGCCGTTGGCAACATGACAGGCGACACCAGCCAGGAAGTGAAGGGCCAGGTGCAGCAGGGCGTGGGCGAAGCCCGCAAGCAGTACGGCGACGTGAAGGAAGACGTCAAGAAGGATCAACGCTAGGACGCCCGTCCCGCAGCCATGCGGGCTTGATCAACGAGCCGCGTGCCGGACAGACGCGGCTTTCGCACATATGGGGCGCGGCGTAATGCGCGATGATTTTGAAGTTTCTCCCAAGTGTGCGATCTGGACATGCCGCCGATGCCATGGCGCGCTGCCGCCTCGCGTGCTTGTCGTCGACGACTATGTCGATACGGCCGACGCCATCGGGATGGTGCTCGCCGTCGATGGCTTTCCGACCGAAGTCGTTTATAGTGGCCAGCAGGCCATCGAGGCATCGGAACGCTGGCGGCCCGATATCGTGCTGCTGGACATTTGGATGCCGGATTTGTCGGGATTGCAGGTTGCAGCCTACCTGCGCTTATCCACCACGCTTGCGCAACCGATATTAGTCGGCCATTCGGCGCTTTCGACGCCTGGCGACTTGCAGGCAGCGAGGCAAGCCGGTTTCGATGCCTACTGCGCGAAACCGACGGACGCGGACAAACTCGCTCCGTTACTGCGTTATTTGTGCGGCGCCGATCCCGCTTAGGGCGCGCCGCCCGCGTGACACGTTGAACAGGACTCCATGCAGACCGTGAAGGCCCGAGCGATATGAAACCAACGCACATTCACTCCGAGCCCGTTGCAATACAAGGAGCCGCCGACCGGGCCGGCCCCTGCCCTGCATAATGCGCGAGCCTGGCGTTGATGCGCGACGCGACCTCTGGCGCAAGATGGCGGCACTCGTAGCCGCTTCGTTGACGTTCGCCTGCGCGCGCGCCGACGACGCAACGTCCCCGCCTTCCATCGCATTGTTCTATGGCGCGCCGGTGCCGGTCGGGCAACTCGCGTCGTTCGATCACGTCGTCGTCGAACCGGACAGCGGCTTCGATCCTGCCGCGCACGCGCCGGCTTCCGGCCAGGCAAAGTGGCTGGCCTACGTGAGCGTCGGCGAGGTGACGCCCTCTCGCAGCTACTTCAAGGACATGCCGCCGGCATGGCTCAAGGGCAGCAATGCGGCGTGGGCGTCGCGCGTCATCGACCAGACCGCGCCCGGATGGCCGCAGTTCTTCGTCGAGCGCGTCATCGCGCCGTTGTGGGACAAGGGCTATCGCGGCTTTTTTCTCGATACGCTGGACTCGTATCAGACGATCGCCACGACCGACGACGAGCGTGCCCGCCAGCAAGCCGGACTCGTCGCCGTCATTCGCACGCTGAAGGCGCGTTATCCCGAGGCGCGGCTCATCTTCAACCGTGGCTTCGAACTGATGCCCGATGTGCACGATCTGGCCTATGCGGTCGCGTTTGAATCGCTGTATCGCGGATGGAATCAGGCGAAGAAGCGTTATGTCGCGGTGCCCGCAGCGGACCGCGACTGGCTGCTGGCGCAAGCCCAGACATTGCGCGAGCGCTACGGCCTGCCGGTGCTATCCATCGACTACTGCCCGCCTGCGGACCGCGCCTGCACGAACGACGCGATCCACGAGATCAGCGCGCAGGGCATCATTCCGTATGTCACCGACGGCGCTTTGCAGACCATCGGCACCGGCCCGGCACGCGCGCCATCGGCGGCGAGCGAAAGCGCCGCGCCGCTGTCCGCATCCGATACCGCCGCCCGGCGCGACGTGCCGCGCACGATCCTCGTCGTGCAGAACGTGCAGCCCGGCGCGAGCCTCAACGTGACCGCCGGCGTGCGCTACGTTTCGATGCCGCTCAACTGGCTCGGCTACCGCGTCGAGTTCGCGGATATCGCAAAGCCGCTGCCCGAGGGCGACTTGTCGAGCCGGTACGCGGGCATCGTCATGTGGCTGGACTCGCCCGCGCCGGATCGCACGGCGTTTCACGACTGGCTCGAAACGCAGGTGGATCATCACGTGCCCGTCGCGATGCTGACGACATTCGGCATCGACATTCAGGGCGATCTCGCGCAAAAGCTCGATCTCGTGCCCGTCGCGGGCCGGCCGGGCAATCGTTTGCGCGTCGAGTCGATGGACACGTCGATGATGGGCTTCGAGATGAAGCCGCAGCCCGATCCGCACGATACGACCAACGTGCGCGCCGGCCCGCGCAGCCATTCGCTGCTCAGGCTCGCATCGGCGGATGCGGGCAACGACTTCGCCATCGACGCCGCCGCGATCACGCCGTGGGGCGGCTACGCGATGCGCCCGTTCGCCGTCTTCGACATGCGGATGGCAAACGAAGCGCGCTGGGTGCTGCAACCGATACGCTTCTTTCGCGCGGCGCTGCGCCTGCCCGACGACATGCCCGCGCCCGATCCCACGACGGAAAACGGCCGGCGTCTTCTGATGACGCATATCGACGGAGACGGCCTCGCCTCGCGCGCCGAATTCGACGTGAACGGCGGGCCGATGAAGGTCTCCACATCCGCCCCGCCGCAGTATTCCGGCGATGCGCTCTACAAGGTGATCCGTCAGTTCGGCCTGCCAACGACCGTGTCCGTCATCGAAGGCGAGATCTCCGACGACGGCCCGTATCCGAAGGATGCGCCGCGCCTGCGCGCGATCGCGCGGGACATCTTCGCGCTGCCGAACGTCGAGATGGCGAGCCACACGTACACGCATCCGTTGCAGTGGATGCGCGTGACCGGCCTCGGCAAGTCCGGCGGCGACACCGACACGGCCGAGGGCGGCAGCCGCGCGAACTACAACGGCCTGTCCATCGACATTCCCGGCTACCGGTACGACACCGACCGCGAGATAGCCGGGTCGATCCGCTACATCGACCGCCTAGCGCCCGCCGGCAAGCGCGTGAAAGTGCTGCTGTGGAGCGGCGACTGTCAGGTGCCCGCGCCGGTCATCGCGGCGGCGGACAACGCGGGCGTCTACAACATGAACGGCGGGGACACGCTCATCACGAAACGCTATCCGAGCTGGGCCGCCATTGCGCCGCTCGGCGTGGACAAGAACGGCTTCTTTCAGGTGTTCGCGCCGAATCAGAACGAGGAGGCGTACACCGCGCTCTGGCAGGGTCCGTACTACGGTTACCAACGCGTGCTGGAAACGTTCGACATGACCGAGCGCCCTATCCGCTTCAAGCCGGTCGATGTCTATTACCACATGTTTTCGGGCACCAAGTACGCGTCGGTGAAGGCGTTGTCGGACGTGTATCGCACGCTGTCGGCGCAACCGCTCATGCCCGTCTACGTCTCCGAATACGCGCAAAAGGTGCTGGACTTCGAGCGCATGGATATTTCGCGCGACGGCGATTTCTGGCTCATTCACGGCAGCGGCGCGCTGCGCACCGTGCGGCTGCCCGAAGGACGCGCGCCCGATCTCGCAAGCGCCGAGGGGGTGGCGGGCTATTTGCCGGGGCCGGGCGGCGTGTATGTGCATCTGACGGGCGCCGACGCCCGCTTTCGCGTGATCGATGCCGCGCGCGCCGCGAAGCTGCCCTATCTCGCGGAAGCCAACGGCGTGATCGATCACTTCGCGCGCACGCCGCGAGGCTTCTCGTTCGATCTCGCGCCGCACGCCGCGCCGCGCTTCGCCATCGGCGGCGAGGCGCGCGCGAACGCTTGCATGGTGAAGGCGGATGGCCGCCCGCTCGCGCCCGGCATGTCTCAGGGACGGCGCGTGTATTCGCCGTCCGGCTCTGCTCACGCAACGAATTCCGTTCATGTCGATGTCGTCTGCGCAACCTGACCGCCAGCGGCTTTTCTCGCCGTTCGTCGTCGCGGCTTTCGGGCTGCTGGTCGCGCTCATGCTCGTGCTCGCGTTTCCTCGCGAGCGGCTGGAAGAGCGGCTGCTCGAAGGCCGCCAGGTCGATACGCTGACCGTCGCTTATCTCGAAGCGTGGCTGCGCATCGAGCCGAACAACGCCGAAGTCCTGACCGAGCTGACGCAGGAGTATTTGAAAGCGCAGCGCATCGCGGACGCGCAGAAAATGCTGCGCCGCCTGTCCGTTTCGTCCGATCCGCAGGCGCAGTCGAGCGCGCTGCGCACGCGCATCGACCTCGCCGAGGCGCAGGCTTATGCGCTGAAGCCGGGCGATCCGGCGCGCGCGGCGCGGCTTGCGGAACTCGACGCTCTGCTCGCCGAGGCGCTGGACAAGCCGTGGGATGCCGCGCAGATGGAAACCTTCGCGAAGAAGGCGCGCGCGCTGAACGACAGCGCGCTCGCCGGGCGCTACTACGAGCGGCTCGCGCGGATGGAGCCGGCGCAGGCGCCGCGCTGGCTCGCTGAGGGCGCGCGACTGAAGCTCGCCGCGGGCGACTACGCCGGTGCCGCCGATGCGTTCTTCGCGGCGCAGGCTCACGCCGCGACGCGCGAGGACGAGCGACGCCTATACCTGTCCGCGTTGCAGGCGTTGCAGTCGGCCAACCGTCCCGCCGATGCGTTAGCCGCCGCCGACGCGCATCTCGGTTCGCTCGCGCGCGACCGCGAGACGCTGCGCTATCTGACGCGGCTCGCGCTCTCGGCGGGCCGACCGGATATCGCGGACCGCTACGCGCGACGCCTGCTCGACATGTCGTCGCGCGAGCGGCGCGACGGCGGGCCGAGGCTCGCGGGGTGGCGTGGGGGGCGCGAGGCGGTGAGGTTGGCCGAGGGCGCGCTGAACGTGCGGAACCTGCGGAACCTCCGGAACGGGGCGAGCGTGGGAAATACAGTGATCGCAGGGAACGCTCTGCTCGTGGTAAGTCCGGGGGACGCGGGAAGCGGGCTGAACGCGGCCGATGCGACAAGCGCGAGAAACCCAGCCAGCCCAGCAAACGCAGCGAATGCGAAGAGCATGCAAAATGCAGTCTTTGCGGTGAACGCTTCGCTCGCAGTGGGCGCAGCGCACGCGGGAAGCGTGCTGAATGTGGGAACTGTGGGGAACGCGGCCAGCGAGACGAGCGTGGTCGGCGCGGCGGACGCAAGGAGCGCGAAAAGCGCGATGAGCGCCGGTAGCGTGGCTAGGGCGACGAGCGCGAGAAACGCAGCGAGCGCGGCGACCGCGAAGAGCATGCAGCATGCAGTCTTTGCGGTGAACGCTTCGCCAGCAGTGGGCGCAGCGGACGCGGGAAGCGTGCTGAACGCGGGGACTGTGGGGAACGCGGCCAACGAAGCGAGCGTGGTCAGCGCGGCGGAGGCAAGAAGCCCGAGAAGCGCGGTGAGCGCCGGTAGCGTGGCTAGGGCGACGAGCGCGAGAAACGCAGCGAGCGCAGCGAACGCGAAGAGCATGCAAAATGCAGTCTTTGCGGTGCACGCTTCGCCCGCAGTGAGCGCAGCGCACGCGCGAAGCGTGCTGAACGCGGCGACTGTGGGGAACGCGGCCAACGAAGCGAGCGCCTTGCGCGCGAGCTACGTGGCGAGCGAAGCGCCTGCGATAAGCGCAGCAAGAAAGACGACGAACGCAACGAAGCTCAGCACCGTTCTGTGCACACGCGCCTGCATGACCGGCCGCGCCCGGAACGCCTTCTCGATCCTCCGCGTGGCGAATCAGGAACCGTCCGCGCCCATCGAAGCGTCGGACTACGAACTCGGCTTCAAGGTGTTCCTTGCCAACGGCGATCTCGCGAGCGCGCAGCGCGTCGCGCAGGACGCAGTGAAGAGCGACCCGGCATCGACCGAATGGCGCGAGCGGCTCGCGCAGGTCGCCGAGTGGAATCACGCGCCCGATGTCGCGCTCGCCAACTATCTCGCGCTCGCCCGCGCGCGCAACGACGAGCGCGACTGGAAGCAGGTCCAGCGCCTCGCGCCCGCGCTCGGCGACAACGACGCGATGCTCGCCGCCGCCATCCACGAATCGGACCGCGCGCCGGGCGACACGAAGCAGCTCGACCGCGTGGTGAGCGCGTACGAAGCGCAGGCCGATCCCGACGCCGCCCTGCGCTTCCTGCAAGCCCGCGCGAACGGCGCCTATCGCCGGCCGGTGCTCGAACGTTACGCCCGGCTCGCCGAACGCAAGGGCGACGACGACCTCGCCATCGCGACCTACGAGCGCCTGATGCGCGAGTTCGGCCCCGACTCGGCGTACGCGCTGAAACTGAGCCTGATGTACTACACGCGCACGCAGTTCGACCGCTCCCTCGCCGTGCTCGATTCGGCAAAGCGCCGCGCTCCCGCATCGGATGCCGACTTCTGGCGCTTCTACGCGATGCTCGCGACCGTCGATCAGCAGGACGGCAAGGCGCGCGAAGGCTACGGCAAGCTCGTGCAGGCAGGCATCGCGACGCCCGACGATCTCTCCGCGATGGTGTCGTTGTACGACAATCAGCCGCTCGAAGCGGGCCGCATCGCGGAGTTCGCGTATCGCAAGACGGGCAACGAGCGCCTGCTCGAACTTGCCGTCTACGACTATCTGCGGGCGCGCGCGACCGGCCGCATCCGCGCGTTGCTCGCCTCGCTCGATCCGGCCTCGCTCGCCGCAGCCGAGCGCTCGCCGCGTTTCTTGCTCGCTCGCGCGCAATACCTGCGTCGCGCGGGCGATCCCGACGGCGCGCTCGCCGACACGCGCGCGGCCGCCGCGCTTGCTCCGGGCGACGACGAGGCCCGCGCCGCGCTCATCTGGGCGCTCAACGAACGCGGCAGCAATGCGGAACTGCGCGCGACGCTCGCCCGCCACGCCCGCGACGCCGAGCGCGACAGCACGCTCTGGGCGCCGTATGCGGCGTCGTATCTGCGCCTGGGCGACGCACGCGGCGCACTGCACATGATGCACAAGGAAGCCGCCTCGCGCCGCGACGACCCGCTGTGGGCGCTCGGCTATGCGGACGCGCTGGAACTGAACGGCCGCATCGACGATGCCTGGCGCGTGCGCAACGCCGTGTGGAAAAAGCAGATGGCGCAGCGCGCGGCGGGCAAACAGCCTGTGACGCTCGACGACGAGCAGCGCGAAGACCTGCGCGCGCGCATGGTCGGCCTCACGGATCAGTTCGCGGGCGGCGACGCGTCGCGGCAAGTGCTGATCGAACTGCTGCGCGCCGATCGTGGCGACAGTGCAGGCGATGAACCCGCGCCACCGCCCTTCGCCTTCACCGATGACGCGATGCAAAGCGTCGCGCATCGCGAAGAGAAGCGGCGGCGCGTGTACTCGGCGGTGGCGCGCGAGGCCGCGCTCGGCTGGCTGCAATCGCACGACGCCTACGACGCCGAAAGCCTCTGGCTGCTGCGCCAGTACATCGACAGCGCGACGCGTCCCGTATATGCGGAAGTGACCATCGCGCTGGCCGAGCACGACCGCGCGACGCTGAACCGCCTGCTCGATACCGAAGCCGACTGGATTCCGCGACAGAATCGCCTCGACGCCGAAGCCGTGACCGGACGTTTCGGCGACGTGCAGACGCATGCATACGAGCAGCAGTTCGCGCTGCCCGACGACGAAATCGTCAATCAGATTCTGCGCGAGCAGTTGCTGCGCAACGCGCAGGCCATTGCGCCGCGCTTTCGCGTGGTGGAGCAAGGCGGGCTGTCGTACACGGAGGCGGGCATCGGCGCGGGCTTGCGCTTGTCGCCGACGCAATCGCTCGCGCTCGATTACGCCGATCGAAACCAGCACGGCGACGCCTCATTGCCGAACGTGCCGCGACACGACCGCCAGTTGTCGCTCGCGTGGCGGCATCTCGGACTCGACGACACCGAGCGCGTGAGAGTCGGCCGGCGCAACGCGCTCGACGACTTCACCACTTTCCGCCTCGACGGCACGCTGTTCGAGCAGCAGAACCTGAGCTTCAACTACGGGCTCGGCTTCAATCAGATGGCGACCGAAACGAGCCAGCTGATCGTCGGCGGCGTGAAGCATCTGGCGAGCGTGGGCGTGAACTATCGGCCGGACCCGCATGTGTTCGCGGGCGGGCGCGTGGAATATGCGCGCTTCTACGGACAGGACAAGTCGTTCCTCGGCACGGGCGCCGTCGCGGACTTCAACGCGGGCTACAAGCTGCGCGTCGATTATCCGGACTACACCGTTCGCGCCGTGCTTACGCACGGGCAGTACAGCGCGTCGGGCAATCCGGGCGGGCAACTCGCGCGTCTGTTGCCGGCGGGCGCGCCGCTCATCGCGCAGCACTTCATGCCGCAGACGTTTACTCAGGAAGGCCTGCTGTTTTCGTTCGGCGACGATCTGGAAGAAGGCTACACGCGGGCGTGGCGGCCGTTCTTCGCCGCCGGGCCGATCCACGATTCGAATCAGGGCTGGACGGCGCAGGTGCGCGTGGGACTGGCGGGCAGCGTCTTCGGCAACGATCAGGCGACCATGTATTACGAGCACGCCGGCGTCACGTCCGGCCGCACGCAGGCTTTCACGGAGTACGGCGTGCGCTATCGCTGGCTGTATTAGCCGCGGTCGCGTCACGGGCATCGAAAAACGAGGCAAGCGGAGCACACATGAAAACGACACGACAATTCGAACGATGGGCGGGCCTCTTGAGCAGCGTGTGGGTCGCGCTCGCGCTGAACGCCTGCGCGGTGGTGGATCGCAGCGACAACGCCAGCGCCCCGCTCGACAAGAACGCGAGCTGGACCGTGCTGCCGATTACCAATCGCACGGAAACGCCGCAGGCGGGACTGCGCGCGTCGGCCATCGCGCAGAGTCTGCTGACATCGGGCGGCGTGGCGCTCACGCGCTATCCGGATAGCGGCGACGAGGAGACGCTCTTCGATACCGCGAAGCCCGGCATCGATACGAAGGCGCTCGCATGGGCGCGCTCGCAGAACGTGCGCTATGCGTTGACCGGCACGGTGACGGAATGGCGCTACAAGGTCGGCGTGGATGGCGAGCCCGCCGTGGGCCTGACCTTCGATGTCGTCGATGTCGCAAGCGGCAAGGTCGTCTGGAGCGCGGCGGGCAGCCGCACCGGCTGGAGCCGCGACGCGCTCTCGGGCGTCGCGCAAAAGCTCGAAAAAGAGCTGCTCGGCGCGTTGACGAAGTAACGCCATGAATACCGTGGACGGCAAACCGCAGGCATCGGCCAAGCCGGGCGGCGCGGCGCGCCCGCGACGGCAACGCGCGGCACAAAGCGGGCAGTCGGTCTCGCGCGACATGCCGTGGGCGCGCGTCATCGCGCCTTCGGGCATTTCCGGCAGGCGGGCGGCGTTCATCGCGATGGAAGTCGCCATCGCGACCGTCGTCATGGCCGGCATCTGCTGGCTCGTCGATCCCGCCGATCCGCTGCTGCTGCGCACCGGCTTCGGCTGGGTGTGGCTGCTGCCGGTCGTCTTCGCGCTGCGCTACGGCACGCTCGCCGGCATGGCGAGCGCGCTCATGCTGCTGCTCGCGTGGTATGTATCGGACGCGGCCGGCCCGCCTCGCCCGCACGCGGTATTTCCCGGCAGCTTCTTCTTCGGCGGATTCGTGCTGACGCTTCTATGCGGCCAGTTCGGCGATATCTGGATCGGCCGTCAGCGGCAGGCGCGCATCGCCAACGACTATCTCGCCGAGCGTCTTTCCATTCTCACGAAGAACCAGTTCCTGCTGCGCCTGTCGCATGAACGGCTCGAACAGGACGTGCTCGCGCGCCCGGCCACGCTGCGCGATTCGCTCGCCCGCCTGCGCACGCTCGCGCTCAACGACGAGGACGACGGCCCGCTCATCGGCGCGGCGCGCTTTCTGAAGACGGCCGCGCAGGCGTGTCAGCTGGAAACCGCGAGCCTCTTCGTGTGGAACGGCAACACGGTGCAGACGACGCCGGTCGCGAGCGTCGGCGAACCGTTCACGCTCGATCTCGCCGATCCGCTCGTCGCCGAGGCGCGCGAAACGCTCGCGCTCACGCATCCGGAGTCGCGCGGGATATCGGGTGCCGCGGGCGCGGAAGCGAACACGCGCTACCGCGCCGTCGCGCCGCTCCTCGATGCAGGCGGCCGGCATGTCGCGCTGCTCGTCGTCGAGCGCATGCCGTTCCTCGCGATGACCCGCGACAACCTTCAGTTCCTGCTCGTGCTCGGCGGCTATTACGCGGACAGCGTGCGCCACGCCGAGATCAGCCGTTCGGTGTTGCAGGCGTTCCCGCGCTGTCCGTACGACTTCGCGCTGGACTACGCGCGCCTCGTGCGCCTCTTGCGCGATACGGGCGTGGAGTCGTCGCTCGTCGCGCTCGTCTTCGACGCGAGCGAGCTCGGCGTCTCGCTGCACGAACACGTGCTGCGGCTGCGGCGCTCGCTGGATGCGCAATGGCCCATCTTCACGGCGACACAGCGCGTCGTGCTTACGCTGATGCCGCTCTCCGGCGAAAGCGCGGTCGCGGGTTATCTGCTGCGCATCGAAGAAAACCTGCGCGCGCAGTTCGGCACGGACTTCGAATCGGCCGGCGTCGCGACGCATTCGATGCGTCTTTCCGCCGATTCGCCGATCGACGCGCTGCATCAGTTCCTGAGGCTGTGTCATGCCGACGCGTGAACGCCCGGTCCATCGCGTGACGGCGTGGCTCGCGTGGCTCGCCGCGCTGTTCGGCGTCGCCGTGCAAATCGGCATGTTCGTGCTGGCCTCGCGCGCCGGGCCGCCGACGCGCGTACTGCTCACCTGTCTTGCCGCGCAGGCCGTAGCGGCCACGCTCCTCGCGTTCGCGTGCTGGCGGACGCTGCCCGCGCGCTATCGCTCGAAGGGCACGTGGTGCTATCTGTGGCTCTTCGTGTTCGCGGTGCCGGTGGGCGGCGCGCTGGTCTCGGTCGGCGCGATGGTGCTCGCACTAGCGTTGCCGCGCCGCGTGGCCGCGAAGGGCATCGCGTACGTCGAGGAGCCGGAGTTCGCGACGCATCTGATTCCGCATGTGTCGTACGGACGCGGCGCGCGCCTCAAGGCCGAGTTGCAAAACGCGGAAGCGGCGACGTCCCTGCGCATGACGGCGCTGCTCGCCATGCAGTCGATGCCCGCGCACACCATCAGTCCGCTGTTGCGCGGCATGCTCGCCGATCCGCTCGACGATATTCGCCTGCTCGCCTACGGCATGCTCGACAGCCAGGAGAAGCGCCTCACGCAGCGCATCCTCGCCCAACGCCCTCGCCTGGCCGAGCCGCTCACGCCGCGCGAGCGTTACGAAGTGAACAAGACGCTCGCCGAACTGTACGGCGAACTGATCTACGCGCATCTCGTGCAGGGCGACGTGTATCGCAACGCGGCGGAGCAGGCCGATGCCTACGCCGCCGCCGCGCTCGATATCGAACCGGCGGACGCGGCGCTGTGGCGCATGCGCGGGCGGCTCGCGCTCGATCGCGGCGATCTCGACGCCGCCGACATGCTGCTCGAACGCGCGATTCAACACGGCTTCGCGCGCGACCGCATGCTGCCTTATCTGGCCGAAGCCGCGTATCTGCGCGGCGACTTCGCCCGCGTCAAGACGCTTCTCGGACAGATGAGCCCGTCCGCGGTCCTGCCCGTCATGAAGCCCGTACTCGACTACTGGCGCGGCTCGCTCGCCACGCTGCGCAAAGGCGCCTCATGAACGCAAACATCGCCGATATTCCGCCAACATCGTGGCCCGCGTTGACGACGACGCTGCCAAAGGCCCCGCGCGCCGACGTCGTGCTGCTGCTCGAAGGCACGTTCCCGTATGTGAGCGGTGGGGTGTCGAGCTGGGTCAATCAGATGATCCGCGCGTTTCCGGACCTGAGCTTTGCGCTGTGCTTTCTCGGCAGCCGTCCGCAGGATTATCCGAAGGCTTCGTATGCGCTGCCGGAGAACGTCGTGCATCAGGAGAATCACTTTCTCTATGACTTCGCCGCCAACCCCGAAGTGGCGAAGCGCCGCGGCGATCGGGCGGCCTTCGCGCAATCGGCGGAACTGCACGAAGCCATGCGCAATCCCGCGATGCGCGCCGCGGCCGGCTCCATGCTGCGCGACATGCTCAAAGACCTCGCGCCGGACGGCCGTCTCTCCGAGAGCGAGTTCCTCTACTCACGCGAGGCGTGGAACTACGTGACGGAGCAGTATCGCGAGCGATGCACCGACCCTTCGTTCGTCGATTATTTCTGGACCGTGCGCGTGATGCACAAGCCGCTCTGGCTGCTCGCGCGCATCGCCGACGGTCTGCCGGATGCCGGCGTCTATCACACCGTATCCACCGGCTATGCGGGCTTCCTCGGCGCGCTCGCGCACTATCGCACGGGCCGGCCGTTGCTCGTGTCGGAGCACGGCATCTATACGAAGGAACGCAAGATCGACCTGTTCCAGAGCCAGTGGATACGCGACAACCGCAGCATCTTCGAGCGCGACGTGTCGCAAGTCGGCTACTTCCGCGATCTGTGGGTGCGCTTCTTCGAAACGCTCGGGCGCGTGTGCTAC
The DNA here is from genome assembly GCF_017220215.1 of Caballeronia sp. M1242. Classification (NCBI taxonomy): domain Bacteria; kingdom Pseudomonadati; phylum Pseudomonadota; class Betaproteobacteria; order Burkholderiales; family Burkholderiaceae; genus Caballeronia; species Caballeronia sp. M1242. Next base: position 169,530 of record NZ_CP071132.1, on the reverse strand, counting down.
GACGCGGCCGACGACATCATCGCGCTCTACGAAGGCAATCGCCAGCGGCAAGTGGCCGACGGCGCGCCCGCGCAACGGACGGCGAGCATTCCGAACGGCGTCAACCTGCCGCGACTCGCGCCGCTGCGCGAAAAGCGCGCGCCGGGCGTGCCGAAGACGCTGTGCCTGATCGGGCGCGTGGTGCCGATCAAGGACATCAAGACCTTCATTCGCGCGATGCTGACCGTGGTGCGCAAGGAACCGCTCGCGGAGGCGTGGATCGCCGGACCTGAAGACGAAGACGTCGAATACGCGAAGGAATGCCGCAGTCTCGTCGAAAGTCTCGGGCTCGAAGGCAAGGTGAAGTTTCTCGGCTTCCAGAAAATCGAAGAACTGCTCCCGAAATGCGGCGTGCTGGTGCTCAGTTCCATCTCCGAAGCGCTGCCGCTCGTGGTGCTCGAAGGCTTCGCGGCGGGCGTGCCTTCGGTGACGACCGATGTCGGCTCCTGCCGACAACTGATCTACGGCCTGCCCGGCGAAGACGCGGCGCTCGGCGCGGCGGGCCGCGTCGTGCAGATTGCCGATCCGCGCGCGCTCGCCGACGCCGCGCTCGATCTGCTCGACGAGAACAACTGGCGCGCGGCGCAGGCGGCAGGCATCGCGCGAGTGGAACGCTTCTACACGCAGGAGCGGATGGTCGGCGCGTATCGCGTGCTGTACGAGCGGCTCATCGGCGACGAAACGCGCGCGAAACAATAAAGGATACCTAAACGTCATGGCGGGAATCGGCTTCGAACTGCGCAAGATGCTTCGGCGCGACACGCTCGTCGGGCTGATGCAGGCGTATGCCTACGCGGGCCTCATCAGCGCGGGACCGTGGATTCTGTCGATCATCGGCATGCTGCTGATCGGCATTCTGAGCCTGCCGTTCGTGCTGCCGACCGGACTCATCACGCAGTTCCAGGTCTCGGTGACGTACCTCATTTCGCTGTCGCTCGTGCTGACCGGGCCGCTGCAACTCGGCTTCACGCGCTTCACCTCCGACCGCCTCTTCGAGAAGCGCGCCGACATGGTGTTGCCGAACTATCACGGCGCGGCGCTCGTTTCGACCGTCGCCGCGACGCTGCTCGGCGGCATCGCGGTCGTCTTCCTGTTTCGCGATCAGTCAGCGGCGTACCGTCTGCTGATGCTCGCCGGCTTCGTCGTGATGAGCAACATCTGGCTCGCGACCATCTTTCTGTCCGGCATGAAGCAGTACATGTCGATTCTGTGGGTGTTTTTCATCGGCTATACGCTGACGGCGGGCGCGGCGATCACGCTGAACGTGTTCGGCCTGACAGGGCTGCTCGGCGGCTTCGTGTTCGGGCAGACGGTGCTGCTCGCGGGCTTGCTCACGCTCATTTATCGCGATTACACGAGCGACCGCTTCATCGCGTATGACTTCTTCTCGCGGCGTTACCGCTATCCGACGCTGATGGCGACGGGCTTTCTCTACAACCTCGGCATCTGGGTCGACAAGTACATGTTCTGGTACGCGCCGGGCACGGGCCAGACGGTCATCGGGCCGTTGCGCGCGTCGATCATCTACGACATTCCCGTGTTCCTCGCCTACCTCGCGATCATTCCCGGCATGGCCGTGTTTCTGATGCGCATCGAGACGGACTTCGTCGAGTACTACGACGCGTTCTATGGCGCGGTGCGCGAAGGCGCGTCGTTGCAACACATCGAGCGCATGCGCAATGCAATGGTCGAGGCGCTGCGCAATGGGCTCTACGAGATTGTCAAGGTGCAGGCGACGGCCGCCCTGCTGCTTTTCGCGATCAGCGCGACGCTGCTCAGCTGGCTGCGCATTTCGACGCTCTATTCGCCGCTGCTTTATGTCGATGTGATCGCCGCGAGCCTGCAAGTGCTCTTCATGGGCGTCATCAACGTGTTCTTCTATCTGGACAAGCGGCGCGTGGTGCTGGCGCTCGTCGCACTGTTCGTCGCGTCGAACGTGGTGCTGACGGGACTGACGCTCATGGCGAATCCCGGCTGGTACGGCTTCGGATTCGCGGGATCGCTGCTCGTCGTGGTGCTCGCGAGTCTCGTCTGGCTGGATCGAAAGCTCGATTCGCTTGAATACGAGACCTTCATGATCCAGTGAGCGCGGCTAGCGCGAGTCGAGGCGCGCGTTGATCCGCCCGGAGCGGAAAGCGTCCACCACGAAATCGACAAACACGCGCGTTTTCGGCGGCAAGAGCTTCTTGCTCGGATAGTACAGACTGATCGCGCCGAGCTCGGCGAACCAGCCCGGCAACAGGCGCATGAGGCTGCCTTGCTGGAGCCAGCGCGCGGCGTGCGGCATGGGAATCAGCGCGATGCCGAGCCCTTGCATGGCGGCGGCGGCCATCGCTTCGGGGTCGTCGAAGATCAGGCGCGTGCGATGCCGGACGAGACACTGCTCGCCCACGGCGTTGCGCAGCTTCCACGCGAAGACGCGCCCCGACGACACCGAACGGCGCGCGATGCCGTCGAACGCTTCGAGCTCGGACGGATGCGCGGGCATCGGCTTGTCCGCCATGTACGCGGGCGACGCCACCACGATCACATGCGCCGGCGCGAGCTCGCGCGCCACGACGCCTTCGTTCAGTTCGATGCCGCCGCCGATCGCCGCGTCGTAGCCCTCGCCGATGAGATCGACAGGCCGGTTGTCGAAATGCACGTCCGGGACGATGGCCGGGTAACGGTCCAGAAATTCGCCGAGGATCGGCACCAGATACTCGCGCCCGAAACCGACGCCGACGCTCACTTTCAGCGTGCCGGACGGCGCGCCGTTTTGCTCCGCCGCGTGCGAGACGGCATCGCGCAGCGCGTCGAACGGCGCGCGCACTTCCTGATAGAAGCTCTCGCCGCTGTCCGTCAGCGTCAGGCTGCGCGTGCTTCGATGAAAGAGCCGCAGCCCGAGTTGCTGCTCCAGCCGCGCGACGTTCTTGCTGACGCCGGCCGGCGTCATCCCGAGCCTGCGGGCCGCCGCCGAGAAACTGCCGGTCTGCGCCGTGACGACGAACGACTCCAGAAAGTTGAACGATTCCACGGCGCCCTCGCCTGATACTGCCGGTTGAAACTGCTTGCCCGCATTATGCGCTACCGGGCGATGAATCCGACGGCCATACTGGCTTCACTTTCAACCAACCAGCAGGAGCAGATCATGGCAAACAGTCTCAGCGGCAAGATTGCTTTCGTCACGGGCGGCGCGCGCGGCATCGGCGCGGCGGTCGTCAGCCGGCTCGCGGCCGAAGGCGCGGCAGTCGCGTTCACCTATCGCGGATCGACGGCGCAAGCTTCGGCGCTCGCCGCGAAGATCGAGGAAACCGGTGGCCGCGTGCTCGCGATCCAGTCCGACGCCGCCGACGCCGACGCGCTGACTCGCGCGATCGATCAGGCCGCGCGCCACTTCGGCAAGATCGACGTTCTGGTCAACAACGCAGGCGTGCTGTATCTCGGCCCGGTCGATGCCTTCTCGCTCGACGACTTCGACAAGACCGTGGCCGTGAACGTGCGCGCCGTGTTCGTCGCGACGAAAGCGGTGCTGCCGTACATGCCGGCTGGCGGACGAATCGTGAATATCGGCAGCACGAACGCGGATCGCATGCCGTTCCCGGGCGGCGCGGCCTACGCGATGAGCAAAGCGGCGCTGCAAGGTCTCGTCAAGGGTCTCGCGCGCGATCTCGGCCCGAAAGGCATCACGGTGAACAACGTGCAGCCCGGCCCGGTCGACACCGACATGAACCCGGAGCAAGGCGAGTTCGGCTCCGCGCTGCACGCGCTGATGGCCGTGCAACGGCACGCCAAGGCCGACGAAATCGCCGCAATGGTGGCGTACGTCGCGGGTCCGGAAGCGTCGTTCGTGACGGGCGCGAGTTTGATGATCGACGGAGGCTTCAGCGCGTGACGGTGAGCTTCGCTGGCATCGAAACGTAAGGGCTGCGTAGCTAATCGTCGGCGTTGCGTCGGCGTTGCGTCGGGCGGACGGAATCTTCGCGTAAGCCTCGCGCGAAGCGGTGGTTGGACGGAACGGGAATGGCAGCTTACGGGCACGCGTCATGCGTCGCGGCATGGCGCTTCTCGCCCGTTCCGTTCAACCACGAAGAGGCTCGTTCATGAAACCGATTCGCCCGCGCTACCGCTCGCGCCTGGCCACGGCGCTTTTCGAGTGGCTCAATCCGATTCCATATGGTCTCTTCGTCGGCACGCTGATCTTCGACATCATCTATGCGATCAACGCCGTCATCTTCTGGGCGAAGGGCGCGGCGTGGCTCGTTACGGTGGGCCTGCTCTTCGCGATCATTCCGCGGTTCATCAATCTCGGTCACGTCTGGTTCGGCGGGCGAGGCACGGTCACGAGCCTCGAACGCACCGACTTCTGGCTGAATCTGCTCGGCATCATCGCGGCGGTGGTGAACGCGTTCGTTCACTCGCGCGACGCCTACGCGATGGTCCCGCTCAGCGTCATCCTCTCGGTCGTCACGGTCGTCCTGCTGAGCGCCGGGCAAGTGATGCTGGCCTTCGACAAGTTCAACCGCTTCAATCTGCCGGAGGCCGTCCGTGAATAACATCATGCGCACAAGCCTCGTTTCGATGGCCGTTGCGACCTGCCTCGCCGGATGCGACGAGCACGCGTCCTACGAATCGCAGCAGCAGGCCGGCGCGAATCCGCCGCTGCCGAACGCGCGCAACTTCCTCGCCCCGCCGATGCAGGTGCCGAAGCACGTCGGCTGGAAAAGCGGCGAGACGCCCAAGGTTGCGGACGGGCTGAAGATAGAAGGCATCGCGTCGGGGCTGGAGCATCCGCGTCAGGTGTACGCGCTGCCGAACGGCGATATCCTCGTGGCGGAATCCAGCAGTCCTGACGAAGAGCCGGTCACGACGCCCAAGCAGCTCATCGCGGGCATGGTGCAGACGCGCTCGGGCAAGGAAGCGAAAGGCGGCAACCGCATCACGCTGTTGCGCAAGCCCGCAAACGGCAGCGGCGAATGGGAGAAGCACGTCTTCATCGACCATCTGCATTCGCCGTTCGGCATGCAATTGGTCGGCAATACGCTTTTCGTCGCCGATACCGACGCGATTCTCGCGTTCCCGTATCAGACCGGCGCGACGCATATCGACGGCACGGGCGTCGAGCTTACCGATCTGCCGAGCACCATCAACCATCACTGGACGAAGGCGCTGCTCGCGAGCCCCGATGGCAAGAAGCTGTACGTGGGCGTCGGCTCGAACAGCAACGTCGGCGAGAACGGGCTCGAAGTGGAATACCGCCGCGCGGCCGTGCTGGAAGTCGACATTGCGACGGGCGGCAGCCGCGTGTACGCCTCCGGCATCCGCAATCCGACCTCGCTCCAATGGGAGCCGAAGACGGGCAAACTCTGGGCGGTGGCGAACGAACGCGACGAGATCGGCGCGGATCTCGTTCCTGACTATCTGACTTCGGTGAAGGAGCACGCTTTCTACGGCTGGCCCTATAGCTACTATGGACAGCACGTCGATGAGCGCGTGCATCAGCAAAGACCTGATCTCGTGCAGAAAGCCATCAAGCCGGACTACGCCATCGGCTCGCACGTCGCGCCGCTCGGGCTGCTGTTCTATACCGGCAACAACCTTCCCGAGCAGTATCGCGGCGGCGCGTTTATCGGCGAGCACGGCAGCTGGGACCGTTCGCCGCTCGCGGGCTATGCGGTCGCGTATGTCGCGTTCCAGGACGGCCAGCCGGTCGGCGCGCCGAAGCCCGTCGTCACCGGTTTCGTGTCGGCCGACGAGAAGCAGTTGCGCGGCGCGCCGGTCGGACTGGCCGAGGACAAGGACGGCGCGCTCCTCGTCGCCGACGACGCCGGGAACGCGGTCTGGCGCGTGAGCAAGGCAGGCGGCTAGCGCGTCCTTCGTGCGGAAACGAACACGGCGGGCCTTCGTTTCGAGGGCCCGCTGTCTTTTTTGCGGTCGTTGTCGCCGGTTATTGCGTCAGGTTCTGTTCGGGTACGCGATATCGCGATCACGCGACACCGCGCCCGGATGCTCTCGATCGCGACCAGCGGCCATGCGGTGTTGAAGCCAGTCGCGCGCGAGCACGATGCGCAAGGTACTCATTGCGACCAGCCAGATGAAGCCCGATGCGAGCGCATCGAACAGGCGTATCAGCGTCGTCCTTTTCATTCACGATCCCCGAGAAACGTGCGGTCTTTCGCATCTTTGCCGGCGTGCTTCGTTTTTGTATGGCATGTATCGCGCGGCTGTGCGTTTGCGCTGACGAGTCTAGCCCGGTTGTGGTGTTCGCCGTTATCTCTTTGTCAAGTTGTGAGCGGTCGCGAACGATTCGGCGCCGGGCGCGGGACGGCGGCGCATCTGTATGGCGAATGCGGGTTTCTCCTCACGGCGCATGGGCGCCAAGTGACGCGCGTCGCTTCGCCGTCTATCGGCAGCTCCGACTTCGCCTTCAACAGCGGCCGCTTCTCGTTCCTCCCCATTCTCTCGATCTGCGTTGCATGTACCGTCTTCGCCGCATCTTTCGGACGACGAACCTTAAATATGCGACGCCGATGCGAAATCTCCTACTCCGCTCCGAATTCACGTTAAGATAAATCCGACATTTCTTGTCGAGCTAACGCTTGCTTTTGAGCAGCTTTATCGATCACAAGATCGACACTTCGGATTGCTTGCTAGCCAGCAGTAACGGCGTTCGACTCGCAACCACGCTCGGATATTCAATAGCTCGTTGCTGTTGCGATCGCAAGGAGACCTTGCAGCACGACTTCACAGATGCATAAGAAAACGAGGGGAAGAATGAACAATAAAACCGCATCCGCCACGGCCTATTCCAGATTGATCCGCCCGCTGCGAACCTGCGCCCACGCGATCGTTTGTTGCAGCCTCCTGCCCGGATGCAGCGGGAGCAGTAGCAGCAGCTATGCGACCGTTCCCGCAACGACGGCAGCGCCCGTTGCATCGTCCGCGCCTGCTTCACAGGCCACCGCCGCTGCCACCGGCTACTTGCCGATTTCGATCGAAAGCCTCAGCTATCCGATCAACTTCCTGCAAGCCTTCGGCCCGACGACGCAAGCGGCGCAACAGCGTCTCGTCGGCCGGGTCGGCGCGATGTGGTCGTCGGGTTACAGCGCGCAACCCGGCATTTACTCGATGTCCTACGCCCCCGCGTACCGCCTTTATTTCATGCCCGCCGGATGGACGGGGGCCGGCGCCGACTATCCCGCGACGCAACTCGGCTGGCTGTACTACCACCACCCGGACTGGATCGAATACGGCTCGGATGGCAACGTGCTGTACGAATTCGGCGACACGCGCTATCCGGTCGTGGACATCGCGAATCCCGCCGTCCGGCAGCACCTGTTTCAGTCGATGGCGGATAACGCGAGCGGTTATCAGGCGCTTTCTCTCGACAACGTTAGTGCTGCTAACGTCAGGAACGGAGCCGTGTATCAAGCCGGGCACTATAGCGACACCGTTTCCCCGTGTCCGGCTTCGTTGCGTCCTGCATGTGGCGGAACGTTCGTCACGCAGTACGCATCCGCCGACGATGCAACCTGGAGCGCGGCCAACCTCGACTACATCAAGTATCTCAGCGCGCAAGCGAAAACAGTGGGCCTCGCGACCGTGGCCAACGTGAGCTATCAAGGCGGCGTCATGTGGACGCAGATCGCCGATGCAGTGAGCGGCGTGATCGAAGAAAACGTTCCGCAGCATCAAGGCACGACCTTGGCGAACCGGTGGTACAACGGCTTTATGATCGACGATCTCTTCGCCGCGCATCTCTACAACGCCGAACGCGCGAACCAGAAGTTTTATGGCGCGATCAGTTACCTCGACGGGCACGACACCGGCGGCATGACGCGCGCCGAAGAGACGTGGGCGACCGCATGGCTGCTGCTCATCACGCAGAGCGCGCAGAACTACCTTTCTGCCGGGCAAATCTCTTCGCGCGCGGCGCAAACGTATCCACCGTCGATGGGCGGCTATGTCGACCTTGCGCTGACCGGGACATTGACGCGCGGCAGCGCGACTGTCACGGGCCTCGCCAGCACGCGCGCCCTCGCGGCGGGACTTCACGTGAACGGTGCGGGCATCGCGCCGGGTGCGACCATCGCGACCGTGGACTCATCGACGAGCGTCACGCTAGACACCGCCGCAACCGCAAGCGCAGCGAGCGCAAGCCTCGCGTTCAGCGGTTTCCCGCCGCTGCCGGTCGGCCGGCCGGTTGCGCCGCCGCCGTCGGTCGATCCGTACGCGTCGCCGCCTGCGGGCGCATGCGGCTGGGTGAACGGCGCCAATGCCGGCGTCTGCGCGCGGCAATATGCGAACGGATGGGTCTACATGAATCCGGTCTGCCAATACGACGGCAGCGCGTGCGCGGTTGCATCGACTGCAATCACGATACCGCCTGCCACATCGGGAAGCCGCTGGTACGACCCATACTGCAACGTGGTGGCTGACGGACATTACATGCTCGCGGCGGCAACGGCGCTTGTGATCGCGCGAGGTTCCATAAGCGTGTGTCCCTGGCCGCAATGACGCGTGCGCGACGCATCGCACTACCGTATTCGTATGCCAAAAGACGTCTTATTGTCTGATCAGGCCGCCCGCCAAAACTAAGCCGTTTCGCGCCACGATGCCTTTCCTTAAGGGTTTCGTCAGTTACGACCGGTAGGCTCTATCGCTCAATAAGGTCAAACAAACAAAGCTCAACCCGAGCGGAACCACCATGCCCGCACCCTACGTCGAAAGCCTCGTCAAAATCTCGTGGAAGAACCTATCGCAGCATCGCTTTCATCGGAAGCATGCGCGGGAAGCGCGCGAGGTGCTGCGTAGCATCGAGAGCAGACAGGGCAAAACGAATGCCGGACAACTGCGGCTCGCGGATGCGTACGCGCGCGACGTGCTCGGCGACGCGTGCTATGCACCGTGGCTGCACGTCTACACCGCATTGAACGGCACGTTCAAGGAAGGCTGGATTCCGGACAACTATTACGGCTGGATCGTGGTTCCGAAGATGAAGGGCCTATACGGACAGATGTCGCACTTGAAGCCCGTGTCGCGGCTGCTCTTTCAGGACGACGCGTTCCCCGATCTCGGCTACTACGTGAACGGCATCTTCTACACGGCCGATCACACCGCCATTCACAAGTCGCAAGTCGCGAACTTCGTTTTCAGCACGACGGACAGGATCGCGTTCAAGCTCGATCACTCGATGCAGGGCAAGGGCGTCTTTCTGATGGACCGCAAGGACTTCGATGCCGAGCGCATCAGCCAGCTCGGCAACGGCGTGCTGCAACGCTTCATCGTCCAGCACGCGACATTCGACCAGTTCGCGTCGAAGGCGGTCGCGACGGTGCGCCTGACCACCGTCGTCGACGATGCGGGCCATATCTCGCTGCGCGCCTGTTTTCTCCGCCTCGGCCGGTCCGCGGACACGTACATCCGCCCCGACAGCGAAGTGTGCGTGCCGGTGCATCTGGAGAGCGGGCGGCTCTTCAGCACGGGCTATCTGAGCGACTGGACCCGCGTCGACGCGCACCCCGATTCGAAAATCCGCTTCGACGGCGTGACCTTGCCCGCGTTTTCCAAGTGCGTCGAAAAAGTCATCGCGCTGCATGCAAAGGCGCCGTTCGCGCGCTGCGTCGGCTGGGATCTGACCGTCGATATCGACGAAAACGTGCTCGTGATGGAGTGGAATGCCGAGCACAACGACGTGAAGTTCAGCGAGGCCACGCAAGGGCCATGCTTTACCGATCTGAAGTGGGAAACGTTGCGGCCGATGGCGTAAGCGTCTTTGCGTTATGGGCTGAGCGAATACGTGGTTCATAGTGCATTGCGTCACCGCTTTCGCACCGATCGCCCGTACAATCGTCGCAACGGAGGTCGCACATGCACACATCCACCCGGCATCCCGTCCTGGGATGCATCGCCGACGACTTCACCGGCGCCACCGATCTCGCGAGCATGCTCGTGCGCGGCGGCATGCGCACGGTTCAGACCATCGGCGTGCCCGCCTCGGACACGCGCCTCGACGCGGACGCCGTGGTCGTCGCGCTCAAATCGCGCACGATCGAAGCGGCCGATGCTGTCGCCCAATCGCTCGCGGCGCTCGACTGGCTGCGCGCGCAGGGTTGCCGCCAGTTCTTCTTCAAATACTGTTCGACGTTCGATTCCACCGATGCGGGCAACATCGGCCCGGTCGCCGAGGCGCTGCTCGATGCGCTCGCCGGGCAAAGCGGCGCGGACTTCACGATAGCCTGCCCTGCGTTCCCCGAGAACAAGCGCACGGTCTATCGCGGGCACCTTTTCGTCGGTGACGCGCTGCTCAGCGAATCGGGCATGGAGCACCATCCGCTCACGCCGATGCGCGACCCCAACCTCGTTCGCGTGCTGCAACGGCAAAGCAAATCGAAAGTCGGTCTGATCGCGAGCGATACGGTCGCCGCGGGCGCCGATGCCGTGCGCGGCGCGATTGCCGCCCTGCGGGCCGACGGCGTGCGCCTCGCCATTGCCGACGCGCTGACCGATGCCGACCTGCGCACGCTCGGCGCGGCCTGCGCCGATCTAGCGCTCATCACGGGCGGCTCGGGCGTCGCCATCGGCTTGCCGGAGAACTTCCGGCGCGCCGGACTGATCGAGCCGAACGACAAGGCAGCGGACCTGCCCGCCGTGGAAGGCGCGGCGCTTGTCTTGGCGGGCAGCGCATCGAAGGCGACGAACGCGCAAGTAGCCGAGTGGATCGCGACGCGGCCGGCGTTTCGCGTCGATCCGCGCGCGCTCGCACGACGCGAGCCCGTCGTCGACGAGGCGCTCGCCTTCATCGACGCACACGCGCCGCAGCCGGTGCTGGTGTACGCCACGGCTTCACCCGACGAAGTCAAAGCGGTGCAGCAGGAACTCGGCAGCGCGGCGGCGGGCCAGCTCGTCGAAGATGCGCTCGCCGCCGTCGCCCGCGAAGCCCGCGCGCGCGGCGTGCGCAAGTTCGTGGTCGCGGGCGGCGAGACATCGGGCGCGGTGGTGCAGGCGCTCGGCGTGCAGATGTTGCAGATCGGGCCGCCCATCGATCCGGGCGTGCCCGTGACCGTCAGTGTCGGCGACACACCGCTGGCGCTCGCGTTGAAATCCGGCAACTTCGGCGCGCGTGATTTCTTCGACAAGGCGTTGCGTTACATCGAGGGAGAGCGCGCGTGAGCGACACCGTCATCGCAGCGGCCAGCGACGCGAAGCTGCGCGAGGAAATCTGCACCGTCGGCGCAAGTCTCTACGCGCGCGGCTACACCGTGGGCACGGCGGGCAACATCAGCGCGCGCTGCGAGGACGGCTGGCTCATCACGCCGACGGATGCCTGTCTCGGCCGGCTCGATCCCGCGCAGATCGCGAAAGTGGATGCGCAGGGACGGCACGTTTCCGGCGCGCGGCCTTCGAAGACGCTGGAGTTGCATCGGCGCATCTACGAGAGCAACGTGGACACGCGCGGCATCGTGCATACGCATTCGACGTCGCTGGTTGCGCTGACGCTCGCGGGCGTCTGGAGCGACGAGGACGTGCTGCCGCCGATCACGCCTTACTACGTGATGAAGGTCGGCCACGTACCGCTCGTGCGCTACCGCCGCCCCGGCGACCCGCAGGCGGCGGCCGAGATCGCGGCGCGCGCGGCCGACGTACGCGCCGTGCTGCTGGAGCGGCTCGGGCCCGTGGTGTGGGAGCGCAGCGTCTCGCATGCGTCGTATGCGCTCGAGGAACTCGAAGAAACCGCGCGCCTCTGGCTGATGACCACGCCGCGGCCCGCGCCGCTCGACGATGCCGCCATCGACGAACTGCGGCAGACCTTCGGCGCGCGCTGGTAGCGCTGGTCCTGGAAAGCGCCTATTCCAGGCGCTTGCCGGCGGCGCGCCCGTCCGACGCCGCATCGGAAAACTGCGCGAGCACCGCATTCAGGCTCGCGAGCGTATAAGGCTTCGCCAACACCGTGCCGATGCTGTCGGCGCCCGCTTCGATCGCCTCGCCATAGCCTGTCGCATAGATGACGCGCAGGCCGGGCTGCTCTGCCTTGAGCCTTCGCGACAGCGCGACGCCGTCCATGCCGGGCAACCCGACATCGGTGAAGAGAATGTCGAAGTCGTCCTTGGCGAACGACGCGAGCGCTTCCTCCGCGCTGGCGGCCGCCGTCACCCGATGCCCCAGCGCCCGAATGAGTTCGACCGCCATCTCGCGCAACTCGGGGTGATCCTCGACGACGAGCACGCCCGAGCGCTGCGGCAACGGCGCGGCCGCAGCCACCGTCTCCTTTGCCGGCTGCGAACGCGCGAGCGCGACCTGCTTCCGGTTCGACAGCATGTGCCGGATCTTGCGCGCAAGCTGTTCGCGCCGATAAGGCTTCGTCAGCAGTTGCACGCCGGCGTCGAGCCGTCCGCCGTGCACGATCGCGTTTTGCGTGTACCCGGAGGTGAACAGCACTTCGATGTTCGGCAAGAGCGCCTTCGCGCCTCTCGCGAGCTCGGGACTGCGCAGCTTGCCCGGCATCACGACATCGGTGAACAACAGGTCGATGGCCAAGCCGCTCTGCAAGATGCCAAGCGCGCTCTCGGCGTTGTCGGCCTTGAGCACCTGATACCCGAGCTCGCGCAGCATCTCGACGACGGTGGTCTGCACGGCCCGATCGTCCTCCACGACGAGAATCGTCTCCGTGCCGCCGACGACCGGCGCCGCCGCGAGCGACGTGGTCTGCACCACCGCTTCATGCGAGCGCGGAAGATAGATTTTGATCGTGGTGCCGTGCCCTATCTCGCTGTAGATCTTGAAGTGCCCGCCGCTTTGCTTGACGAAACCATACGCCATCGAGAGGCCGAGCCCGGTGCCGACGCCTTCCGGCTTCGTCGTGAAGAACGGATCGCATGCGCGTTCCATCACTTCGCGCGTCATGCCGGTGCCGGTATCGGAGATGGCGAGCATCACGTACTGGCCCGGTTCGAGATCGGCGTCCGATGCGACGTAGTCGTCGTCCAGCATCGAATTGCTCAGTTCGATGGTGAGCTTGCCGCCGTCGGGCATGGCGTCGCGGGCGTTGATCGCGAGATTCAGCACGACGTTTTCGAGCTGATGCGGGTCGACCTGCACGTTCCATAGCCCGCCCGCCAGGACCGTCTCCATGACGACCGACTCGCCCAGCGCGCGCCGGAGCATGTCGTCCATGCCCGCGACCACGGGCGCGAGGTTCGTGACGACCGGCTGCAACGGCTGACGCCGCGCGAACGCCAGCAGTTGCGAAGACAGTTTCGCGCCGCGCTCCACGGCGCTCGCCGCGGTGTCCACGCGCTTGATCGCCGTCTCGTTGCCGGCAACGGAAGCGGACAGCAGTTGCAGATTGCCGCCGATCACTTGCAGGATGTTGTTGAAGTCATGCGCGATGCCGCCGGTGAGCTTGCCGATCGCCTCCAGCTTCTGCGAACGCTGCAATGCGGCTTGCGTCTGTTCGAGTTCTCGCGTGCGCTCTTCGACCAGCACTTCGAGGCTCGTCTGATATCGCTCGACTTCGTCCTGCGCGAGCTTTTGCACCGTGACGTCCTGGCCCTGAACGAAGATACCGACCACTTCGCCGTCGTTGCCTGCAATGGGCTGATACACGAAGTCGAGAAAGCGCGTTTCGAGCGGCGCGCCGTCGCGCGGGCGGATCATGACCGGCACGGCCTTGCCGACGTAAGGCTCGCCCGTGTCGAAGACGCCCGACAGCACTTCGATGAAGCCTTGTTCGACCACTTCGGGCAACGCATCCCGCACGCGCTTTCCGACGAGATCGCGATCGCCCGTCAGGCTGCGATACGCCGCGTTCGCCAGTTCGAATATGTGCTCGCGCGTGCGCAACACGCAGACGAAACCCGGCGCCTGCTCGAAAAGCCGCAGAAGGCGCGCGTTATCGACGTGCAGTTCCTTCGCCAGTTCCAGCGCCCGGCTCGTGCTTTCCAGTGCCTCGGTGCGCTCGACGATGACCTGTTCCAGTTCGCCTTGCTTGCGCCTGAGCGCCTCTTGCGCCGCGACCTGATCGGTGACGTCGTTGCCCTGCGAGAAGATACCGACGACCACGCCCGCGTCATCAACGATAGGCTGGTACACGAAGTCGATGAAGCGCACTTCGCTCTCGCCGCCCGCGAGGGGGTCGACACGCAACGGCACAGCGCGGCCGACGTACGGGCAGCCTGTTTGATACACCTCGTCGAGCAACTCGAAGAAACCTTGCCCCGCGAGCTCGGGCAACGCCTCTCTTACAGGCTTGCCGATGATCGGCCTGAATCCCGCGAGCCGATGGTGTGCGCCGTTCTGGAGTTGATACACATGGTTCGGACCCCGAAAGAAACACACGAAGCCCGGCGCCTGCTCGAAGAGCCGCAACAACTCTTGATATTCGCGCGTGCGCGCATCGAGCGCCAGGGCTTTCTGACGCTCGGCGATCTGCCTCGCTTCGTGCTGCACGGTAATGTCGCGCGTGATCTTGGCGTAGCCGACATGGTCCCCTGAATCATCAAACAGAGAATCGAGCACCACGTGCGCCCAGAAACGGGAACCGTCCTTGCGCACGCGCCAGCCTTCCGATTCGAACTTGCCTTCGCGAACCGCCGTGTCGAGCGCGCGCGAAGGTAAGCCGGTCGCGCGGTCCTCTTCGGTGTAGAACCGTGAGAAGTGCTGACCAATGATTTCCTCGGGTGCATAGCCTTTGATGCGCTCCGCACCGACGTTCCAGCTCGTGACCAGACCGGTCGGAGAAAGAAGATAGATCGCGTAGTCCCTGACCCCCGCGATCATGCGCTCGAAGTGTCCGCTGCCCGAACCGGCAGAACCGACGAGACCTTGATCCTTAACATCCATTTGGCGATACCCTGGCACTTCGGCGTTTTTCGAGTGCTGCATTTTACTGCGCCTGGGGAGCGATCGCGCATGGCTGACGGCGTTGCGCGAGACGATGGCGTTCTCGCATTGCGGGTCGAGTAGTTCTTACGTCGCCGATGGAGCAAAGGGGACGGTTTTGCCACTCGCGTGCGTGATCACCGCTGAAAAGCGCGGCTCTCAGCAAGGATCATCGCATTCGGTCACACTGGCGCATCGATCAATCCACCAGCAAGGCTGCAATGAACAGACAAGCCCTCATCATCGGCGCCACCGGCGTCATCGGACGCAATCTGGCCGAACACCTTCAAACGCGTGGCGACTGGTCCATCACCGGCGTGTCGCGCGGCCGCACGCCTGCGCCCGCCGGCGTCGAATCGATCGTCGCGGATCTCACGTCGGCTTCGTCGGTCGCGCAGGCATTGAGCGGACGCGACTTCACTCACGTCTTCTTTACCGCATGGTCGCGGCAAGCAACCGAAGCCGAAAACATCCGCGTCAACGGCTCAATGGTCGCCAATGTCCTCGCGGCATTGGGGCCGTCGGGCGCGCTCGAACATGCGGCGCTCGTCACGGGCCTCAAGCACTATCTCGGGCCTTTCGAGGCCTACGCCAAAGGCGAGATTCCGGCCACGCCGTTCCTCGAGGAACAAGGCCGGCAGCCCGTCGACAACTTCTACTACGAGCAGGAAGACCGCTTGTTCGATGCAGCGCGCCAGTTCGGCTTCGGATGGAGCGTGCATCGGCCGCATAGCATCATCGGGTTCGCCATCGGCAACGCAATGAACATGGGCGTCACGCTCGCCGTCTATGCCAACTTGTGCAAGGCGACCGGCGAACCGTTCGTGTTTCCCGGTTCTGCCGCGCAATGGAACGGCCTGACCGACATGACGGACGCGCGTCTTCTCGCGCGCCATCTGGAATGGGCCGCGACGTGGCCTGAAGCGCGCAACGAAGACTTCAACGTCGTGAATGGCGACGTGTTCCGCTGGAAGTGGATGTGGGAACGCATCGCCAATTACTTCGGTATCGAACCCGCGCCTTTCGACGGCGAAACGAGACCGCTGGAAGGCCGCATGCAGCATGCCGGCAAGACGTGGGCCGAGATTGCGGCACGGCACTCACTGGCAGAGCCGAACGTAGACAAACTCGTCTCCTGGTGGCATACGGATGCGGACCTCGGACGTCCGATGGAAGTCCTCACGGACATGACGAAGAGCCGCAAGGCCGGCTTCCTCGATTATCAGAGCACGCCGGATGCGTTCTTCGCGCTGTTCGACCGTCTGAAGCGCGAGCGCATCATCCCCGAGTGAGTTCGTCACGCTGGCTTCTCAGCGACGCCTTCTTAGTCGATCACATCGCGCATGGTGCGCGTTTTCTTCCGAGGAAAGCACATGGCCAAGCATTCAATCGCGGACTATCTGGCAAAGACACTCGCCGCAGCAGGCGTCGAGCGCATCTGGGGCGTGACGGGCGATAGCCTCAACGGTCTTGCGCACAGCCTCGACGAGTTGGGCAGTATCCGCTGGATGCATACGCGGCATGAGGAAGCGGCTGCGTTCGCGGCAGGCGCGGATGCCGCGACCACGGGTCGGCTTGCCGTGTGCGCGGGCAGTTGCGGACCCGGCAATCTGCATCTCATCAACGGGCTTTACGACTGTCATCGCAATCGTCAGCCGGTGCTTGCCATCGCGGCGCATATTCCGTCGACAGAGATCGGGCTCGGGTACTTTCAGGAAACGCACCCGCAGACCTACTTCAGCGAATGCAGTCACTTCGTCGAGCTGGTATCGAACGCTTCGCAGTTTCCGCGCGTGCTGGAGCGCGCCATGCGTACCGCGCTGGAAGAGCGCGGGGTCGCAGTGATAGTGCTGCCGGGCGATGTCGCCTTGTCCGAGGGCCCCGACGCGCCCGCGCATTGGACACCGACCGCGCCGCATACCATCGTGCCCGCCGACTCAGAACTCGACAAACTCGCGCACATGTTGAACGGCTGCGATGCGGTGACCATCATGTGCGGCAGCGGCGTTGCGGGCGCGCATGACGAGGTGGTCGCGCTCGCGGATACGCTCGGCGCGCCGATTGTTCACGCGTTGCGCGGCAAACCGTTCATCGAATACGACAATCCTTTCGATGTCGGCATGACAGGTCTCATCGGCTTCAGCTCGGGCTATCACGCGATGATGTCGTGCGACACGCTGCTGCTGCTCGGCTGTGACTTCCCCTATCGTCCGTTTTATCCGCCGAACGCGCAGGTCGTGCAGGTCGACAACCGCGGTTCGCAACTGGGCCGGCGCGCGCCGCTCGCGCTTGGCCTCATCGGCACGGTGAAGGAAACCGTCACGGCGCTCATGCCGCGGCTGCAACGCAAGACGGAGCGGCGCTTTCTGGAAAACGCGCTGAAACACTATGCCGATGCGCGCAAGGAGCTCGACCATCTCGCCACGCCGTCCGCGCCTGATCGCCCCATCCATCCGCAATATTTGACCAAGCTCGTCGACGAGGCCGCAACGGACGACGCCATCTTCACCGTCGATGTCGGCACGCCCACGCTATGGGCCGCGCGATATCTGTCGATGAACGGCAAGCGTCAGTTGCACGGATCGTTCAATCACGGCTCGATGGCGAACGCCATGCCGCAGGCGCTCGGCGCGCAGGCGGCGAATCCGGGGCGGCAGGTGGTGTCGCTCTCAGGGGACGGCGGCCTGTCCATGCTGCTCGGCGATCTGCTCACGGCCGTGCAGCATGAGTTGCCGATCAAGGTCATCGTCTACAACAACAGCCTGCTCGGTTTCGTCTCGATGGAGTTGAAGGCTGCGGGGTATCTCGACACCAACGTCGATCTATCCAAGACGGACTTCTCACAGATCGCGAAGGGCGCGGGCATCTGGTCGGTGCGCGTGGAGCAATCGGAACAACTGGAAGGCGCGCTCAACGATGCGTTCGCGCATCCGGGTCCCGCAGTCGTGGACGTGGTGACCGCCAAGCACGAACTCGCGATTCCGCCGTCCATCAACTTCGCGCAGATGAAAGGCTTCAGCCTGTACATGTTGCGCGCGGTGTTCAGCGGTCGCGGTGACGAACTGATCGAACTAGCGCGGACTAATCTGCGCTGAAACGCCGAGGGATGCATCGCAACGCGGCGAGCGGTTCGCCGCGTTGCGATCGTCTCCGACTACGGCGCATCCGTGCCGAGTTCAATGCGCGCCTCGTTGATCGAGACGGCCATGCCCTTCGGCGAGTTCGCCCCGCTTACACGCACGAATGAAAGCACCACATCGCTCACATTGGAAATGCCGAGACGCGCGAGCACGTCAGTGACGTCATAGTCGATCTCGCTCATTCCGTGGTGCGCAGCAGTGGCAACCTGAAACGCGCCTAAGGTGCCGATGAAGTGCTGCGACTTCACCGCGTCGACGTCGCCGCTCGCAGGAAGATTCAGATAGACGTTATAGAAGAAGCCGCCTTTTCGGGCCGCCGCGGGCATCTTGACCCCATCGAGCACGACCTTCACGTATTGGAACCCGCTAGTTGCCTGCGGCGCGGCCTGCGCTGCATCCGAGGATTGACTCAGTCCGACAGCCGGCGAATTCGCCAGCACATCCTTCAATGCGGTGGCGTTTGCGGCCTGAAGCGGGATGCTGGCGCTGATAGAGAACTCGTTCAATTCGACGCCTTTCACGCCTCCCAGGGAACGGCGAGTCGATGACACTGTGCGCCCGGGACTCGCCGTGAATGCGCCGGTCTTCGGCCGCGCCTGAATGGCGCCGATCTGTGCTTGCACGCGAATAATCCTCCCTTGCTGCGCCTGGGGCGGCAGCACAGCGGGCATGGTGTCGTTGGCGTAGTCATAACTCATCCCCGTGGTGGTGCGCGTTTTCGACTTCGAGATCGTCAGGCCTCGCGCATACGTGAAGCTGCCGTTCCAGTAGCTGCTCGTGGCCGACGGCACGCGGCTCGTCGAGCGCATCGACCATGCGTTCCAGAGACGGTCGATATTGCAGTGATGCAGGTAGAAGATCGGATCGATGGGCGCCGTGGCGATATCGGCCATGTTGTTGCCGATGATGTCATGAACCGGATTGTGCGGCGCGTTCTCGAGCTTGGGCTCGAATGCGTTGTTGGTGCCGCGCTGGAAGTTGTACACGCCCGACCCGAAAGGACCGAGATCGAGCGCCTGATAGACATTGGTATTGATTCGCGAGACGTAGAGCGGGTTGCCACGCGCGGTATCCGTGAACTCGGATGGAATGACCGGGTACGAGTAATAGTCCCAGTACGGCAACGTGAACGTTGCATCGCCGGATACGGTGCGCAACTGTTGCTCGAAGTAGTAAAGGTAGCCGCGATGCCAGGTCAGAAAGTAGGCCGCGCTGTGCGGGCAATAGTTGTTGTGAACATCGACCCAATACTGCCACGATGCGGGGCTCGTTCTATCGGTGGTGGCTTTCATCGTGCGCACAGCGTTCAAATACGACGCGTAGTGCGGCGTGGTTTTGAACACCTGCCATTCGAGCCTGATGAATGGAACAGTGGCGGCAATGCCCCACCGAGGAAGCGATGCAACAGCGAGTGCGGACGCCGTTCCTTTCAGAAACGCGCGTCGCTTAGTGGAATTGGAGACCATACACCCCCCAGGGAGCGCATAAAGAGGACCTGCAAAGCGGCCCGAAGCGGGTGCGTTGCAGCAGAACGGACGGCCGGTTTCTACGCTGCCCCGGCGCTTAGAGTATGGACCACTAGAAGCAACGTTCAATGCGTTATTTGCATTCCGAACTATGAAGTGTGCGGTAGGCCACAGAACCGCCTACGCATGTGTGCACGCGCTCCACGATTGAAGCGCACGGCGCTCGAACGCGATCGTTCGAAGCTGCGCCCGCCTTTGCTTGTAGCATTTAAGTAGCTTGCGCGGTTTCGCCTCATGACGAGAACGGCCGGCTGACTTTGCGCAAGCACTGAGGCTGCGGCCCGCCTCGGGGCTCTAATTTCTTAGGACGCATTTCGTTGTACGAACGATGTGCCGTCGCCTCGCTCGTCGATGCGCCGATGGTTCGGACGCTCACTCCGACGCGCTGCCTGTCGCGGTCTCGAACATATGAATCCGGAGCAGCGCCGTGGTATCGACGGACCGGTTGCTGAACTCCGCCCCGACAAGCACGGCGCCCGCCGCTTGCCGCAGATTGCGCACGATGCAGTTGAACACTACCGCATGAACCTTGCCGTCTGCGCGCAGGCGCAACGCGAGTTTGAAGTGCTCGCCGACATTGACGAGCGCGTCCGCCAGACGCAAGGCCACACCGCCAAGGCTGACGTTGACCACTGCGACGTCGAAGCCCGCCGCGACACAATCGTTTCTGATGAGACGGCCTGCCAGTTCGGTCGAGACTCGAACGTCTTTGCGCACGACATGCGTCTGCACGGCCTGCGGATACGCGAGATAGACGACTTTCACAGGCGACTCACTCCGTCCGATCACCGTGCTTGCGAAGCGGTAGATCTTTCGCCCGAGAAGCCCCTTGCATTCGACGGACACGCCCGCGTCTAACAACTCGTGCATGCTCCCTGCGGTGACGACCAGCGCGCTGCCCGCCACGGAACCGACGAATTCGGCTTGCACCGGCGGGTGATCGCAGCCGACCAACGTCAGCTGCATGCTTTCCAGCGTTTTCGGCAAGGTGCCGGTGACGGCGGCCACACGATCGACCTTGGGACGGTGGATAGGCGCATCATGCTTCGCGGTCGATATCAACAGTTCGCCCGGCATGACGCCTTCCCCATGCGGCCGCTCGGTCGGCGCGTCTTCGTCGCGGAACCCGCCCGCTGCGAGAATCCGGTCGCGCTGGCCTTCCGATCTCACGCAGTAACCTCTCGTCAGGAGAAGTTTGCCGCTTGCTGAGTAGACGGCGAACGGAAGGGGCGTGCCGACTTGCAGTTCCTGTGCGCTTAGTTTGACCAATACCATGTTCGTATCTCGATGTGGCAGATGCCATCCCTCTACGCGGGGATGATTCGTATCTCCACGCGTACGTTAGCGCGCGGGCCACAGCGCTTAAGTACGGTAACGCGCATTCATCAGACTATATGCAGCACGACATGCCGCTTCGCTGTGACAGACAAAACAATCCTTTGTCCCGGCGCTCGGTCGGCTCCAGAGCAAACGTTCAACTTTCCGGGAAAACAGCCGATATCAACCCTGTCGGCAAAAATTTCACGTTGAACGCAAGGGCGAGACAAATGCAGAGAATGAGTTTGAAGGCAACACTGTGGAGCACCGTGGGATTCGTGTGGCTGAGTTTGATCGTGCTCTCGCTGTTGAGCGCGACCATGACGCGCACGTTGATGATGCAGGACCGGCAGCAGTCGCTGGCCGAGCAGGTCCAGTCCGCGGTAAGCGTGGTGAACTTCTACGTGCAGCAAGCGCAAAGCGGCGCGATGCCAGTTGACGAGGCCAAGCGCGCGGCCATCGCGCATCTGCGGCCGGTGCGCTATGGGCAAAGCGGCTATCTGCTCGTCGTCGACTCGACGATGCTGCAATTGCTCAACCCGATTCGTCCCGAGACCGAGAACAAGATCAACGATCTGGTCGACAAGACGGGGAAGCACTTTACGGCGGCGATCGTCAAGCACGGGCTCGACGGCACGCACGTGACCGATTATCTCTATCCGAAGCCGGGACAAACGGAGGCGCTGCCGAAGATCGCTTACGGCGAGTATGTTCGCGCGTGGGACTGGCACGTCTATACCGGCGCTTACGTCGACGACATCAATCGTGAATTCGGCCGGCGTCTCATCGCGATGCTTGCGATCGTCTGCATGGTCGGTCTTGCGTTGACCGTGGCGATGGGCTGGATCATCCGCAATGTACTGCGCAAGCTCGGCGGCGATCCTAAGGACGTCGCCGACGCATGCAAACGCATCGCTGCGGGCGATCTTACGCAGGCTGTGCCTGTCGCGGCGGGCGACGATGCGAGTCTGATGGCATCGGTGCGGGCCATGCAGGACCGGCTGCTGCAAACGATGGGTGCTGTGACTTCGTCTGCCAACGCCATTGCGGGCGCGACGAAGGAAATCGCGGCCGGCAACACGGATCTTTCGTCGCGCACGGAGGAACAGGCGGCGTCGCTACAGGAGACTGCGGCGAGCATGGAAGAACTGACCTCGACGGTCAAGCAGAACGCCGACAACGCGCGTCAGGCCAGCGATCTCGCCGAGAACGCGAGCGCCGTCGCCAACGAAGGCACGGCGATCGTCGGACAGGTCGTGGAAACGATGGCGGGCATCGAAGAAAGCTCGGGGAAGATCGCGGAGATCATCGGCATGATCGAAGGCATCGCGTTCCAGACGAACATTCTCGCGCTCAATGCCGCAGTCGAAGCGGCGCGCGCAGGCGAACAAGGCCGTGGCTTCGCGGTGGTGGCAGGCGAAGTGCGCAGCCTCGCGCAGCGTTCGTCGAGCGCGGCGAGGGAAATCAAGGCGCTGATCGAGACGTCGGGCAGCCGCGTCGGGGCGGGCACGGAGCTCGTCGCGAAAGCAGGGGAAACCATGCGCAGCGTGCAGTCCGCGATTCAGCGCGTGACGGACATCATGGGCGAGATCGCGTCCGCATCGCACGAGCAGAGCCGCGGCATCGAGCAGGTTAATCAGGCCATCTCGCAGATGGACGAAGTCACGCAGCAGAACGCCGCGCTCGTCGAAGAAGCGGCTGCAGCGGCCGGCTCGCTCGAAGACCAGGCCGAAGCGCTTCGCAAAGCCGTCGGCGTCTTCCGTACGAGCCCGAGCGCAGCCGTGGTCCACGCCCTCGCGGCGAAGCCTCTGCCGGGAGAAAGCCGCCCGCGCCCGGCAACGGCTGCGACAGTGCAACGCCCTGCCGCGCAGGCATTGCCGCGAACGAAGCCGACGCCGACGGCAAAGCGCGTCGAACCCACGGTGCCTAAGTCCATGGCGACTTCGACGGATAGCGGCGACTGGGAGACCTTCTAACGTTCTCGTTAGTCATCCTATTGAGCTGGACGGATCACGCACTTGTGATCCGGACCCGATACCACGCGCGCCTGCGTCGTTGAGCCACGACGGAGAGTTGGCTTGCCGCTTGCTACCACTCTGACGTGTCTAATTGACCGAATCGGAGGATACGATGACGACGCATGCCGGACGATCGCAGGAAGACCGCATTCAGGCAGAAACAGGGGAAAAACTGCCCGCACAGGAGCAGGCAGGCGGAAAGATGGCCGTGGAAGGCACCGAAGCGGGCAAGGACTCGAGCAGCGGCAAGCTCTCGGAGGCAGGAAAGGACGTCTGGCGTCAGGGCAGCACGATCGACCAGGAAGGGCCTTTGCCGCCGGACGAAAAGTCCGGCGCTTGAGACGC
Source organism: Caballeronia sp. M1242 (assembly GCF_017220215.1). NCBI lineage: Bacteria > Pseudomonadati > Pseudomonadota > Betaproteobacteria > Burkholderiales > Burkholderiaceae > Caballeronia > Caballeronia sp. M1242. The sequence continues at coordinate 146,286 of NZ_CP071132.1, read as the reverse complement.
AAACTCAGTGCAAGACCGACACGGGGGAACCGATGTACATCGTCTGTCACATGATGTCTTCACTGGATGGCCGAAGCCTGACGGACGGCTGGCATCTCGACTTCGCCAGCCCTTGTTATGAGGAGACGGCCGCCAGCTTCAACGCGAATGCCTGGGTCTGCGGCCGCGTCACGATGCAGGAGATATCGCACGCAAAAGACCGGGAGTATCCACGCGGTCTCGCCAAGAGCGCGTTGCCACGCACCGATCATTTCGCCAAGCGCGACGCGAGCCAATACGCCGTGTCGATCGACCCCAAGGGCCGCGTCGGCTGGAAAACCAACACCGCGCTCGACTCGCATATCGTCGAAGTTCTGGCGGAGAGCGTGGAAGACGACTATCTCGCGTACCTTCAGTCGATCGGCGCGTCGTTTCTTTTCGGCGGCAAGGACGACATCGATCTTCACCGCGTCGTCGAGACGCTCGGCCGCGAACTGAAGATCGAGAAGCTGATCGTCGAGGGAGGCGGTCACGTGTCCGGGGCATTCGTCAACGCGCAACTGGCAGATGAAGTCAGCGTGTTACTGATGCCGCTCGTCGATGGACGTGAAGCGCATCCATCGTCTTTCGAAGTGGCAATGGATAAGTGGCAGAAGCCGGCTTATCTGAAGCTGGAGTCAGTCGAGAAGCTGGACAACGATGTCGTTTGGGTCCGGTACAAGCGCAAGGCTTGAGACTCGCTTATCGCGCGATAAGTGCCTTTCAAGAGGCGCGCTCCGACGCGCGCCGCTTGACTTCTTCCAACGGCGCTTCCGCAAGCCAGTGGCAATAGCCGCCGATTTTGCGGATATCGATATCTTCCAGCGCCATATGCGCGTACTCGCCGTTGCGAAAACGATGCTTCGACCAATACGTGTCCGTATGCCATGCATGGATGTGCAAGACGTCGTTGCCTAGCGCGCGATCCGCAAAGGAGAAGTGGTCCAGCAATCCGAGGGAACAGGCTTGCGGATAAGTTAATCGCAACGCAAGCTCGCCCGCATACATGGTCAGGACCTGCTTGCACCAGCCGGGCCACGCGCCTTCGAAATCGCGGAATTCTTCATCGAGCAGCCGGTTGCACGCTTCGCTCTGCGCGGCCAGATAGTTTCGCAGCCATTCTGAAGGCCCGAGCAGCGAAGCCCCGACGTTGTGAAGTCCGGTGTGCGGATAACCCCAACGTGCGGAGATTTCCGAAAGGCGTGCGCGAACCGAAGCATCGTAGGCATACGCGCCGAATCCTGCGCAAAGACCGGACGGGCGAAAGTCTTTCAGCGCCGGCGTAACGAACGTATCGCAGTCCGTCTTCAGAATGTAGTCAAAGCGGGCGCATGCCTCGCTCACCGCAGAGTCCGCGAGATTAGCGACGGAGTTGATGTAGCCGTATCCGTGCCACTGCGGATTGCGCTGCGCATAAGGTACGCTAGGTATGACTTCGATGCGAGCGTCCTCGGGCAACCGGTCTGCAAGCGCCGGGTGAGACACCGCAACGATTCCCCCAATTTCGAGTACGCCCGAATAGACGAGGCTCTTATAAAGCCAGCCGAATTCCTCGAGCATCTGCTCGCTGTTGTCGATATAGACGAGTATTCCAAGTTGCATCATGTTCTTCTCTCGGGCTTGCCGCGCCGTCACCGAAGCGGAGAGTCGAGAAAGCGGAGCGGCGACAGCAGCACGCAATGCTTTAGAAAAACGTTGAATTGCTGCCGCCGTAGCGCATAAAAGCACAACTATGCCGGCTTTTATAGCGCAAGAACGTTCACGGCAACGTCGACATGATGCGATCCGCCGCCGAGTATCATGCCGCGCAACAAGGACACGTCGCTGTAATCGCGGCCCGTCGCAAGCGTCACGTGATCGAGATCGGCGAGCACGTCGTTGGTCGGATCGAGGTCGATCCACCCGCTTTGCGGGCAATGCACCGACACCCACGCGTGCGACGCATCGGCGCCGATCAGTCTCGGTTGACCGGGCGGCGGGTCGTTGCGCAGATAGCCGCTCACATAACGCGCCGGCAAGCCTAACGTGCGCAGACAGCCGATCATCACTTGCGCGAAATCCTGACAGACGCCGTGGCGCAATTCGAAAGCGCGCGTGGCGGGCGTATCGAATGCGGTGGATGAAGGCCGGTATGTGAAGTCGGCATGAATGCGGTGCATGAGATCGATTGCGCCCGCGATCAGCGCCGTGCCCCGCTTGAAGCTCGGAAACGCGTATCTACGCAACGCCTGAGTCAACTCGATGTTGGGCGACGCGTAACAGTATTCCGATTCACGGACGAACGCCGCGCCGGCTCTATAGCGCAGCCGTTGCGCGACATCTTCCCAGGGCGGCGTCGCGTGCGGATCCAGCTTCGTCCAGCGTGGGCTGAGACGCACCGTGGTTTCGCTCGTCATCGAAAGACGCTCATGCGGCGCGTCCAGCGAGAAATAGAGCAAATCATTGCCGAATGCATCGACGCGGCTATGCACGTATGACGGCGCCGGTTCGATGCGTTCCGTATGAGCGATGACCTGCTGCCACGGAGTATGCAGGGGACGAATGGTGGCAAGGTGCTGCGCAATCTCGACCGGCGTGGAATAGCGATACGTCGTGCGATGCGTGACTGCGAGCGTCGTCGAGCTTGTCGCCTTTCCGGTCGTTGCGATCATTAGGACACCTGCGCAGCGATGGAATTCGCGTGACTGAAATAATGGGCGCTGACTTCATTCGATGCCGCGCTCACCGACGCAAGCAGCCGATCGCACAACAGGACGAGCGCGCCGAACCGCCCGTTCTCGTCTGCCTCGCACAAGGCATCGAGGGGTGGCAAGGTATCGATATCGAGCGAAATGCCCGTGAAATGCGCGCGACGGGCTGCGCCCGCGGTCTTCACCATCTCATCCAGCTTCGCGCGCAAGCGGGCCAGCACGCCATACAGTCCGCGCGGATTCGTCGGGTCCACGACGATCAGGTCGATCAACGCGGCCGCTTCGAGCCGTCCCGGATAAAGTGAGCGATAGGTGAGCGTGGTGTCGAAGAGTTGCAGGAGCAGATCGAAGCCAGCTGGGTGCGTCAACGTGCCTTGCGCCGCGAACACGCGCAGAAACGTCGCCATCGTCGACACGCGCTCGATCATCCTGCCGATGAAAATCATGCGCCACGCTTCATCGCGTGTCATGCGATCGCCTTGCGCGCCGCTAATCGCGAGCAGTTGAGTCGCGAGATGTTCCAGCGCGCCGCTCAGCATTACGCGGTCATAGTCTCGCGGCATGTCGGGCGTGATGAGGCCGATGCGCGCCAGTGCATCGCGAAAGTCATTGCGCGCCGCGAGAATCGTGCGCCAGTGATCGGTGGAAAGCCGGTCGCGAATCTCGCCGCATGCATGCGCCTGATTCGCGAGATTGCCGCCGACGCTCGTGGCCGATGCCGCTTCCGCCAGTCCAGCGACGAGCACGCGCTCGAATGCGTGTGGCGAGCTTCGCGCAAGCGTATCGATGGACGGAATGAGGCCGCATTGCGCGGCCAGTTCGACGAGCGTGGGGAACATCTCATCGGCATCACTGACTTCGAGCGTGCCGAGCAACAGACGGCAAAGACGCACGTTGTTCTCGGCGCGTTCGCCATAACGTCCGGCCCAGAACAGATTCTCGGCCGCGCGGCTCGACACCACGCGATGCTTGCGCAACTCACCGGGCGGCACGGGCGATGGACGCAGCGGCACCGCAGGACCCGGATGGCTGCACATCACCCATGTATCCACGCTGCTGCCGCCGAATTGCATAGATACTGTGGCTCGCTTGTCCGCTGCGAGGCGCGTGAAGCCGCCGGGCATCACGCTAAAGCTTCCGTCGGGACGCGCTATCGCATAGGCGCGCAGGACACACGAGCGCGAGCCGAGCGCGCCATCGTGGAAGCGCGGCGCGCTGGAAAACGGCAGATCCTCCTGCACGGTGAACATGTCGGGCGCGCGCTCGATGCGCTCACGCCATCCAGCAAGCGCCTGCGATCCTGCTTCGATGCCAGGTGCGCCATCCTCGTGCGAGCCGCCCCAGGTGGGCACCACGAAAGCGCGATCGAGCTTTTCGAAGGCTTCTTGTCGCGCGGCGTCTTCGCCGCACCACCACGTCGGCACGGTCGGCAGATGCAAATCCTCGTTCAGCAGCGCACGCGCAATGCCTGGCAGAAACGCATGAAGAGCAGGCGATTCCGTGAAGCCCGCGCCGGGCACATTAGAGACCGCTACGTTGCCCGCGCGCATGACCTGCAACAGTCCCGGAACCCCGATGGTCGAATCCGCGCGCAACTCGACAGGATCGCAGAACGCATCATCCAGACGCCTCAGCACGGCATGCACGCGGGAGAGGCCCGCCAGCGTTTTCAGGTACAGCTTGTCGTGGCGTACTGTCAGGTCCTTGCCTTCCACGAGCGTCACACCCAGATAACGCGCAAGAAAGATGTGCTCGAAGTACGTTTCGCTGAACGGCCCCGGACTCAACAGCGCAATGTGAGGCGCGTCGCCACGGGCGCTTTCGTCATCGCGCATGATGGCTCGGGCAGCCTGTGCCAGCGTCGCGACAAGTTGCGAATAAGTCGATGCAAGCCCGTTGATGCGCAGCGTCCGAAAGGCATCGCTGAAAAGACTCGCCACGATCATGCGGTTCTCGAGCGCGTAGCCCAATCCCGACGGCGCCTCCGTGCGATGCGCGATGACGGTCCATTCGCCCGAGGGCGCACGCGCGAGATCGATCGCGACGATCTGCAAATAGCCCCCGTTTGCAGGCACAAAACCTCTCACGGGGCGCAGATAACCCGGATGCCCAAAGACGAGCGCAGCAGGCAAGAGTCCTCGTTGCAGAAGCGTTTGCGCACCGTACACGTCGGCAACGATGGCCTCCATCAGGCGGGCGCGCTGCGCAACGCCCCGTTCGATGACCGCCCATTCGCGCTCGTCGATCAATAGCGGCAAGAGATCGAGCGACCATGCGCGCGGCTCGCCGTTATCGGCATAGACGTTGTAGGTGATGTCGTTATCGCGCACCTGCCGCGCGACGGCTGCCACGCCGTCGTCGAGACGCGCGATGCCCTGCTCGCCGAGCAATTCGAAGAACCGGCGCCACGGCTCGCGCATGTGCCCCGACGCGTCGCGCAATTCGTCCCAATGCCCTTCCCGCACAGGCAACGCGCGCAGGCGCGCCAAAGCGTCGGTGCGCGCGGCCGTGGTATCGAAAGGCAATGTCGATTGAAACGCCAAGATGGCCTCACTTGTCATGCCTGCGCGTTTTCATTGGCTTTCATGTGCGGCGCAAGTCGAGCGTGAACGGAAATTCGAGGCTGGGCTCGCGTGTTCCCACATGCATCGCGCCCGGTGTATGACCGCTCGCGAAGAAGCGCGCGCGCCGACGACTCTCGGCCTCGTACGCGTTTACAGGGAACGTCTGGTAGTTGCGGCCGCCCGGATGCGCGACATGATACTGGCAGCCGCCGATCGCGCGACCGGTCCATGTATCCACGATATCGAAAGTCAGCGGCGCATGCACGCCGATGGTCGGATGCAATGACGTGGCTTGCGCCCACGCGCGAAAGCGCACGCCCGCGACGAACTCGCTGACGCGCCCGGTGGGTTGCAGCGGTAAACGTTCACCGTTCACAGTCACGACATGACGGTTGCCATTGAGCCCAAGCACGCGCACTTCGAGCCTTTCGACAGACGAATCGACATAGCGCACGGTGCCGCCGATCATGCCCTCCTCGCCCATTACGTGCCACGGTTCCAGCGCGTGGCGGATGGTCATCGCGATGCCGCCTGTTTCGTATGCGCCGACGACCGGAAAACGGAATTCAAAATGCGGTGCGAACCAGTCCTTCTCGAAGGCGAAGCCCGCGTCACGCAGCTCCGCGATGACATCGTCGAAGTCCATCTGCACGAAGGTGCCGAGCATGAAGCGATCATGCAGCTCCGTGCCCCAGCGCGTGAGCCGCGCCGTATAAGGCTTCTGCCAGAACCGCGCGACGAGCGCGCGCAGCAACAGTTGCTGCACGAGACTCATGCGCGCGTGCGGCGGCATTTCGAATCCACGCAGTTCGAGCAGACCGAGGCGGCCGGTGGGACCGTCGGGTGAATACAATTTGTCGATGCAGAATTCCGCCCGATGCGTATTGCCGGTCACGTCGATCAGGATGTTGCGCAGTATCCGGTCGATGAGCCACGGCGGCACTTTGGCACTGCCGCGCCCGCCGAGCAGATCGACTTGCCGCTGCAATTCGGCGAACGCGATCTCGAGCTCGTACACCTGATCGTTGCGCGCTTCGTCGATGCGCGGGGCCTGGCTCGTCGGTCCAATGAATAGCCCTGAAAACAGCATCGATAGCGACGGATGATTGTGCCAGTACGCGATCAGGCTCGCGAGCAGATCCGGGCGCCGCAGAAACGGGCTGTCGGGCGGCGTCGCTCCGCCTAGTACGAAGTGATTGCCGCCGCCCGTGCCGGTATGCCGGCCATCGAGCATGAACTTCTCCGGACTCAGATACGACTCGTGCGCGGCGTCATAGAGGTATTCGGTGTGCTCGACGAGCTCCGCCCAGTTCGACGCCGGATGAATGTTCACTTCGATGACGCCGGGATCGGGCGTCACCTGGAGCACCTTCAGGCGCGCGTCCCGCGGCGGCGGGTAGCCCTCGATGATGACCGGAATGCCGAGATCGGCGGCGGTCGCTTCCACCGCCGCGAGCATGTCGAGATAGTCGTCGAGCGCAACGAGCGGCGGCATGAACACATGCATCAGCTTGTTGCCCTTGCCTGACTCCTCGAGCGCTGCCGCTTCGACTTTCGGACCGGCCGCGCGCGCCGGGTCGCGTGCTTCGACGCAGATCGCGGTACGCGCGATCCAGCCGGCAGACTCGCCGCGCTCGGGCATGCGGCTCTTCGCGGCGGCGATAGCGGCTTGCGTTGCTTCGCCGGTGGAGTCTTGAATGGCGTCGTTCGGAATTTTGCGTTCTGCATGCTGCATGCCGAATGCGTCATTATGGTCGGCGTACTGCATGCGCAGTTCTGCGGCGCGACGCAGCGGCACGGAAGGCGCGAACGGATCGTGTTCGTGCTGCCACGGATAGTCGGCTTCGGCAACCCATGGCAGCGAGTCCAGCGGCAAGCGATAGCCCATCGGCGAGTCGCCCGGAACCAAGTACATCCGCTCATCGCGGAAGAACCACGGGCCGGTTGTCCAGCGGCCCGGCCGGTCACCCGCGCCTTCTTCGCGGGCAATCGGCAACGCGTAGCCCGTGACCGACGGCAGCCCTGCATCGAATACCCGGCGCAAGCGCACGCGCTCGAGTTCGTCGTCCAGGCGCGAGTCGAACGGGTCGACATTGACAGGCAGACGGCGTTCGCGCCACAAGTAGTACCACGTGTCCTCGTAACCAGGCTGAATGTATTCTGCATTCAAAGACAGCTTGCCCGCGAGGTGACGGATGAAGCGGGCGGCGTCGTCCGCGGTGTAATTCGCGGGCTGCCTTTCGTCGGCGAACAGCGCGGGATCGTGCCAGCAAGGCTCGCCGTCTGCGCGCCAGAAGAGCGACAGCGCCCAGCGCGGCAGTTGCTCTCCCGGATACCACTTGCCCTGCCCGATATGCAGGAAACCGCCTGCGCCATATTGCGCGCGCAGCTTGTCCATCAGCGATACCGCGTACGCGCGCTTCGTCGGGCCGAGCGCGTCCGTGTTCCACTCCGGTGCATCGCGGTCACGCACGCAGACGTAGGTCGGCTCGCCGCCCATCGTGAGACGCACGTCCGATGCGTTGAGCTGCGCATCGACCTGTTCGCCCATGCGCAGCACGGCCTGCCAGTCCTCCTCGCTATAAGGCTTCGTCACCCGCGGCGTTTCACGCACGCGCGCGATCGACATGGAATGCCCGAACTCGACTTCGCATTCATCCACTGCGCCGGTGACAGGCGCCGCGCTATCCGGCTCGGGCGTGCACGCGACCGGTATGTGACCTTCGCCCGCGAGCAGGCCGGAGGTCGGATCAAACCCGATCCAGCCGGCGCCCGGCAAGAACACTTCGCACCACGCATGAAGATCGGTGAAATCGACGTCGGTGCCACTGGGGCCTTCGAGCGACTTGACATCCGGTGCAAGCTGCAGCAGATAGCCCGAGACGAAGCGCGCTGCGAGCCCGAGATGCCGCAACGTCTCGACAAGCAGCCAGCCCGAATCGCGGCAAGAGCCCGCCGCGCTCACAAGCGTTTCTTCCGGCGTTTGCACGCCCGGCTCCATTCGGATGAGATAACGGATCTCACGCGAGAGGCGCTGATTCAGTCCGACGAGAAAGTCGACTGTGGGTTGCGCCGAACGGTCGATGCTCTCCACAAACGCGGCAAATCGCGGCGTCAGTTCGCGCTTGATCATGTAAGGCGCGAGGTCGTGCAGCAACTCGGGCGCATAGCTGAAGGGAAACGATTCAGCAGACGGTTCGAGGAAAAAGTCGAACGGGTTGTAGACCGCCATCTCGGCCACGAGATCGACCGTTACCTTAAATTCACGCGTTTTCTCGGGAAAAACGAGGCGCGCCTGGTAATTGGCGAATGCGTCCTGCTGCCAGTTGATGAAGTGATCCACCGGTTCGACACGCATCGAGTAAGACAGAATCGGCGTGCGGCAATGCGGAGCGGGCCGCAAGCGAACGACTTGCGGCGAGAGACCGACGAGCCGGTCGTAGCGATAATGCGTAACATGGTTCAACGCGACACGTATGGACACACCGACTCCTTTTTCGATTTGCAGCTAACGACTGAACCCTGAACCTTTGCAAGAGGCACGTTGTTTGCAGCATGGCGCTGACTTCCGGGCAGCACCCGGACCCATCCCTCCTTCCGGCTCACACAATGAAGACCTTTCACTGCAACCGCTGCGATCAGCTTGTGTTCTTCGAAAACACCCATTGCGAGAACTGCGGCGCGAAGCTCGGCTATGTTCCCGAACTCAGTCAGATCAGTGCATTCGACGAGACGGAGGACGGCACGTGGAAGAGCCTGCATCCGCTCGCCAAAGATCAGCTCTATCGCCCGTGCCACAACTATGCGGTCGAGAATGTCTGCAACTGGATGGTCCCTGCGGATTCCGAAGAGCCGCTTTGTTCGTCGTGCCAGTTGACGAGCACCATCCCTAACCTTGAGACGCCCGGCAACCGCCTTTACTGGTATCGGCTGGAGACAGCCAAACGCCGCCTGCTCTTCACGCTCTCGGATCTCGGCCTGACCGTGCAGTCGCGTCAGCAAGACCCGGAACATGGCCTCGAATTCCAGTTCCTCGAAGGAGACGAGGAAGGACGCGGCGTCATGACAGGACACAACAACGGAATCATCACGCTCAACATCGCCGAAGCGGATGACGCGCATCGCGAGAAAGTGCGCTCCGCGATGCATGAGCCGTACCGCACGTTGCTCGGCCATTTCCGCCATGAAACAGGGCACTATTTCTTCGATCGCCTCATCGCGGACACGCCGCGCGTCGCGCCGTTCAGAACCGCATTCGGCGATGAACAGCAGGACTATGCGGCCGCGCTGGATCGCCATTACAAGGAAGGCCCGCCCGCGAACTGGGCAGAGAACTACATCAGCGCGTATGCAACGATGCATCCGTGGGAGGACTGGGCCGAGACGTGGGCGCATTACCTGCATATCGTCGATACGATGGATACGGCCGTATCGTGCGGCCTCGTTCTCGTGCCCGACAGCCCACATGAACCGACGCTCACGGACACCACGCCTATCGAGGAAAGCACGTTCGACGACCTGATGAAACGCTGGTTTCCGCTCACGTATGCACTGAACAGCCTGAACCGGAGTCTCGGCATGCCGGATGGTTACCCGTTCACGCTGGCCCCGCCCGTTATCGACAAGCTGCGTTTTGTTCATCGTGTCGTCGCTGCCGCGGCCAAGCGTTGAACGCACGGTTCAACTCGACGAACTCTGTGACTGCACCGGCGATTCCGCTTGCGATCCGCCGTTCGTCTGAGTCTGAGTCTGGGTCTGGGTCTGGCCTTGGCTCTGACTCTGAGTGGGCGGCGGCAACTCAGCCGCTATTGGCAAGAGAAACTCGCGGCTGATGCTGCTCGCAAGCTCATTCACGCGTGCCAGAAAACTCACGAGGTACGCGTGCAAGCCCCCTTGCAGAATCTCGCCGATATCGCCGTTTCTCAGTTCCGCACTGAGTTGCGCCGCAAGCCGCACGGCTTCGGCATCGCGTCCCTTCGTCACGTGAATGATGTGCTGCTCGACTTCCGCAAGACTCGCTGCGAGCGAACGCGGCCAGTCGCGATAGAGAATGAGCAGATCGGCAACGCGCTCGGGTGTGATGACATCGCGATAGACCTTGCGATACACCTCGAACCCCGAAACGGACCCGAGTACCGCTGTCCAATGGTGATAGTCGAACGGCTGCGCGGACGTGTCGGCGCGCTGCTCCATCATTTCGAACTTAACGTCGAGAATGCGCGCCGTGTTATCGGCACGCTCGACGAAAGTGCCGAGACGCATGAAGTAAAACGCGTCGTCCTTGACCAAAGTGCCGAGTTGAACGCCGCGCGATAAGTGCGAGCGGAACTTGACCCACTCGAAGAATTCGTACGGCTCGCGCTCCAGAATGCCGTCATCGAGCATGCGCTGACAGTCGAGCCATGTCGTATTGAGTGTTTCCCATAGCTCGCTGTTAGTGGAACTGCGCACGGCGCGCGCGTTCTCGCGCGCCGCACGCAGGCAACTGACGATGGACGACGGATTCGAGATATCGCGCGCCATGAAGTCGATCACGTCGCGGCTTTTCATGCTGCGATGCGCGGCGGAATAGATGCCGCTCAACTCGGAGATCGAGAGCATCGCCCGCCAGCCGAGTTCTGCGTATTCGTCGGACTGAGGCAAGAGCGACAGTTGATAATTCGCGTCGAGCATCCGCGCGGTGTTTTCGGCACGCTCGGTATAGCGCGCCATCCAGAAGAGATGATCCGCGGTACGGCTCAGCATGGGTAGTCTCGCGTATGTATTGTGATGGTCTCGAGTGCGTGTTCTAGCGTTCCAATACCCACGTATCCTTGGTTCCGCCGCCTTGTGACGAATTCACGACCAATGAACCTTCGCGCAATGCAACGCGCGTCAGTCCGCCCGGCACCATGCGCACGTCCGTGCCCGACAGGACGAACGGACGCAGGTCGATATGACGCGGCGCGATGCCCGCTTCCACGTAAGTCGGACAGGTGGACAACGCGAGTGTCGGCTGCGCGATGTACTTCTCGGGATTCGCTTCGAGCACCGCCCGAAACTCGGCAATCTGCGCGACCGTGGACGACGGCCCGACCAGCATCCCGTAGCCGCCCGCGCCATGCGTTTCCTTGACGACTAGTTCTGGCAAATGATCGAGCACGTACTTCAAGTCATCGGGCTTGCGGCACATCCACGTCGGCACATTGTTGAGTATCGGCTCCTGACCAAGATAGAAGCGCACCATGTCCGGCACATACGGATAAATGGACTTGTCGTCAGCGATACCCGTGCCCACCGCATTGCACAATGAAACGCGCCCATCGCGATAAGCCGATATCAGCCCGGCTACGCCCAAAGCCGAATCCGGGCGAAAGACGAGCGGGTCGAGAAAGTCGTCATCGACGCGCCGGTATATGACGTCCACTCGCTGCGGACCTTGCGTCGTCCGCATATAAACATAGCCGCCGTCGACGAAGAGGTCTTGCCCTTCCACCAGTTCCACGCCCATTTGCTGGGCCAGAAACGCATGCTCGAAATAGGCCGAGTTGTACATGCCGGGGGTCATCACGACGATCGTCGGATTGTCCACGCCGGCGGGCGCAGCCGCGCGCAACGTATCGAGCAGCAAGTCGGGATAATGCGCGATCGGCGCGACGCGATTGCGGGCGAAGAGATCGGGAAAGAGCCGCATCATCATCTTGCGGTTTTCCAGCATGTACGACACGCCAGACGGCACGCGCAAGTTATCCTCGAGGACGTAGAACTCGCCCTGACCGGCACGCACGATATCGATGCCGGCAATATGCGCGTAGATATTGCGCGTCACATCGACACCGCGCATCTGCGGCCGATACTGCGCATTGCCCACGATCTGCGCTTCCGGAATGATGCCCGCGCGAATGATGTCCTGATCGTGATAGATGTCGTGTATAAAGCGGTTGAGCGCGTTCACGCGCTGCCTGAGACCGCGTTCGAGCGCCTTCCACTCATCCGCGGGAAAAATGCGCGGAATGACGTCGAACGGAATGGTGCGTTCGGGAATGATGCCCGGTACGTCGCTCTTGCCGTAGACCGCGAACGTAATGCCGACGCGGCGAAAATTCAGGTCCGCCTCCGCGCGCTTGAGATCGATCTGTCTTTCGCTTTGCGCGCTCAACCACTCCATGAATTCACGGTAGTGCGTGCGGGGTGCGCCCGCGGCAGGAAATGCCGACGCCGGTACTCCCCGCGCTTCGAGCTGGCTTTGCTCGAACATCTCGTTGAAGAATGCTTGCGTCATGGCGGGTCTTTCCTATCAAGTGCGTGCCGGGAACGGATCCCCTTGTGGTTGGTGTTCTGGTTGCACTCGCAATGACTTGAAGAGCCTGACGACGCGGCGCACCGAATGACCGTGCGGCGCATTCGGCTTGCGGGTTTCATAGGCGACCTCGAAGCGCGATGCCTTCGGTCCTTGCATCCATTGCGCGGGCGGCCCAGTGCCGAGAACGGAACGAGCAACTTCGATGCCAAGTCGTAAGCAGATGTCCAATTCGTTGAACGCATGGAAGAAGCATCGAGCAATGAGTCATCGCTGCACCAAAAGAGCGCGGCCCCGCGCCTCGTGCACACTGCCATAGCCAATGTCGTGCCGCACGACGGTGCGCTTCGTTGGCACGCGGCGGGCGCCGGTATCATAGGGATCTTGGCGAATCACTCTGACCGTTCATGAACACACCTTCTCAAAGCGCCCCTCGTTCCTGCTTGCGCGAACTCACTCCGCTCGAGGCGCGCGTGCTGGGCGTGCTCGTCGAAAAGCAGCAGACGGTGCCCGACACCTACCCTCTATCGCTGAATTCACTCACTGCGGGTTGCAATCAGAAGACCGCGCGTTCGCCGGTGATGAGCGTGACCGAAGACGAAGTGCTGACGACCATCGACGGCCTGAAGCGCCTTTCGCTTGTCATCGAGGGCAGCAGCAGCCGCGTGCCGCGTTTCGAACACAACATCAATCGGGTGATGGGCATTCCCAGCCAGTCCGTCGCGTTGCTGGCGACGCTCTTCTTGCGCGGCCCCCAAACAGCGGCCGAACTGCGCGCGAACAGCGCGCGCTTGCATAGCTTCGCCGATATATCGTCAGTCGAAAGCTTTCTCGAAGAGCTCGCCGAAAGCGACCCGCCCCGCGTGGTGAAGCTTCCGCGTACGCCCGGCGAGCGCGAGAGCCGCTGGATGCACCTGCTATGCGGAGAAGTGAGTCTGAGCGATGCGCCTTCTCAGGACGCGTCGGCGGGCGCGTCGCATTCGTTGTCGGAATTCGAGGCGCTGAAGGCGGACCACAGGCGGCTTGCTCAAGAAGTGACGGAATTGCGCGCGATGGTCGAGCACATGGCGAGTGAATTGGGCATTGCACTGGACAAGCCATCGCAGACATGACGACGCCGATCTTGCCCGCGTCGCTGGCGTTTCGCGCCGACGGCACGCCGTTTTGTCCGAGGCACGACGATATTTATCACAGTGCGTCGGGGGCGCTCGCGCAAGCACGCTATGTCTTTCTGGAAGGAAATGGTCTGCCTGAACGTTGGCGCGGACAAACGTCCTTCAACGTCATCGAAACCGGCTTCGGCATGGGAATCAATTTCCTGGCGACGTGGTCGATGTGGCGCACACATCCACATCGCCCGGAAAGGCTCGAATTCGTGTCGATCGAAAAGCATCCGTTCAGCGCAGACGATTTGAGGCGCGCGCATGCGGCCATCATCGACGATGCGTCCATCAGCCCGCTCGCGGATGAGTTGGCTTGCGCATGGCCGCCGCTCAGGCCGGGCGTGCATCGACTGATGTTTGCGTCCGGCGCACTGGCATTGACGCTGATTTTCTCCGATATCGCCGATGCGTGGCCTTTGGCTCTGGCACTCGGCTTCACCGCGGATGCCATCTATCTCGACGGCTTCGCGCCGAAGAAGAACCCGGATATGTGGACGCCCGACACCTTCGCCATGCTCTCGCGCCTCGCGAAAACCGATGCAACCTTTGCCACTTACACGAGCGCCGGACTCGTGAAGCGGGCGCTGCTCGAACATGGTTTCGTGTATCGCAAGACGCCGGGCTTTGCAGGCAAGCGCGCCATGCTCACCGGCCAGCGCGCGACATCGTAAGCACGCTGGTGTCCGCTAATGCTTCAGCTAAAAGGAATGACGCGATGCCCACAACGCACTTTGATTCGCATGCGCGAAACGATATCGTGTCGCTCGATGCCTGCGCGCTTTCCCGAGCCATTCACGCCCGCGACGTCTCATGCGCGGAAGTGATGCAGGCGTATCTCGCGCAAGTGGACCGCCTGAATCCGCGAGTCAATGCAATCGTCGCTATGCAAGATCGCGATGCGCTTCTCGCTCTCGCGCAGGCGCGCGACGCGCAGTTATCGCGCGGTGAAAGTCTCGGCCCGTTGCACGGACTTCCTCAAGCACCTAAGGACATCCTGCCTGTCGCAGACATGGTGACGACCAAGGGATCACACATTTTTGCAGGCGAAGTCAGTCAGGCGGATGCCATCGTGTTCGAGCGTATGCGGCGTGCTGGCGCGATCTTTATCGGGCGAACCAACTCGCCTGAGTTCGGCCTCGGCGGTCATACCTATAACCCTGTGTATGGCACCACGCGCAATGCGTTCGATCTATCGCGGTCGGCGGGCGGGAGCAGTGGCGGTGCGGCCGTTGCAGTCGCGCTTCACATGCTACCTTTCGCCGATGGCACCGACATGATGGGCTCGCTGCGAACACCCGCCGCATTCAACAACGTATTCGGATTTCGCAGTTCGCCCGGATGCGTGCCTTACGGTCCCAGCGATGATGTCTTCTTCCAGCAATTCAGCGTCGTAGGCCCTATTGCGCGCTCAGTGGAAGACCTCGGCTTGCTGCTGTCCGTTCAGGCGGGCTTCGACGCGCGCGCGCCGCTCTCTCGTCGGAGCGACGCGCCTTCCGACTTCTCGTCCACGCTTGAACGCGATATGCGCGGCACGCGCATCGGTTGGCTGGCAGACCTCGACGGTCATCTGCCGATGGAAGCCGGCGTGCTCGACACGTGCGCGTCCGCGTTGTGCCATTTCGAAGCGGCTGGGTGCTCGGTAGAAGCGGC
Source organism: Caballeronia sp. M1242 (assembly GCF_017220215.1). Taxonomy (NCBI): domain Bacteria; kingdom Pseudomonadati; phylum Pseudomonadota; class Betaproteobacteria; order Burkholderiales; family Burkholderiaceae; genus Caballeronia; species Caballeronia sp. M1242. The sequence goes on along the minus strand of NZ_CP071132.1, from coordinate 130,922 downwards.
GCGCGTGGACTTCGATATGGAGCGCTTATGGCAAGCGTGGCTCGACTTGCGCAGCTTTGCGTTCGCCGGTGCCAATGCGCCGCTTTACCGCGACGAAACGCGCCGCGCGATGCTCAAACCCGAAGCCGTGTGGGAAATCGAGCGGGGGCTGCGGCTTTCGGGAGAACAGGTGTATGACGCCGTGCGCGACCGCTCGGCGTGGTATCGGGCGATCAACGCGCTCTTCGCACGCTTCGACTTTCTGGTGATGCCGGCCGCGCAGGTCTTCCCCTTCGATGCGGAGATGCACTGGCCGTCTTCAATCGGCCAGCGCAACATGGACACCTATCACCGCTGGATGGAAGCGGTCGTGCCGGCAACAATGGCTTCGTTACCGGCGCTATGCGCGCCGGCCGGCTTCGGTTCCAACGGCCTGCCGATGGGCCTTCAGATCATCGGCGCGGCGCAGATGGACCTTGCCGTGCTGCAAATGGGACTTGCGTATGACCGTGCCAGCGGCTATTCGAAAACGCGCAGCCCTTTGCTCAGTTAAGTTGGGTGACAGGTTGAGCCCGACGTCATTCCGTCGACTCGTGAACGGCGGGCGTAAGCGCGAGTGCGAGAATCATCGCGCCGCTATTCAACGGCACTGAACTGCCGACGCGCCGCGGCCGATAGACGGGTTGTCCACGGCGAATGGCCTGACCGCTCAGCGCGCAGACGCCGCCCTTGCGCGCAGTGCAGAGCGCCCACACCTGCTCGGAATAATTAAACGATGTCGGGTCGTGCCATGAAAGCGCGAGCGTGGATTCGCTTAGGCGCTCGAGTAACCGAATGTTGGCCGCAGGCACGTGACCGTTCGAGGTAGTCACGTTGCCGCGCCCGCGGCTTTCGACAGAGCGCGACACCGGCGCTGTCGCTTGCGCGGAATGAGCGCAGCGGCCCGAACGATTGTCGAGCATGGCGAGGGTACGGCTCCACGGATCCAATAGCGAGGGATGCTTCATGCTCCGCTCCGGCTTGTCGCAATGCGCGCCTGTCTCGCATTACGTGTTGACGTTGTAGGAAACACTGCGAGCGCGATGGATCGACTCTGCGCTCACTCATACGAAGACGGTTCTAAGGGTAGTACAACTGAGCAAGCGTCGTTTCATTTTCTTGCCCGGCTTTTGTCAAGCGGCAATTGCGCAATTTGTGCGAACGGCCGTTCGATAAACGCGCTGCCCGCGTGTGGCGGCTGGCGCACGTTGCAACGGAACGAGGATGCGCACCCTCTTCGATTTCTGACAAAATAAAAGCAGCGAACGCAAACCTCCTGTCGAATCATGACAAGCAAGCTCTGCATTAATGCGACCATTTCGGCGGACCGTGCCACGGTCAGCTTCGTCGCGTTTTCCCGCGAGCGGGAAATTCACTGCAACATCACGCGCAAGGCGCTGGAACAATGTTTCTGGGCGCCCGTCGGCGCGAGCGACGAGCGCCTGCTGAAAGCCTTGAACGACGGCTACGAACGCATTAGCGCGCGCGTGCATCGGAAGTTTTTGGCGCATCCGTCCAATTCCATTCATTTGGACGTGATCGATTTTTCCTCCTGACGCCGCGCGCCCCTAAACACGCGGCTAGCGCGCGGCCTCTGTTGCCTTGCGCATCTTCGCCACGTCCTCGGGCTGCACAGCCGGCATGTTGTTGTTCCATGCGCCACGGATAAAAGTCACCACATCCGCTATCTGCTGATCATTCAGAACGGGTGCGTATCGCGGCATCGGATACGGCGCGGGCACGCCTTGAATCACGAGATTCTCAGTGCCGTTCAGCGTCACATTAATCAGCGAAGAGGGATCTTTCTCCAGCAGATTCGGATTGCCGGCAAGCGGCGAAAGCATGGGCGCGAAACCCCGCCCGTCGATGCCGTGGCAATGCATGCAGAAGGCCGCATACACCCGCGCGCCGGAATCCGATGCCGGACGCGTCAACGACACTTTCGTCGCCTTCGAATCGTATGAATAAGGCGCGTTGCCGTTGCCGCCCGCGGCCGGCAATGACTTCAGATAATGCGCCATCGCGGTCACGTCCTGATCGGTGAGCATCTGCGTGCTGTTGTTGACCACGCTCGTCATCGAACCGAACGCAGTCGCGTGCGCGTTGGCGCCCGTCTTCAGGAATGCGACAAGGTCCTGCTCCGACCAGCGCCCGAGCCCGGTGTTGTGCTCTCCAGTCAAGTTGGAACCGAACCAGTTGTCGAGCACGCCGCCCGTCAGATACGCCGTGCTGCTCTCGTCGAGCCCCTTCTCCTGAAACGCGATGCCGCGCGGCGTGTGGCACGCGCCGCAGTGCCCGAGACCTTGCGTCAGATACGCGCCGCGGTTCCATGCCACGTCCTTACCGGCCTTGTCCTTATAGACGCCTTTGTCGAGAAAGACCGCGTTCCAGAGCTTGAGCGGCCAGCGCATGTTGAGCGGCCATTTGATATCCGCTGCGCGGTTGGCCTGCTTGACTGGCGTCACGCCATGCATGAAGTAAGCGTAGAGCGCATGCATGTCCTCGTCGTTGATCTTCGCGTACGAGGGGTAAGGCATGGCCGGATAAAGATTGTGGCCATCCTTCGCGACGCCTTCGCGCAGTGCGCGCGCGAAGTCTTGTTCGGTATAGCGGCCGATGCCCGTATCCGGGTCCGGCGTGATGTTCGTCGTGTAGATGGCGCCAAGCGGGGTCGTCATGGGCAAGCCTCCTGCCATGGGCTTGCCGCGTGGCGCGGAGTGACATGCGATGCAATCACCCGCCTTCGCGAGGTAAGCACCGCGAGCAACGAGCGCGTCGCTCGACGCATCCGCGCGCGCCGTCAAAGGCGCTGCCACGAGCGCGACAGTCGCCGCAAGAAACGCGGCCGTGAAGGGCCTGAGGGCAAATTTCATGGCGGGTCTCCTTAGGCGCTGCGCAACTGGTTGCCGACCGGTAGCTGCCTGAGGCGCTTGCCCGTCGCGGCATAGATCGCATTGGTGATGGCGGGCGCGAGCGCCGCCGTCCCAGGCTCGCCGATTCCCCCCGGCGCTTCGGTGCTCTTCACGATATGCACTTCGATAGGCGGCGTTTCGTCGATGCGCAACATCCGGTAATCGGTGAAGTTGCTCTGCTGCACGCGGCCGTTTTCAATGGTGATCTCGCTATAGAGCGCAGCCGTGATGCCGAAGATGATGCCGCCCTGCACTTGCGCTTCCACCGTATTGGGATTGACGACCATGCCGCAGTCCACCGCGCACACGATGCGATTGACCCGCACCTCGCCGTCCTTGTTGACGGTGACGTCGGCGACCATCGAAAAGAAACTGCCGAACGCATGCATGACCGATACGCCGCGTCCCTGGCCCTGCGGCAAGGATGTCTTGCCCCAGCCGGCCGCCTGCGTCGCTACATCGAGCACATTGCGCGCGCGCGGTGTCTTGCTGAGCAGGTTTCGCCGGTATTGCACGGGATCGATCTTGGCTTGCACAGCGAGTTCGTCGATAAAGCTCTCCACGACGAACGTGCCGCGCGTCGGGCCCACGCCGCGCCAGAAAGCAGTCGGCACATGCCGCGGCTCCTGACGCACGTATTCGATCACCTGATTCGGGAAGTCATACGGAAGGTCGGCCGCGACTTCGATAGCGTCCGGATCGATACCGTTCTTGTATGCGGGCGGCGCGAACCGCGCCATGATGGACGAACCCACGATGCGATGCGTCCACGCAATGGGCTTGCCATTCGCATCGAGGCCGGCCGAGAGCTTGTCGTAGTAGTACGGCCGGTACATGTCGTGCTGAATGTCTTCTTCGCGCGACCATGTGACCTTCACCGGCGTGCCCAGTTGCTTGCCGATCTTGAGCGCCTGCGTCGCCATGTCGACTTCGAGCCGTCTGCCGAAACCACCGCCCAGCAGATGGTTATGCAGCACGATCTTCTCGCGCGGCAATCCGGTGATGGCCACGCCCGCGTCGACGATGCGCGTCGGCACTTGCGAGCCGAGCCAGATGTCGCAGCCATCGGGGCGCACATGCACCGTGCAGTTGACCGGCTCCATCGTGGCGTGCGCGAGAAACGGCTGTTGATAGACGGCATCGACGCGTGTCTTCGCGTCATTGAATCCCTTGCCTACGTCGCCGTCCTTTCGCGCGACGGCGCCTGACTTCTGCGATGCAACCGCCAGTTCATCGATGATCTGCTTCGTGGACACGTTGCCGTCCGCGCCTTCGTCCCAGTGAATGGACAATGCCGCGGCGCCTCGCTTGGCAGCCCACGTGTGATCGCCGACGACCGCAACGCCGTTGTCGAACTTGATCACTTGCCGCACGCCGGGAATCTTTCGCGCGTTGGTATCGTCGACGGAAGCGAGCTTGCCGCCGAATACCGGGCAATTGACGATGGCCGCATAGACCATGTCAGGCAAACGCACGTCCAGCCCGAACATTGCAGTGCCATCCACCTTTTCCGGCGAATCCAGGCGCCTGACCTTCGTGCCGATGATCTTGAAGTCTTTCGGGTCTTTGAGCTTGATATCTTTGTCTTGCGGAACCGGCATGCTTGCCGCCGCTTGCACGAGCTCGCCATAGCTCGCCGTGCGATCTCCCGATGCATGCACGACCTTGCCGCCTTGTGCATGACATGTCGATGCATCGCATTGCCACTGCTGCGCGGCCGCCGCGACCAGCATCATGCGCGCTGCCGCGCCGGCCTTGCGCATGGGCTCCCACGCATAGCGCACGGACGTGGAGCCGCCTGTCAGCTGACCGCCCAGTAGCGGATCCATGAAGAGCTTCTCGTCGGGCGGCGCATGGTCGATGGTGACGCTATCGATCGGCACTTCGAGTTCTTCTGCAATGAGCATGGGCAACGACGTATAGACGCCCTGCCCCATCTCCACCTTCGGAATGATGAGCACGACCTTGCTGGCCTTGTCGATCTGCACGAATGCGTTGGGCGCGAAGACGCCCGCCTGAGCCGGCTCCACGCCATCTCCACCGATGACCGACTTGCCTTTGCTCTGGTCCTGACTTGCGGCGGGCAAGCTGAAGCCGATGAGAAAGCCGCCACTCGCGGTCACGCTGGCGGTCAGGCCGAGCTTCAGAAACGAACGGCGCGAAAATCCGGCGGAAGCCGCATGACGTCCCGCTTCGAGTAGTCCTCGCGACATGTCACGCTCCCTTCGCTGCTTGCTTGATGGCCGCGCGGATGCGGTTGTACGTGCCGCAGCGGCAGATGTTGCCGGTCATGGCGGCGTCGATATCGGCATCGGTCGGATTGGGCACTGCTGCAATCAACGCGGCAGCGGACATCACTTGTCCGGACTGGCAGTAGCCACATTGGACGACATCGAGTTGATTCCATGCGTCCTGCACTTTCTTGCCGGCAGGCGTTGCGCCGACTGCTTCTATCGTCGTGACCTTCTTGTCGCCGATGGCCGCGACGGGCAGCACGCAGGAGCGCACCGCGACGCCGTCGAGATGCACGGTGCACGCGCCGCATTGGGCGATGCCACAGCCGAACTTGGTGCCGGTCAAGCCGACCAGGTCGCGCAACACCCAGAGAAGCGGCATGTCTGGGGGCGCGTCGACAGTGTGTGACTGACCATTGATGGAAAGCGTAGTCATGAGCGGCTCCGGCTTATGCGTTGGTTTTAGCGAATGGCGCGATCGCGGGGCTGCATGCGACGGCAGTGGCGCCGGACGGTGCTGTACGTTGACGCCGCTATAGGGCGCCATAAGACGCAAGGACGCGTGCGGCTGGCTGTATAGGGACGAGAGATTGTAGCGCTGCTTTAAGAAATGAGCGTGAATGAAAAAAACGGCCTTGCTTTACGAAATTGCAATGTGGACCGATACGCTGTCTGAATTGAGTGGCGCGGACGGCAAAGACCGTTAGTTGCTTTCGAAAGAGAGAGTTCGAATCGCTCCATCAGTGAGTTTGGGTTCGTGCGTCTCATCTGAATCAGACGATCTCTATGAGTCCCTTGCGCGCGAGTTCTTCGGGAAAGACGGTGGTCTCCAGATATTCGTGTAGATCCACCGAGACCGCACCGCGCATGCGCGGGTCGGCATCGACGAACACGAGCGTGTCGTCCTCTTGATGCGCTTCGTAGACGCCGGGCGCAATGTGAATCCTGATGCCGTCTTCGGCACACCCGGAGAGTGCGTCTGTCAGCACCCGAATATGGAAGAGCGCGTTCACTGCCGTGTCCTGAGGGAGCGGTTCAGCGGTTGGTGGTTTGCTGACAAGAGCAAACCGCGCGCCAAATCGAAGCGTCGTTGCCGTTCTCTCCCGGATCGGGCATGTGAGTAGGTCTTTCGAAGACCCACTCACTCGTCCTTGCACGGCGATTACTTGGGCCGCAAGAGCACCTTGATCGAATCGAGTGAATTGGCGACCTCGATAGCCGAATCCCATTCTTCGAGCGTGAAGCCGTGCGTGACGATGCCCTTCGACGTCACGAGTCCGCGCGCCAGAAGGTCGATGGCGATCGGATAGCAATACGGCCCGAGATGCGCGCCGCGCACGTCGAGCTCTTTGCGATCGCCGATGATCGACCAGTCGACGGTCGTATCGCTTCCGAACACCGAGAACTCGACGAAACGCCCCAGCTTTCGAATCAGTTCGAGACCCTGCGACACGCCCGAAGGCGATCCGGTAGTCTCGATATACACGTCACAACCATATTGATCCGTGATCGAGCGGATCATTTCAAGCGCGTTGTCGTTCTTCGGGTTGATCGTGACATCCGCGCCGTATTCGCGCGCGAGCGCGAGGCGCTCGTCGACGAGATCGATGACGACGAGTTTCTTCGGCGTCTTGAGATGCGCCACCTGCACCATCATGAGTCCGAGCGGGCCTGCGCCCGCGATCACGACGACATCGCTCAATTGAATATCACCGCGGTTCACCGTATGAATCGCACAAGCGAGCGGTTCGATGATGGCCGCGTCTTCAATCGAGATACCGTCCGGTATCTTGTGGACGATGGCGGTCGGCGGAAAGCGCATGTATTCGGCCATGCCGCCGTCCGCGACTTCGCGCTGAAAGCCGAAGATGTTGTGCACTTCGCACATCCAGTACTGACCCGACTTGCAATAGCGGCACTTCGCGCAAGGCACGATCTGCTCGGCGATCACTCTGTCGCCCACTTGCAGGCCGAAGTGCTCGGCCGCGCCGTCCCCGAGTTCTTCCACATAGCCGAAGAATTCATGGCCGGGTATAACCGGCGCTTTGACCCACGGATTCGGGCCGCCCCAGAACATCTTGGCGCCCGACCAGCACTTGCAGTCGCTCGCGCATATGCCACACGCAGCAATGCGGATCACCAACTCATTGCGTCCGGCGCGCGGGCGCTTCACGCGTTCGACGCGATAATCCTTCGGTGCGCGGCATACGATCGCCGTCATTTCGTCACTGCTGTCAGCCGATGCCGTGCTCATGATCGCGTCTCCGGTCATTTATCGTTAGCGCTTGTTCATTCCATCACGATCTGCACTTTCACATCGGTCGGCACGCCGCTCGCCGCTTCTTCGAAAGCCTTGATGCCTTCCGCGAACGGGAACGTGCGCGAGATGAAAGGCTTCACATCCAGCTTGCCCGATGCGATCAACTGAATGGCGCGCGGGAAGATATTCGCGTAACGGAATACGGATTCGATACGCGCTTCCTTGATCTGCACCGCGACCACATCCAGAGGAATAGCGCGCTGCGGCATGCCGACGAGCACGAGACAGCCACCTGGGCAGAGCAGATCGACAATGCCTTCGAACGCTTTCTCATTGCCGCTTGCCTCGAACACGATATCCGCGCCCCAGCCGTCGGTCAGCCGCGACACGACGTCCTGCACGCGCTCGTCGCGAATGTTGACCGCCGTTACGCCCTGCACGCCGCCGATCAGGTCGAGCTTCTCCTGCACGAGATCGCACACGATCGCGCGGCTGCAACCACCGGCCAGCGCGGCCAGCGCGCACATCATGCCGATGGTCCCCGCGCCGAGCACCACGGCGACATCCCCGGGCTTGATCGCGGCCTTCTTCGCGGCCTGCAAGCCGATGGAAAGCGGCTCGACGATCGCGCCTTCGGCGAAGCTCACGTTGTCCGGCAGCTTGTAGGTGAACGCGGCGGGATGCACCACGTAGGGGGCGAGACAACCGTGCACCGGCGGCGTGGCCCAGAAGCGCACTTTGGGGTCGAGGTTGTACATGCCTTCGCGCGATGCACGCGATTCCATGTCGGGCACGCCCGGCTCCATGCATACGCGGTCGCCCGCTTTCAGATTCGTCACTTCCTCGCCGACTTCGACCACCGTGCCGGATGCCTCGTGCCCGAGAACCATCGGCTCATTGACGACGAACGGACCGATGCGGCCGTGCTGGTAGTAATGAACATCGCTGCCGCAAATGCCGACCGTGTGAATGCGTATGCGCACATCGCGCGGCCCGACGACCTGCGGCAAGCTGAACGGGCGCAGGCTGATGCGGCGTGCTTCTTCTAGAACCAGTGCTTCCATTGTCGTTCCTTCGTGCTGTTCGTTTGAGTCGATTGAGTCGGATTGAATCTGTTCAATGCGTCGTGAGCTATCCCGCCTGAAAGCCGCCGTCGATCGCGAGGCTCACGCCGCTCACCATGCTGGAATCGTCGCCGAGCAGATACGCGATGGTGCGCGCCACTTCCACCGGCTGCACGAAACGATTGAGCGGAATGCGCGCGAGCATGGGGCCGGATTTCGCGGGATCGCTCCAGGCTTTCTCGGCCATCGGCGTCATGGTCACGACGGGATTGACCGCGTTCACGCGGATGCCGTGCGGTCCCAATTCGACCGCCATCACGCGCGTCATGGCATCCAGCGCGCCCTTCGATGCGCAATACGATGCGTGCAGCGGCAAGCCGACATTTGCCGACAGACTCGACACGTTCACTATCGCGCCGCCCGCCTGGCGCGCGATCATGCTCTTCGCGCACTCCTGCGCCACGATCATCGCAGCGCGAACGTTGACGTGCATCGTGAGATCGAAGGCATCGACGGTGGTATCGAGAAAAGGCTGCAATTCGACGAGGCCCGCGCAGTTCACGAGCAGGTCCACCGGCTGCGCGGCGCGCGCGGCCTCGCGGGCTGCATTGGCATCGGCCAGATCGACGGCGAAGGTCTCGCAACCGGTCTCGCTCGCCAGCGCGGCGAGATCCGTCGCGCTGCGGCTCAGCGCAATCACGCGCGCGCCGCGCTCGGTCAGCAGATGCACCGTCGCATGGCCGATGCCCTTTCCGGCGCCGGTCACGAGCACCGTCTTGCCGGCGAATTCGCGGTTTCTGTCGATGGTTGTCATGGACTCTTCAAGGTTCATCGCACAGACGTCGCGCGGTGTCTTCATCGGTGACGAGCACCGACGGATAGCGCCCGCGCAATGCCGCACGCGTGACATGAAACTTCTTCGCACCGCCGCTCACGAGGACCACGCGGCGAATCTTGCGCAAGTCTTCGAGCGTGATCGCCACGGTGCGGCGATTCAGCGGATGGTCGATCAACTCGCCGTCTTCATCCATGAAGTGACCGAGCATGTCGCCCACTGCGCCCGCTTTTTCCAGCGTGCGCAACTGGTCGGGATTGTCGATACCATAGGTCACGACGAGCGATTCCGTGAGGTCTCCGCACGTTAGCAGCGCCAGGTCCGCAGAACGCGCGAGTTCATAGGTTTCGCGCACCGTGCCTTCCTGCAAGATCACGTCGCGCGCTTTCTGGCTGCTGACATAGATAGGCGCGGCAAAGAGATACCCGTCCGCCCGGCAGATGTTCGCGAAGTCCGAGACGATGTCGAACGTGTTGATGCTCGGGCAATGCGACAAGCCTCCTTGCAGCGACACCGCCGACACCGCGCCATAACTGCGTTGCGGCATGGCACGCAGGACCGCGCGAATCGTGCGGCCCCAGCCGAGTCCGATGGTCTGCCCCGCGACGATCTGCTTCGCGAAGTACGAAGCCGCGCCGATGCCTAAAGCCGTGTTATTCGCCTCGGTATTCGCGCCCGTCGGCACGACCACCGCGCATTCCAGCCCGAACCGCCGTTCGAGCGCGCTTTCCAGCGCCACGCACGGCGCGATCTTGCTGTTGATGGTGATCTGCACCAGTCCCGATTCGCGGCTCGCCGCGAGCAGCCGGTTCACGCGCACGCGATTGCTGCCGATACGCTGAGCGATTTCCTGCTGCGTCAGATTGCCGACGTAGTAGTGCCAGGCGACGCGCGCCTGCAGTTCTTCCTCCGAGTCGATGGACTCGTCTGTCTCTGCTAGGGCGATGGACGGCGCTGTCTTGCTCATGTTCTCACTGTGGTCATGCTGTAGAAGGCGCGAGTCTACTTCACCGCGCCCATCGTGAGCCCTTGTACGAGCCGGCCCGACACGAGCAACGCGAACACCACCATCGGCAGCACGATCAGCGTGCCGGTCGCCATGATTTCGCCCCACGGCAACTCATAGCCGCTCATATAGCTCGTCGCTGCGACCGGCGACGTGATCGCATCGGTACGCGTCAGCACCAGCGCATAGAGCAGATCGTTCCACGAGAAGATGAACGCGAAGATCGCGGAGACCACGATGCCCGGCATCGCGAGCGGAAGATTGATGCGCCAGAACACACGCCACGGCGACGCGCCATCGAGCCGCGCGGCTTCGTCCAGTTCGACAGGAATGTTGCGGAACTGGTCGGTGCAGATCCACACGACGATCGGCAACGAGAACGTCAGATAGAGCAGTATCAACACGATATGCGTATCGACGAGATCGAGCTTCGTCGCGATCAGAAAGAACGGCACTGCGAGCACCACCGGACTCACCATCCGGTTCGAGATGAACCAGAACCACAGGTCTTCCTTGCCGCGAAACTCATAGCGCGCGAGTGCGTAGGCGGCAGGCGTTCCCAGCAGAATGGCGAGCACCGTCGTGCAGCTCGCAATGATGAATGAGTTGAGCAAGCTGCCTGCTACGTCGTGCTCGAAAAGCGCAGCGGAATAGTGATGCAAGGTCGGACTGAACAGCCACTTCGGCGGATACGCGAGCGCATCGGCCTGGCTCTTCAGGCTCGTCGTCACCATCCAGTAGAACGGAAACACAGACGACAGGAACACGACCACGAGCCCGAGAAAGTGCCATACGGTCGCGCGCCTGCGTGCGGCGCGCGCGCGTCTCGCGCGCTGACTCGTGCCATTGTTCGACGTTTGCAGAGCCGATGTACTCACGCGGCCTCCCGATAAACAAAACGAATGTAGAGACGCGAAAGCACGATGGTCAGAATGAGCAGAATGATGGCCTGCGCCGACGCCATGCCTTGATCGAAGAGCCGAAAGCCCACGCGCTGGATATAGACGCTGATGAATTCAGTGGCGGTGCCGGGGCCGCCGCGGGTCATCGTGAAGACGGCGTCGAACATCTTGAGCATGTCAGCCGAGCGAAGAATGAGAATGGCGGTCAAGCCCGGCAATAGATACGGCCGCTGCAAGTGCCACAGAATCATGCTCCATTTCGGCGTTTCGAGGCGGGCGGCCTCTTCGGCTTCCTTGGGCACCATCGAAAGCCCTGCCAACATGATGAGCGCGCAAAAGGGCGTCCATTGCCACACATCCATGATCATCACGGACACGAACGCGAGCGTCGGATCGGCGAGCCAGTCCTGCGGCGGAATGCCGAAGAGGCTCGTCAGATAGTTCGCCACGCCGAATTGCCGGTTGAAGATGAGCCGCCCGATCAGACCGACGACCGCGTACGTGGTCGCCATCGGAATGACGAGACTCACGCGCGCCGCCGCTCGCATGAAGCGCAGGTCCGTGCGATGCAGCATCAGCGCCGCGAACAGACCGAGCGCCACTTCGATCGGCAACGTCAGGCAAAGGAATAACGCCGTGCGTCCGAGCGCGCCCCAGAACGAAGGGTCCGAGAGCGTCGCCATGTAGTTGTCGAAGCCGACGAACGGCGTGCCCGATGCGAGATCCGCGAGCTTGTACTGGTGAAACGAGTTGTAGAGCGCAAGCAATAGCGGATAGATGCCGATGACCGCCAGCGCGAAAATAGCGGGAATCAGGAACCAGAATGCAGGCGAGCGCGGCAATACCGCGAAGCGGCGCGCGCCGTTGCGCGGACCGCGGGCGTGCGTCGCGGGAGTTGCAGTGCTGTTCGCCATCCGTCGTCTCCGGTTCCTGATCGTCGTGCTTACTTCAAGAGCGGCTTCTTGCCGTCGTAATAGCCCGCTTTCTTCAGGATGTCTTCGGTCTTTTGGCCGATGGTCTGCGCGCCTTCTTTCACCGTCACCTGTCCGAGCATCATCTTGCTGCCCCATTCGCCGATCACTTCCGACACAGCAGGCCATTCCGGGAAGCGCGGCCGGTAATCAGGCACGCCGCCTTGCCACGATTCCACCATCGGCTTCACGAACGGATACTTGTCCTGCACGGCCTTGTCCTGATAGACCGCCATGCGCGCCGGCACGCCGCCCGCGTCGAGATAGGGCTTCGCCATTGCCTCGGACGTGATCCATTGGATAAAGAGCCACGAAGCCGCCTGCTTCTTCGCGTTCGACTTGGCGTTGACCGCAAGCGAGAAGCCGCCGAGCGCCGGCTTGAGACCCGCCGGACCTTTAGGCTCCGTCGTGATGGCAAGACAGTTGCCGAGCTTCGACTTGCTCGGATCGGTCAGCGTCGGATAGAACGCGGACCATTCGGTGATCATCGCCACCTGCCCTTGCGCGAGCGCATTGACCGCTTCGGCGTGATCGAAGTCGACGATGCCCGGCGGCATGTACTTCATCAGCTTCTGCCGATATTCCAGGCCCGCCTGCGATTGCGGCGACATGAGATTCGACTTGAACTTCGCATCGAGCAGCGAGCCGCCGTTGGGCCATAGCACGCGCATGAAGCTATCCGCCGATTGCGTTTCGCCACGGCGCGACTGCAACGCGAAGGCGAACTTGTCGCCCTTCGTGAGCTTCGGCGCATACGTGTTCAACAATTCGTCCCACGTCTTCGGCGGCTCGTCGAAGCCTGCGTCCTTCAACATGCACTTGTTGTAGAACATGAGGCCGGAATAGTTATCGAACGGCAGGCCGTAGGTGACCTTGTCCCACGTCCCGAACGAATCGAGCAGGATCGGGAAAAAGCCCTTCAGATTCAGGCTCGGGTCGGCGAGCTTCGCATCGTCCGTGAACTTCTTGATCGGCACGAGCCACTTGTTGCTCGCGAACTCGCCGATCCACACGACGTCGACGAGCACCACGTCCTGGTCCCCGCCGCCGACGAAGTTCAGCACTTCCTTCTCGCGCGTGTTCTCGTACGGAATGACTTCCCAGCGCACCTTGATGCCGGTTTCCTTCTCGAACTGCGGTATCAGGGTTTGTGCGGCCTTGTATCCCGGGCGATCCAGGAATATGGCTTTGATCGTGGTGCCCGAGTACGGCTGCGCCGCTTCCTTCAGTGTCCAGGCATGAGCGTTCGATGCGGCGAACGCGGCGCTTGCGGCAAGCAGCGCAATAGCCGCGACGTGTTTGAGCGGGCCAACGTGCTTGGCCGGGATGAAGCGATTGTTCATGCCTGTCTCCTGTTTTTCTTGAGCTAATGGCTTGCGGATTCTTCGTCTGATTCTTCGTCTCTGTTCTTGCGACCCACCGTGACCGAGTGAAGTTGAAAGCGCGTCACGCTGCGCCGTTTCACTTGTAATTTGCTTTTTACAATTGTATATTTGGGCCCGAACAGCTTGTCAAGAACTAAATCGACGGAAGCAATCCGATGCTGCACTGCGCGCGACCGAGCAGTTCAGCCTTGCACTCGTTCCGGTAGGAGACACGCATGAGCGCAGTCCATTTGCAGCAGATTCGCAAGTCCTTTGCGGGCGCCGATGTGCTGAAGGGCATCGACATCGAAGTAGCCGACCGTGAGTTCATGGTCTTCGTGGGTCCGTCGGGGTGCGGCAAGTCCACCTTGCTGCGCACCATCGCGGGACTCGAGCGAAGCGACTCGGGACAGGTGTTGATCGGTGGCGAAGACGTGACCGACCTCGAACCCTCGCAACGCGGCGTGGCGATGGTCTTTCAGTCGTATGCGCTCTATCCCCACATGACGGTCTACGAGAACATCGCGTTCGGACTGCGCATGCTGAAGCTCCCCGAAGCGCAGATCAAAGAGCGAGTGCAGCGCGCAGCGGAGATTCTGCAAATCGGACAATTGCTGGAGCGTCGTCCGCGGGCGCTCTCGGGCGGCCAGCGTCAGCGCGTCGCCATTGGGCGCTCTATCGTTCGCGAGCCGAAAGTCTTTCTCTTCGACGAGCCGCTTTCCAATCTCGACGCCGCGCTGCGCGTGCAGATGCGGCTCGAACTCATCAAGCTCCACAAGCAGTTGAACGCAACGATGATCTACGTCACGCACGATCAGACCGAAGCCATGACCATGGCCGATCGTATCGTCGTGCTTAATCATGGCCGCGTGGAGCAGATCGGTTCGCCGCTCGAGTTGTATCGCACCCCGCACAATCGCTTCGTCGCGGGATTCATCGGTTCGCCTAAGATGAACTTCATCGACGTGCGCGTGCTGCGCGTGGATCACGCCGGCGTGACCATCGAGCTGCCGGGTGGCGAGCCGTTGACGCTGCCTTTCGATGCGTCGTCGGTCAAGGTGGGAGAAACACTCACGCTCGGCATACGGCCCGAGCATTTCATCGAAGAGCGAGGCGGCGATATCGACAGCGGTCTCGTCGGCGATGTCATGGTGATCGAGCACCTTGGCGGCGAGACGCTGCTGCACGTTAGATTACCGAACGATCTCGTGATTCAGGTGAAGGGTTCGGGTGAATCCACGGCTGTCGATGGTCAGCGGCTGAACGTCGGCTTCAGCATACGGCACGTGCATCTCTTCGGCGAAGACGGCAAGGCGCTCGCGCGGGTTCGCTCGGTTGCGCAAGCCGCGACCATCTAATTGCGCAAGTCGTTGCACTAGTGCGGATTACAAACAATTGCCGAAACGTCAGCAGAAACTGCAAAGTCCGCCGCTGCCGATGAAGCGGCGCGAGGATAGTTATTACCTCTGCCGGTTGCAGCGCCGTCATTTTTATACGGCGCCCCGCTGTCTGTGTCGCCTTTGAAACGTTAACGGGTCCGAACCGTGCACTGCCTTGAGGCATAGGTCAGGGTTTGCCCTCGTCGCTGCCGATTTGCCCGACAAATGACGCTTTCGGGCATGACTCGTGCATTTAAGCGCGTGGTCCACTGGCAAGGCGGCATAGCATGAAGACAACTCCACTCCGCTCGCACGCATCGAATGTCGCGCTGAAGTCTGGTCACGCATTGAAAGCGCGGGTGTTGCAAGGGCTGGAAGCCGGCGAATTCTGCATGGCTTATCAGGGAATCTACCGCGTCGATAGCGGCGAGCTCGCGCAGATGGAGGCTCTGATTCGCTGGCGACATCCGGAGTTTGGCTTGCTGCTGCCGGGCGCGTTTCACGAAGCGCTCGATGACGAAGAAGTGATGATCGAACTGACCGACTTCGTGATGGACGCGGTCGCGCTCGACATCTCGACGTGGCAGGCTAATGGCGGCGGCACGTATCCCGTCGCGATCAATGTCCCGCCGTCGGTTGCCGCGCGGGTGGGCTTTGCCGAGCGGCTCGAAGCAGTATGCCGCGATCACGGTATCGCGCCTTCGTCTATCGAAGTCGAGCTGTCCGAAAGTCAGGACCTGGCCCGCTTCCCGTCGATCGCCAAGGTTGTGGAACGTTTGCGCGCGCGCGGCATCAACGTCGCAATGGACGACTTCGGCACCGGCTTCGCGTGCCTGGCCGCGCTGGGTCCAATCAGCTTCGGGACGGTGAAGATTGCAAAGGAACTGCTGGCGGAAGCGCCGCGCAATGCCGATGCGCGCACTGTCTTCTCTTCGGTGCTCTCGCTCATGACGCGACTGAAGCTCTCGGTCGTGATCGAAGGCGTGGAGACGGCCGCGCAGGCGCAATGGCTCGCACAGTGGCCGCATGTTCTCGCGCAAGGCTTCTATCTTGCGCGGCCGGTGTTCGGCATTGGCAGCGTGCCCGGGGCTCGTATTGCACGGCCCATCGAGGCGAAGCATCGCGCGATGCCGTTCGCGGACGCCGCCTGAATCACGCGCCGCTCGCAGGCGCGCGCGTGAACATGGCCCGTCCTCAGGGCGCCGATGCGGGCGCCGGCTGCCCGGCCTTCTCGGCGTTCACGCGCCGCTGCGCATTCTGCAGATTCTGCGGATAGTCGGTCTGCTCGCCCGCCGGGTTGTAGCCGTTCTTTTCGAGGTCGCGCAGTTCGGCATTCTTCTTGGCGCGCGCCGCCTTCCTATCCGCTTTCTTGATTTGCTTTGGCGTGGAAGCGCCTGCCTCCTGCGCATGCGCGGGCGTGCAGGGCACGGTGACGAGCGCGGCGACGGCCAGCGCGATGACAGCGAGCGGTGCGGTGCGAACGTTCAGCATGAGATTCTCCGGTGTGAATGACCGTCGCGTCGGACGGTCCGTTTCTTTGCATAGCGCGTCACCGCCCTGCAAGAAGCGCTCCCAAGCGTCACCGGTCGACGATCCGGCTCAGATTGCTCCGCACACGTTGTAACAGCGCGATCAGTTGATCTTTCTCCTGGCGGCCGAGACCCGCGAGCGCTTCCGCCGCGATCTCGTCGCCGACGCGCCGCGCCTTGTCGAGCGCCTTCTGCGCCTTCGGCGTCATGCGCACCTGACGCTCGCGGCGATCGTCTGGATTGAGCCGCCGCACGATCCAGCCGCCCTCCTCCATGCGGTCGAGCAAGCGGCCGGCGGAGATCGGCGCGACTTCCAGCAGCGACGCGAGCCGCGCCTGATTCACTTCGCCGTAATGCGACAGGTACGCGAGCACGCGACACTGCGCGCGCGTGAGATTGAGCGACGATTTCGCGAGTTCGTCGAAGCGGTTTCCGCACAGACGGTCTACGTCCGCAATCAGAAAGCCGAAGCGTTTGTCGAGTTGAGGTTCCATCGCGCGATTATAGGGACCGGCGCGGCGACCGTGCGCGCACTGGCGCACATTGCATTGCTACGGTGTGCTAACTAACCTCGGACGACGCCCTGCCTCACACATTCACCCGACCGCTTTCGAGCAACGCGGCGAATGCGTCGGATGAAAGCGGCCGCGCCAGCAGAAAGCCCTGCATTTCGTCGCACCGCATGTCTTGCAGGCGGCCGAGCTGCGTGCCGGTCTCGACGCCTTCCGCGACGACATCCATATCGAGCGAATGCGCGAGCGCGATGATTGCCGACACGATAGCGTGCCCTTCCTGCCCGTTCTCATCGAGGCCGTTGGTGAAGAAACGGTCGATCTTCAACTGCTTGGCGCGGAACCGCTGCAAATAGGCGAGGCTGGAATAACCGGTGCCGAAATCGTCGATGGCGATCTCACAGCCATTGTCCTGAAAGGCGCGAATCATCTCGGTGGTGCGCGGCGCGTCCTGCATCGCGACGGATTCGGTGATCTCGAACATCAGCTGATCGCTTCGCACGCCCTCTTCGCGCACGATCTGGAGCACGCGCGTGACGAGGTCCGCTTCGTTCAATTGCCGCGGCGAAAGATTGATGGCGACCTTCACCGCCGCCCGCCCTGACTCGCGCCACCGCACGATATGCCGGCACGTCTCGCGCACGACCCAATAGCCGATGTCGACAATTTGCCCCGAACGCTCCGCGATAGGAATGAATTCCATCGGCGTCAAAAGACCGATTTCCGGATGATTCAGCCGAATGAGCGCCTCCGCGCCCGCAAGCTCGCCGTCTCCGCGAAACTTCGGCTGAAACAGCAGGTAGAAGTAACCTTCGGTCAACGCCTCATGCAACGCCTGCTGAATCTGCAGCGTGCGCACCGCCGCCTCGTTCATGCTCGCCTCGAAGAAGCGATACGTGCTGCGCCCGCCGCGCTTCGCCTCATACATCGCGACATCCGCATGCTTGAGCAGCGTTTCGACGCTATCGCCGTCCTCGGGGAAAAGCGCGATGCCGATGCTCGGCATCACTTGCAGCGAATGATCCGCGACGACGAGCCCCTTTCTCATTGCATCGAGAATGCGTTCCGCGAGCTTCTCGGCATCCGTGGGCGTGCCTATTCCTTCGAGCACGACCACGAACTCGTCGCCGCCCAAGCGGCCGACCGCATCGCCGCCGCGCACGCATTGCAAAAGGCGTTTGGCGAACGCTTGCAGCACTTCGTCGCCGATCGAATGGCCGAGCGAATCGTTGATGGTCTTGAAGCCGTCGAGATCCATGAAGAGAATCGCGAAGCGGCTGCCGTTGTTCGTCGCGTTCCTGACCGCGCGGCCGATGCGCTCCGTCACGGTCCGCCGATTCGGCAGGTCCGTGAGCGTATCGAACGTTGCCATGTGAACGATCTGCCCATGCAGGCGCGACACGGAACCCGCTAGCAACTCGTTCTGCGCATCGAAACGCGACAGCACGAGCGTGATGATCAAGATGGCGAACGTGAACAGCATGACCGTCGTGGCGAGCCAATGCACGTCGACGTCGTTGGCCGCCCCGCAGATCGCGCCCGGCAGGAAGTTCGCGGCGGCGTTGCCCGTGTAGTGCATGCCGGTGATCGCGACGCCCATGACGAGCGCAGCCACCCCGCGCTTTTGCGTGATGTTCGACTGGTTCGCGTTGGACAGCACGCGCGCGATCCACAGCGCCGCGCCCGACGCGACCACGGCGATCACGATCGACGCGGCGAAAAGCAGTGGATCGTACTGTATCGCCGGATGCATGCGCATCGCGGCATCGCCCGTGTAGTGCATCGCGGCGATGCCCGCGCCCATGAGCAAGCTGCTCGCGGCGAGGCGCTGAAACGTCAGCCGCGCGCGGTTGATGACCGAGAGCGCGAAGAACGAAACCAGCATGGCAATCGCGAGCGACGCCGCCGTGATGCGAAAGTCGTAGCCGAGCTTGATGGGCAGCGAAAACGCCAGCACGCCGACGAAGTGCATCGACCAGATGCCGACGCCCATGGAGGCCGCGCCGCCCGCGAGCCAGACATGGCGCATGCGCGAATGCGACAGCATCGCGATGCGGCCGGAGATGTCGAGGGCCGTGTACGAGGCGAGCGTGGCGACAACGAGCGATGCCGCCACGAGCCAGAAGTTATAAGTGCCGTGCATGAAGTGCCGGAATCGAAGGGGCGTGTTTGCGTAAGCGTCTTATCGGCGCACACTGGCCAATCTTTAGGCCGCTCGAAAGCCCGGCGCAAGAACAGCTTTTGTCCATGCGCGGGCGCATCACAGTTCAGGGTCCAACAATGCCACAACGCGTTCCAGCATCCGTTCCGCAAGCCCGCGACGCTGCCAGTCTTCGAGCGTGATGCGTTTTGAACGCTCGATATCGGCGTCGAAAATCGCGGTCTGCTGGCGCGCGAAATCGCGGTCGTAGATGTTGAGGTTCGCTTCGTCGTTGAGCTTGAACGACCGGCTGTCGAAGTTGGTGGAGCCGACCGACACCAGAAATTCGTCGACGACGATGAGCTTGCAATGAAACATCGTCGGCTGATATTCGTACATCTCAACGCCCGCCGCGAGCAGATCGCCCCAGCACGCGCGCGATGCCTCGCGCACCGTATGCGTGTCGATGCGCTTGCCCGGCGTGATGATGCGCACGCGCACGCCGCGCCGCGCCGCCTCGACGATCGCGTTGATGGTCAGCTTGTCGGGCACGAAGTACGCGCTCGACAAGTGGATGGAATGCGTCGCAGCGGTGATCGCCATCAGATACATGAGCTGCATGTCGTCGCTGCCGCCCGAAGGCGAACTGCTGAACATGTGCGCGAGACCGTCGCCCGCGCGCTCGATCTCGGGAAAATAATTCGCGCCGTGCAGCACGTTGCCGGTGGCCTTGACCCAGTTGTCCATGAAGACCGCCT
The DNA here is from genome assembly GCF_017220215.1 of Caballeronia sp. M1242. Taxonomy (NCBI): domain Bacteria; kingdom Pseudomonadati; phylum Pseudomonadota; class Betaproteobacteria; order Burkholderiales; family Burkholderiaceae; genus Caballeronia; species Caballeronia sp. M1242. The sequence goes on along the minus strand of NZ_CP071132.1, from coordinate 111,038 downwards.
GCATCTGCCCGACCGCCGGACCTTGCACGCGAAAGTGCGTATCGCGCCAGTGCTTCTCGTCTTGCGCATGGCCTGTCCATTCGTCCGCGATGCCGACGCCGCCCGTGAAACCCGTGCGGCCGTCGATCACGAGGAGCTTGCGGTGCGTGCGGTCGTTCATGCGGCCGAGTCCCGTCCAGTGCGGCTTGTGATACTGAATGACCTCGGCGCCCGCGTCGCGCAGCGTCTGCAAGTAGCGCTTGTCCATCTTGGACGACCCGACCCAGTCGAGCAGCACATGCACCGACACGCCTGCGCGCGCCTTTTCGGCCAGGGCGTCGGCGATCTGCTCGCCTATCGCGCCCGACCAGTAAATAAACGTCTCGAAGGTGATCGTCTTCTTCGCCGAGCGGATGCCTTCGAGCATCGAGGGAAAGATTTCATCGCCGTTCACGAGCACCTCGAAGCGGTTGCCGTCCACCACGGGCGGCCCGAGCAGCAGACCCATCGACCGAAGGAACTGCGGATCGTCGCTCGCGTAGAGACGCTCGATCTTGTGCTCGATCTTCTTTTCACCGCTCGTCAGGTTGGCGATCACCAATACCACGATCACGGTCGCGACGACGGTCAACGCAATCAGGGCAAGCGTGGGCATGCAGGGCCTCGCGAAGCGAACATCCGTCCGGAACCGGTAGTGTATGTGGTTCCGGAACGCGCGGGCCATCAGGTTTGCGCGGATTGCCCGATCTGCTTGGCAATGGCGTCGCCCAAGCGCTGTTCATCGGATGAAACGCCCGCGCGCTTCGTTTCGGAAACCGCGTGCAGTCCGCCCGATACGGCGATCGAGCTCACCGCGTGACCCGCCACCGCGCCGACGCCCGCCGTTTCCGCGACGCCCGGCGCGTGGCCGCTGTCCGCCCGGGCATCGAACTGTTCGAGCAATTGCGGCGTGCCGTGCGCCGGCTTGAACACGAGCTGCACGGTCGCCGTGACCTTGGTTTGTCCCGCGCCGAGCCCGATTAACAGGCGGCGGCGACGATTGCCCGCGTCGATCTTGTCGATGCTGCCGACGACTTCAAGGGCGTTCTGGTCATCGGGCGGCGCGACGTCGGCGCGGACCGCGCGCAGACCCATCGACTGGAGTTTCGCGACGATTTCGTCGGCCACTTCTTCGCGCGCCGCGATGGCGTCTTGCGCCTGCTGCTGCGCCTCTGTGTCGCCGGACATCGCGGTCTTGAGCTTCGACGCGAGGCCGTGATTGTCGAGCTTCACGTCGCCCGCGTCGCTTGCGAAGGGATACACGTAGATCGTGGTGTCCGCGGGCACCGCAGCGCTCGCCGCGTTCGCCGAGCCCGCGAACAGCGCGACACCGGTCACGAGGCCCGCGACGAGCGCGCGGCGGGCGTGGCGGACGAGGGATTCGAGCGAGGAGACGTTCGTTACATGAGACATGTCGGCACCTGAGTTCGTTGGCTGAATTACGGTCTGCGGGTCTGCGGCGTCGCTGTCGATCACCGTGGGGCCACTATGGACGATGCCCGCCGCGCACGCCATCCAACATTTATGTCGCCGGGTGTCAGGCGTGCCAAAGCCGCTTTTGAGCATGAACACGCGAGTCTCGCTACCATGCGTCGAACGCGCGCTCAAGCGCCGCCATTCAACCCACGCTTCGAAGGAGCAACGATGGACCTCCAAATCGCCAACAAGCTCGCACTCGTGTCCGGCTCGACGAAAGGAATCGGCCATGCCATTGCCGTGGCGCTCGCGCGTGAAGGCGCGCGCGTGATCGTAAACGGACGCTCGCAATCATCCGTCGATGCCGCGCTCGACAAGCTGCGCCAGCTCGTGCCAAGCGCGCAGGCCGAAGGCTTCGCAGGCGATGTCTCCGACGCCGCGCAAGTCGACGCGCTCGTGCAGCGCTTCCCCGAGGTCGACATCCTCGTGAACAACATGGGCATCTTCGAGCCCAAGCCGTTCGAAGACATCTCCGACGACGACTGGCTGCGCTTTTTCAACGCGAACGTGATGTCGGGCGTGCGGCTCTCGCGCGCCTATCTGCCCAAGATGAAGCAGAAGAACTGGGGCCGCGTGGTGTTCATCAGCAGCGAAAGCGGCATCCAGATTCCCGTCGAGATGATCCACTACGGTCTGACCAAAACCGCGCAACTGGCGCTGTCGCGCGGGCTCGCCGAAACGTGCGCGGGCACCGGCGTCACCGTGAACTCCGTCTTGCCCGGCCCGACGAGTTCGGAAGGCGTGACCGAGTTCGTCGAGAAGCTCTCCGGCGGCAAGAGCATGGACGATGTGCAGAAGTCGTTCTTCGAGGAAGCGCGGCCGAGTTCGCTGCTCAAGCGCTTTATCGCGCCGGAGGAAATCGCGAACATGGTCGTGTACGTGTGCTCGGCGTTGTCGTCGGCGACGAACGGCGCGGCGTTGCGCGCGGACGGCGGCGTGGTGCGCGCCGCGTTCTAGCCCGCCTGCGTCTGCGCGGCCAGCGACCGTGCCCGGGCGAGCGCATCGACGATATCGGCGATGGTCTTGTCGCGCGCGGTGTCGTCGAGTTGCCTGAGCGCATAGGACGGGTGATAGGTTGCGACGATCAGCTTGTCGCCATACGGCGTGACGCGGCCGACATGCGCCCGCAACGTCGCGCGCTTGCCGAGCAGCGCGGTGAGCGCCGTCGCGCCCAGCGTGACGATGACGCGCGCGCCGGTCTGTTCCAGCTCGCGCTCCAGCCAGTACGAGCACGCTTCGATTTCCTGCTGCGCGGGCGTCTTGTGCAGCCGCCGCTTGCCCCGCGGCTCCCACTTGAAATGCTTCACGGCGTTGGTCAGATAGACCTGCTCGCGCGGCACCTGCGCCTGGCGCATGGCGTCGTCGAGCAACTGTCCGGCGGGGCCGACGAACGGCTCGCCTTTCAGGTCTTCCTGATCGCCCGGCTGCTCGCCGAGCAGCATGATGCGCGCATCGGCCGGGCCCGCGCCGTGGACGGCTTGCGTCGCGTGACGCCAGAGATCGCAGCGGCGGCAGGTGTCGAGCGACGTGGGCGCGTCGCGTTCCGGCTGCGCGTCTTCCGCCTCCACCTGCACGATCTTGCCGCCGAGCGCGCCGACCGCCCGCGCCTGCGCGACGCGCCGCGCGCCGCCGCGCGCATCGCTGACGAGCTGCGGAATGAGCGCGCCTTCCGGCAATCCCTTCCAGAAGCGCACCGGCATTTGCTGCTGGAGCACGGATTCGTTCAGACGCGCAGGGTTGAAGATGCTGCGGTAATAGGTCATCCACAGATCTTCGGCGGCGTCCGGCGTGTCGGACGCATGGTCGGACGCAAGCGCGCGGCGACGCTCGATCTGCAGACGCTCGCCGTTCCACATGGCCGCACCGTCCGGCGTTGTGATGAGCCACGTCGACTGACCCATGCGCGCCGCGAAATGCTCCGCCCCCCAGGCGAGCACGTCGTGATCCGGCTCGTACCACGCGACGAATTCCGGCGGTCCGAGCGACGCCTCGCGCTGCCGGAAACGCACGTACGCGATCATGTCGTGCTGCGCGCGGCGCACCGCCTTTGCCATCTTGTAGAGCCGCGCGCCGTCTTCATCGGCCGCCGACGCCACCGAGCGGTCGCCATGCGTCCAGCGCCACAGCACGCGATACAGAAAGCTGAAGCGCCGCTCGTCGCGGAAATGCGCGGCGTCCTTCAGCAACGCGGCGAGTTCGCGCGAGACGCGCACTTGCGCTGCTTCAGTGGCCGGCGCGGCCGTTTCGCTAGATGCCGCGAATAACGCGGGGGTGTCGCTTTGCTGCGTGCGCCATTCGATCGACTCGGGCTTCAGGTCTCGGGCGAGCGCGTCGAGTGCCGCGCTGCGCCACGCGTCGAAGTCGTCGTCGATGGTGATGACATGCATCGCTAGATGAGCGAAAGCTGCACCGGCTGCGTGGCAAGCGCCTTTCGCAAATGTTCCGACGATGCTTCGGCGAGCGGCGGCCGATAGTCCTCGGTCACGACGAAAGGCTTCACCTTGTCCATCGCGCAGCGCAGCCGCGCGAGATCCGCGTAGCGCACGCGACGCGCGCGGCGCAGTTCCGCGATGCGCTTCGCGTTGCGCATGCCGATGCCCGGCACCCGCGCGATCATCCGCACCGGCGCGGTGTTCAGATCGACCGGGAAACGCTCGCGATGCGCGAGCGCCCATGCGAGCTTCGGATCGACATCGAGCGGCAGATTGCCTGCATCGCCGAGCAGTTCGGCGGCATTGAAGCCGTAGCCGCGCATCAGAAAATCAGCCTGATACAGCCGATGCTCGCGCAGAAGCGGCGGCGCTTTCGACGGCACGCCGGACGGACTGTCGGGAATCGGGCTGAACGCCGAATAGTAGACGCGCTTCAACTGATACGAGCCGTACAGCGTTTCGGCGGTGCCGAGAATGGTGCGGTCGTCGGTCTCGTCGGCGCCGACGATCATCTGCGTGCTTTGCCCCGCCGGCGCGAAACGCGGCGCGCGCGGCTCGGCTTCCGACTCCTCGCGCGCGACACGAATGTTGCCCATCGCCAGCTTGATGGTGCGGCCGCTCTTTTCCGGCGCGAGGCGCTCGAGGCTGATCTCGGTCGGCAGCTCGATGTTCACGCTCAAGCGGTCCGCATAGCGCCCCGCCTGCGCGATCAGGCCGGGATCGGCATCGGGGATCGTCTTCAAATGGATGTAGCCGCGGAACTGATGCTTCTCGCGCAGGGTCTTCGCCACGAGCACCAGTTGCTCCATGGTGTAGTTCGAGGACCGAATCACGCCCGAACTCAGGAACAGCCCGTCTATGTAATTGCGGCGATAGAAGTCCAGCGTCAGCGTGACGACTTCTTCCGGCGTGAACCGCGCGCGCGGCACGTTGCTGGAGCGGCGGTTGATGCAGTACTGGCAGTCGTACAGGCAGAAGTTCGTGAGCAGAATCTTGAGCAGCGACACGCAGCGGCCGTCCGGCGTGAAGCTGTGACAAATGCCCGAGCCCGTGCTTGCGCCCAAGCCTTCGACGCCGCGCGACTCGCGCTTGGGCGCGCCGCCGCTCGCGCACGATGCGTCGTACTTCGCGGCATCCGCAAGAATTTCGAGCTTTTCGGACAGTTCCATCTTGGCTATGATACTGTATATTTATACAGTATGTTAATGGTGTCGCGGGAAGTTTGCAAACCGCGCGGTAGGGCAAACATGGCGCCGCCGCGCTGCTATTTCAACGGATCATGGCCCCAGTTCATCAGCGAGTAGCGCCACTTCGTATGCTCGATATCGCCTTGCGGGCGCTGCGCCAAATGGCGTTTCACATAGCCAATGACCTTGCGCATGTGGCCGTAGTCGTCGGCATGCAATTCGCTCTTCTTCGCGCCGAGCAATTCGATAATGCGCCGCCCGGACTGATGCCCGACCGACTCCGCGTTCCCGTCTTTTTGGCCCACGGCCTGAGATTCATCCGTCGCCAGCCATTTCTCCAGCTGATGCCCCGTCATGTTGACGAGCGCTTTGAATTCGTCGAAGGTCGCCTTGTCTTCGGCGTCCGCGGATTGTCCATGCTGCTGTTGCGTCTTCTCTTGCGTCTTCTCTTGCGTCCTTTCGTGCGTGGTCATAAGCGCGCTCCGTTGGTGAGGTCAGCCGCATCACCGGCATCGAGCAAGCACCGCTCCAGCGGTGTTTATTGCACGCCTGTCGGCCCCGGCTCCCGAATACCAGCCACGACGCCACGCACTCTCATGTGGAGAACTTCCTAATGCGTTTTGACTACAAGAACTTTCATATCGACTGCACCGCTCGCCATGATGAAGATGGCAGCTTTTATGCGCGCGCCCGAATCACCAGCGCGCCCAATGAATACACGCCGAACGTAGAAGTTCACGAATCGGGCGATCTCGACTCTTTCCCGAACGAGTGGGACGCATTGCATTGCGCGCGGGCGTGGGCTATCGAATGGTGCGACGAAGCGCTGGCATGACCAGATCGGCTTGCCTTCCGAAGTGCGGCACTCGCAAGCGCCGACGCTTACAACTGCGGCACACGGATTGCACGGTGTAAGGCGCGACGCCGCGCAGGCAAACGCAGCGGCGCGCGTCACATGACCAAATTCAAGGGAGGCACCATGAAAATCGCCAAGAAGAGCTTGCTGGTATCCGCAATGATTCTGAGCCTGTCGGGCGCCGTGTTCGCGCAGGGCGCAGGCGGCGGCGCCGGTGGTGGCGCGGGCGGCGGCGGGACGGGAGGCGGCACGGCAGGCGGCAACGGCGCGGGTCAAGGCGGCACCGGCATGGGCACGCCGAACGCGAATGGCACGACGGGCGCAACGTCGGGCGCAACGGGCTCCTCCACCATGGGCTCGGGCAGCGGTTCCAGCAGCAAGATGAACAAGATGCACAAGAAGAGCGGTTCGGGTTCGTCCGGTAGCGGTACGTCGAGCTCGCAATAACGCGTTCGCTTTTTGCAAGGCCGCCCGGTTCGCGTCGTTCGTTGCGCGGGCCGGGCGCAACCCCTCCTGAGCTTTAGCACTCCCCCCGTACGCATCCCTTCCACATAGGGATTTCGCGTCTTCTTCCCAGAACCTAATGTGTGCCTGCGCGGTTAGTCATCGCGCCCGCCGCATACGAGCGACTTCCCGGCATTTCATCACGCGGGCTCGGTCGTGTCGTCTGCGTCGTTGCTAGGTCGACTGCGGCCGGCGAACGCCCTGGCTTCGCATGGTCGCGGCGGGCCATTTCTTCCACCGCTGCAAGGAGTCCGGAAACGTGTTGCCGGCTGCTTGTGCATTCGCTTCTGAGGAGCTGGAACATGAAGACGAACGTCAACCCGAAATTCATCGCGATGATGGCGGCCTGTGCGCTGGCCGCGGGCATCGGCAACGCGCGCGCGCAAGGCATGCCCGACACGGCGCAACAAGTCGTTCAGACGATGCGTCCGATGGATTCCTCGCACACCGCACGGCAAGCCGACGCCGCAAAGACCGACTCCGCATCCGGCGAACAGGCCTACGGCGGCACGAAAGCCGGGACGAGCATGTCGGCTGGCGGACGGACCACCGAGACATGCAGCGGCCTGCCGCAATGCGAGGTGTTCTTCGGTCACTGAGCACAACGGCTGCGCGACGAGCGACATGCCGAACAGAAGCGCATGCGCTCGTCGCGCCAGCCGCCAGCCGCCAGCCGCAAACAGCCCTACTCGACCTCAGGCGTCAGCCAGAACCGCGCGCTGACCGACTCCCCGGCCGCAAGCACGCCGCCGCCCTTCAGCGACGCGTCGACATCGAGATTCACCCAGTCCGCGACATTGCTGACCGGCTCGACACACAGCAGCGACCCGAACGACGAAGGCGCATAAATCACCGTGAAGTCGAACGGCGCTTCCGCTCGCAGCGTGACCGAGCGATGCTCGCGCGGCCACGCGACCGACGTCTCGCGCGACCAGCCCGTGAAGTTATTGTCGAGATCGAAGGCATCGGCGGACATGCCCTCGCGCGATGCCAGCGCGTCGATGCACGGGTGCGGGCCGGCGCGGGTCGGCAGCGGCTCGGGCGTCGTATGCCACATCGACCCGACCCGCGTGCGCACAACGGTGTGCCCGGTGCGCGGAAAGTACGGATGATGTCCGAGGCCGAAGGGCATCGGCCGGTCCGACAGGTTGCGCAGCGACATGGTCACGTTGAGCGACTGCGCATCGAGCGCGATGTCCTGCGCCGCTTCGAAAGCGAACGGCCAATGATGCGCCGGTTCCTGCGAAGGCACGTGCGACAACGTGAGACGTGCGCTCGCCTCGGAGACGGCATCGACGCGCCACGGCCGCCGCCATCCGTTGCCGTGCAGCGCGTGCGGGAACGCGTTGCCGTCGCCGGACAGATCGACGAGCGCGCCATCGAATGTGAAGCGCGCATCGCGAATACGGTTGCAATATGGCACGAGCGGAAAGCTCGCCATGCCGAGCGGATTGCGCGCGGCGAGCGCATCGACGGTGGCGGGACGCAGCCAGTGCACCGCGCCGCCTTCGTTGGGCTCGCGGGCGTCGAAGAAGGCCGCAATCGCGCCGCCGACGTGCGGGGCGAGCAACGCGCGCCGCGCGCCGTGGCGCAATTCCACGAGCGCTTCGTCCGCGCGCCCGGACGGGGTCCGATCGGCGCTCAATATGCGAACTGCCGGTAGTTTTCGTCGAAAATGCGCTGGGTGCGCTCGACCACCGGGTTGTAGCGCAGCAGTCGTTTCGCGCGCGGCGGCAAGTCGGCGAGCACGGCGCGCGGCACGTCGATATGCACCTCGGGCCGGAAATACCACGCGCGGCTATAGCCGATCACGACCATCGGACGCGGTTCGTCGATGTAGTTGGGCGTGCCGCGATGCAGCCCGCGCACGTCGCGGATCATCACGTCGCCGACGCGCATCGGCACGCGCTCGGGCGGGAAGCGCCCATCGGCGAGACCGGCGAGCGCTTCTTCGCGTGAGATGCGGTGCGTGCCGCGCGTCGTTTCGAGCGAGCCGTTGCGCTCGTCCACATCGACGAGCGGAAAGTTCACGGCAAGCTGGAACGACGGCGTCTCGGGCGCGTCGTCGAAAAGCGGCGGCGTATCGCGATGCCAGTCCTGAAAGTCCGAGCCCAGAACCGGCGTATCGGTCGCGAGCTGGCACATGACCGGATCGCGTCCCGCCACGCGCTCGACGATGCCGATGATGTCCTCGTCGCAAATGATCGACGGGTCCGCGAACTCCCCTTCGAACGGCAAGGTCACGTAATAGCGGCCCGGCCCGCGATTGCCGCTCGCCGATGCCTCGCGCGCTGCATCGACATGTGGCTGCAACAGCGGCGCGAATGCCTCGCGCCACGCTTCGAGCTTCGCGCGCTCGAAGTGATCCGGCAACAGCACGAAACCGTCCCTCTCGAACGCTTGTGCAAGCGCGTCTCTCGTCGTCTCGTCGTATCGGCCCATGCGCCGCTCCTTTCGGTCGTCAATCGGTCGAAAGAGAATCGCACGGCAGTAATCGCGCCGTCAATATTATTAGTAATACTCGGTGAAAACCCTGTGCCGTCCCATGTTCTGGCTAGGTGGTTTCCGTGTTGTTCATCACTAATATTAGTGTTAAGGTCTGTCGCCAAGCCTCATACGCCGCATCCGTCCGATGAAGAAAACCACGCAGCGCCGCCCGACGATGACCGACATTGCGAAGCTCACCGGAGTTTCGCAGTCGACGGTGTCGCTCGTGCTCAACAACGCGAGCGGCGCGAAGTTCTCGGACGTCACGCGCGACAAGGTGCTGCGCGCGGCGCAGGAGCTCGGCTATCGCATGACGCCGCGCGAGCCCGCCGCGCTGGATGCGTTCGACACACCGGGCGCGCAGAGCGAGCGCAATCTGATCGTGTATCTCGCCGATGAGATTTCGACGAGCCCGCATCCGGTCGTGTGCATCGACGGCGCGCGCGACGCCGCGTTCGCGCATGGCCGCCTGCTCGCCGTCTATTCGACGCACGGCAATGCGGAGATCGAAGCGCGCGTGCTCGCCGCGACGCTCGACAACCCCAACCTGCTCGGCGTGATCTACGCGACCGTCTACACGCGGCTCGTCGCGCTGCCCGCGGCGCTCGCGAAGGTGCCGACGGTCCTGCTCAACTGCTACGCGAGCGAGGCGAACCTGTCGTCGGTCGTGCCGGCGGAAGTCGCGGGCGGGCACACGGCGACGGACTATCTGCTCGCGGCGGGGCATCGCCGCATCGGCTATATCAACGGCGAGCCGTATCAGGACGCGGCGCGCGACCGGCTGAAGGGCTACCGCACCGCGCTCGCCACCGCGGACTTGCCGTTCGCGCCGGAACTCGTGCGCGAAGGCGACTGGAGTTCGGGCGCCGGCTTCGAGCAGACGCTCTCGCTCATGCGCGAGCCGAATCCGCCGACGGCCATTTTCTGCGCGAACGATTTGATGGCGCTCGGCGCGATAGAGGCGCTCAAGCAGCTCGGGCTGCGCGTGCCCGACGATGTTTCCGTGGTCGGCTATGACGATCAGGAGATCGCGCGCCACACGCATCCGCCGCTATCGACCGTGGTGTTGCCGAACTACGACCTCGGCCGCTGGGCGGTCGAAACGCTTCTGCAAGAGGAACACAACCGCGCCGTCGGCGCGCCGTTACGGCGCCGCACCGTCAAGCTCGACGGCCCGCTGATCGAGCGCGGATCGGTGAAGGTCATCGCCGAAGCGCATCAGTTCGCAATTAATAATATTAGTGATTAGCCGCCAATAAGACGCTCATAAACAGCGCGCAAGGCAGCAGCATCTCTCGCATCAGACAGACCGGGCAACAACAAGCATCGGCATTACCAACAAGACGAATCATCCAAATCGGAGGAAGACATGCTGTCGCTAAACAAGAATCTCCGCTCGGGCCTGCGCCCGCTCGCCGCCGCGCTCACCGTTCTGACGCTCGCAGCCGGGGCCGCGCACGCCGCCGACGACGCGTTGCCGAAGATCCCGAACAAGAAGCCGCTGCGCGTGGGCTTCGCGCAGACGGAGAGCAATAACCCGTGGCGGCTCGCCGAGACCAAGAGCTTCAAGGACGTCGCATCGAAATGCGGCTGGCAGGTCATCATCACCGACGCGAACAGCTCGGCGGCCAAGCAGGTGTCCGACATCCAGAGCATGATCGCGCAGCACGTCGATCTGCTCGTGTTCCCGCCGCGCGAAGAAAAGCCGCTCGCGCCGGTCGTGTTGCAGGCGAAGAAGGCCGGCATTCCGGTGATACTCGTCGACCGCAACATCGACCAGTCGATGGCGAAGGCCGGGCGCGACTACATCACGTTTATTGGATCGGACTTCATCGATCAGGGCCACCGCGCCGCCGACTGGCTCGTGAAGACCACGAACGGCAAGGCGACGATCATCGAGCTCGAAGGCTCGACGGGCGCCTCCGCTGCGAACGACCGCAAGAAGGGCTTCGACGAAGTCATCGCGAAGAATCCGGGCATGAAGATCGTCGCGTCGCAAAGCGGCGACTTCGCGCGCGACAAGGGCCGCCAGGTCATGGAAACGCTCTTGCAGGCCCATCCCGACGTGACCGCCGTCTACGCGCACAACGACGAAATGGCGCTCGGCGCGATCGCCGCGATCAAGGCGGCGGGCAAGCAGCCGGGCAAGGACATCGTGCTCGTGACGATCGACGGCACGAAGGGCGGCCTCGAAGCGATCAAGGCAGGCGAACTGGGCGCGAGCGTGCAGTCGAGCCCGTTCTTCGGACCGCTCGCGTGCGATGTCGCGCAGAAATACGCGAAGGGCGAGACCATTCCGCCGTGGGTCAAGGTATCCGATCGCTTCTACGACAAGAGCAACGTCGACGCCAGCATGCAGTACGGCTATTGAGCGAAGCAGTCTATGTTGGTTCGCGGGCGCCTTCGGGCGCTCGCTTTTCTAAAGGACGGAAGCGCCGCATGGCCACTGCTCCCCTACTCGACATGCAGGACATCGACATTGCCTTCGGCGGCGTCGCGGCGCTCAAGCACGCGCGCCTCACCGTCGCGGCCGGCGAAGTGCACGCGCTCATCGGCCAGAACGGCGCGGGCAAGTCGACACTCATCAAGATTCTGACCGGCGCGTATCGCAAGAGCGGCGGAACCATCCGCTTCGACGGACGCGAAGTGGATTTCCGCACGCCGAAGGAAGCGCGCGAAGCCGGCATCAGCACGATCTATCAGGAGATCAACCTCGTGCCGTTTCGCTCGGTGGCCGAGAACATCTTTCTCGGACGCGAGCCGCGCCGCTTCGGCCTGATCGACTGGAAATCGGTGCAGCGGCGTGCGACCGAACTGCTCGAGTCGTTCGGACTCCATATTGACGTGCGCAAGCCCGTGCGCGACTATTCGACCGCCATTCAGCAGATGGTCGCGCTCGCGCGAGCCGTTTCGTCGGATGCGAAGATGGTCATCATGGACGAATCGACGTCATCGCTCGATGAGCGCGAAGTCGAACTGCTTTTCGGCGTGGTGCGCCGCTTGCGCGACGACGGGCGCGCGGTCATCTTCGTGTCGCATCGGCTAGACGAATTGTATGCGCTGTGCGACCGCGTCACCGTGATGCGCGACGGCCAGACAGTCGCCGAAAGCACGATGCAGGAGATGGACAAGCTCAAGCTCGTGACGACGATGCTCGGCCGCACGCTCGCCGCCGTCGTGCACGAAGACAGCGCGGTGAAAGAAGAGAATCTGGCGAAGCGCGGCGCGGTCGCGTTGAGCGCGCAGTCGCTCGCGGCGGGCGCGAAAGTCACGAACGTATCGCTCGACGTGCATGCGGGCGAAGCCGTAGGTCTCGCCGGTTTGCTCGGCTCGGGCCGCACGGAGACGATGCGCCTTCTGTTCGGCGCGGACCGTCCTTCGCGCGGTTCGCTCACGGTGGCCGGCGAAAGCGCCGCGTTCAAGTCGCCGAAAGATGCGATCACGCGCGGCATCGCGTATCTCACCGAAGACCGCAAGGCCGAAGGCATCGTGCCGGAGCTTTCCGTGCGCGACAATCTCACGCTCGTCTGCCTGCCCGCGCTGACGAAACGCGGCGTCGTGGACGTCGCGAAGCAGCGCGAGATCGTGGACGGCTTCATCGCGTCGCTCGGCATCAAGCTGCGCTCGCCCGATCAACCGATACGCGAACTCTCGGGCGGCAATCAGCAAAAGGTCTTGCTCGCGCGCTGGCTCGCGACGAATCCGCGTCTTCTGCTGCTCGACGAGCCGACGCGCGGCATCGACGTGGGCGCGAAGGCGGACGTCGCGAAGATCGTGCGCGAGTTGCGCGATGCGGGCATGGCCGTGCTGTTGTCGGCGTCCGAACTGGAAGAACTCACCGCCGTGGCCGACCGCGCGGTCGTGATCCGCGACGGCGAAACCGTGGCGCAACTCGATGGCGCGCAGATGAACGAGGCATCGATCATGGATGCGATCGCCTACGGCTCGGGAGAAACATCGACGCTCGCGCAAGCGACGGCCGCGCAAGGAAACGACTCATGATCGACAAGACACAACCTGCTGCACGACCCGTAGCGCCGCTCGCTGCGGACGCGCAAACGGCGCCCGTCAAGAAACGGCGCGGCGTCGCGATTCAGCGCGAGATCATCGTGCTCGTCGCGATGATTCTGTTCAACCTGTTCTTCACCGAGCACTTCTGGTCGCTTCAGACGTTCAACGTGAATCTCACGCAGGTGGTGACGATCGTGATCGTCGGCATCGGCATGACGCTCGTGGTGGCGACAGGCGGCATCGACTTGTCCGTGGGCGCGTCGATGGCGATTGCCGGTGCCATCGCGCCGATGCTCTTCATGAACATCGAAGGGCCGCTCGGCATTCTGCTCGCCTTCACGCTGCCCGTGATAGCCGCCGCAGTGTGCGGTGTGTTCAACGGACTGCTCGTCACGCGGCTTCGCGTGCAGCCCATCGTCGCGACGCTCGTGCTTTTCATCGCGGGACGCGGCATCGCGCAAGTAATCACCGACGGCAGCCTGCAGGCGTTCAACAATCCGGCGTTCCAGTGGATCGCGCTCGGCAAGGTCGCGGGCGTGCCGTTCCAGATTCTGCTGATGCTCGCGCTCGTCGCCGTCTTCACGTGGATCGTGCGCAAGACCCTCTTCGGCAAGTATCTGCTCGTCACGGGCGGCAACGAGGACGCGGCGTATCTTGCCGGCATTCCGACGGCGCGCGTCAAGCTGATCGCCTATACAGCATGCGCGGCGCTCGCGGGTCTCGCCGGGCTCATTTCGATTTCGGTGAACTCGTCGTCGGATGCGAACGTCGTGGGCCTCGGCGTCGAACTCGATGCCATTGCGGCCGTCGCGGTCGGCGGCACGGCGCTGACAGGCGGCAAGGCGTATATCACGGGCACGCTGATCGGCGCGCTCATCATCCAGCTATTGCGTTACACGCTGCTCGCGCACGGCATTCCGGACGCCGCGGCGCTCGTGCTGAAGGCCGCGATCATCATCGCCGCCGTGTACGTGCAGCGCCGCCGAGGCTCATGACATGAAGAAGAACCTTCCTATCCTGATCGCGCTCGTCGCGTTGCTGGTCCTGGGCGTCGTGCGCTACGAGCACTTCGCCTCCGCCTACAACGTGACATCGTTCTGGCGATACAACTCGATGTTCGCGCTGATCTCCATCGGCATGGCGTTCGTCATCATCACGGGCGGCATCGATCTGTCCGTGGGCGCGGTGGCCGCCCTCGCCAGCGTGGTCGCCGCGCTGGCGAGTCCGCACGGCGGCGTGGCGGGCGTGCTCGCCGGGGCGTTCGCGGGGCTGGCGGTGGGCGTGCTGAATGGCATCGTCATCACGCACATGCGGATTCTTCCCTTCATCGTCACGCTCGCGACGAGCCTCGGCGCACATGGCCTCGCGCTGCTGCTCGGCCATAACGATGCCGTCGCCATCTCGTCCGACACGAACTTCGCCGCCTTCGGACAAGGCGACCTGTTCGGCCTGCCGATTCCCGGCATCGTGTCGCTGGTCGCGGCGGTGCTTGCCTGGATCGCGCTACGCAGTTCGCGCTTCGGCCGTCATGCGCTCGCGATCGGCGGCAGCGAAGAGGCATCGCGGCTGATGGGCCTGAACGTCGATCGCACGCTCGTCGCGGTGTATGCGTTGAGCGGCTTGCTCGCCGGCATCGCGGGCGCGATTCTCGCGGCGCAGTTCGGCGCGGGACAGCCTAACGAAGGCGTCGGCTGGGAACTCTTCGCGATCTCGGCGGTGGTGCTCGGCGGCACGCGGCTGACGGGCGGCGAAGGCTCCATCGCCATGACGATTGCGGGCGTCGCGCTGCTCGGGCTCGTCTTCAACCTGCTGAACTTCGAGAACGGGCTCGGGTATATCAGCCTGTCGGCTTACTGGCAGTCGGTGATTCGCGGGCTTTTCTTGTTGCTCGTGATCGTTCTGCAAGCGCGCGTGCTGAACCAGCGCGTCGCGCCGGCGAAAGTCACGCATTGAATCGACAGGAGCCGATGCTCGTCGCGCGGCCTCAATTCTTCTTCGCCGCGCTACTAGGCGACGCTCCGGCCGCCGCCTCGGCACCTTCCGATGCCAGCCGCAGATACGCGGCCGCGAGCCTGCGCAGTTCTTCTTCGCTCGCGTCTTCGATGCCGATCAGGTGATTGCTCGCCGCGCGATGCGTCGCGAGCAGTTCATTGAGCTTGAGATGCAGCGCGACGCTGTCCTTGTTCTGGCTCTGCTGTATGAGAAACACCATCAGGAACGTGATGATGGTCGTGCCTGTGTTGATGACGAGTTGCCAGCCGTCTGAATAGTGAAAGATCGGCCCGGTGACGACCCACGCGACGATGCTCGCCACCGCCAGCCCGAAGGCGAACGGCGAACCCGCCCAGCGCGTGACGAGGCTCGCGAAGCTGTCGAATGCGCGCATCAACGGATGCGATTTGGCGTAGGCGGGGCTGGACGTGTCGGGAATGGTCCCGAGTTGGTCGGTCGAGGCTCGGGGTTTGCTTTGCATATCTTCCTCCCTTTGTGTCTGAGGGGCGCCAAGCAAGAGTCATTCCTTTCAGTAGCATTCCGGCCGAGTCCGCCGTCGCTGATCAGGCGGACGGATCGCGCGGCGCAATCAGCGCGTCGACGCTCGTTTGCACGCCGGGACGGGACTGCGCTCGGGGCATCGCGAGCGCGGCGTTCAACGCGTTTTTCAAATCTGCGTCGTCCGGCTTGAGCGATAAAGCCTGACGCAGCGCGCCTTCCGCTTCCTGGGCTCGGCCGAAAGCCAGCAGCACGAGGCCGAGACCGCGGCTCGCTTCGAAGAAGGTCGGACGCAAGGCCAACGCCTGGCGGTACTCGGCTTCGGCGCTCGGCAGATCGTAGCGGCGGTGTGCGACGTTACCGAGCCCGCAATGCGCTTCCGCCGACTGTGGATCGATCGCGAGCGCGCGATTGAACGAGGCGTCGGACTCGGTCAACCGACCCGCCGCGCAGAGAACATCGCCCATCGCCAGATGACCGTTCACGACGTGCGGCGCCAGGTCGATGCCCCGGCGGCATGCCGTTTCGGCCTCGGGCAAGCGCCCCTGCAAGAACCGCGTATGGCCGAGACAAACGTGCGCCTGCGCGAAATCCGGCTGCGCGGCGATTGCCTCCGAGAACGCCTTCGCGGCATCGTCGAGGCGGCCCTCGTTCTGGAGCAGGCCGCCGAGCACGAACTTGGCCGCCGGAGAATCGGGCCGAATGACGAGCGCCTTCTCCAGTAGCGCCCGGCCGTCATCGTTGCGCTGTTGATCGAGCGCGACCAAGGCGAGGTTCACCAGAACATCGGGGGAATCGGGTTGCAGCGCCAGTGCCTGCCTGAACATCTGCTCCGCTTCCGGAAGACGGCCCAACAGGCGCAGCACGACGCCCAGATTATTAGTCACGGCGGCCGAGTCGGGACGCAGCGCGAGTTGCTCGCGAAGCACCGCTTCCTGTTCAGCGAGGCTACGCATATTCGAATCGATGGGTTCGTTCATGATCGTGATGTGAAACGAAGTTAAATATCGCGGATGATTTTATTGATAATGGTGAATAAAGCGTCCGCGAATTAGAAACGCCATTGGCCACTATGTTGATATTGAGCGGCCGCCGGACGACATTCTTAGAAGGCGTGCACGAAGGCCTCGGCAAACGCCCGTCCGACTGGGCGAATGCCGCGATTGCCCTGCGAAAACGAATTAGCCGGCGCCGCGAGAACGTGCTTAACGGTATTCCCGGTTCGCGCAGAAAAAGGACGATAACGGATTCAGCTGAGTATAGTGCAAAAATATATGTCGATTTCGAATCCGGGATTGCGAAAGGCAGTCTCAGAAACATATTGATCGACTAAGACGCGGGCCAGATTTCCGGCTCGGCGCGCTCGGTCACGAACCTTGCTATAGCCCCTGCGAACGCGCATGCCGGAACGGCTCCGAGCCGTTTCCGTGCGAGAATCCGGAAGCCCTTCCGGTCGCGCGTTTCTGTCAGCTCATCCCAAGACACGCCTTTCAACCCCATGCCGCTTGGTCGCGAGACCTTAGCGAGGAGATTCAGCGTCGATGACTCCCGAGAATCTGCCCCCGGACACGAGCGCGAGCAGCGTCGACCCTAGCTTCCTGCTCGGCGGCGGAGAAATGGGCGTGCTCATCCGGGGCTTCGACTGGACGCAGACCTCGCTCGGCGCGCCGGAGGACTGGCCGCAGAGCCTGAAGACGGCCATTCGCATCATGTTGACCTCGCGCCAGCCCATCTGGATCGGCTGGGGCGACGAGCTGCTCTTCTTCTATAACGACGCCTACCGGTCGATCATCGGCGGCAAGCATCCGCAGGCGCTCGGCCAGCCAACTTCGGTCGTGTGGCGCGAGATCTGGGACGACATCGGGCCGCTGCTCGACACGGCGCTCGCCGGCGTCGAAGGCACCTTCGTCGAACAGAAGCTCCTGATCATGGAGCGCAACGGTTTCCCGGAGGAGACGTACTACACGTTCTCCTACAGCCCGATTCCGGACGACCGTGGCGACGCGGGCGGCATCATCTGCGCGAACAGCGACGACACGCAGCGCGTGCTGGGCGAACGGCAACTGACGGTGCTGCGCGAACTGGCGACTTCGGCCGCCGACGCGCGCACGTGGCTCGAAGCCTGCGAACGCTCGATGAACGCGCTAAAAAGCGCGCCGCGCGATCTGCCTTTCGCCCTGCTCTACGCGGCCGACCCCGGCAACGAGACCGCGACGCTCGTCGGCGCCTGCGGCATCGCGCCGGGGCATCCGGCGGCGCCCGCTACGCTGAACGCCAATAAGCGCGAGCCGTGGCCGTTTCAGGACGCGCTGCGCGAAAACCGCCCGCAGCTCGTGACGAACCTGCATCAGCATGTGGGCGCGTCTTTGCCCACGGGCGCGTGGAAGGCCGCGCCGACCACCGCCGTCATGGTCCCGATCGCCCCGACCGGCGAGACCGGTCATGCAGCCGTGCTGGTCGCGGCGCTCAATCCGTATCGACTGTTCGACGACGGCTATCGCACCTTCATCAATCTCGTCGCCGGACAGATCGGCGCGGCCATCGGCTACGCGCACGCCTACGACGAAGAGCGCCGCCGCGCCGAGGCGCTCGCGGAGATCGACCGCGCGAAGACGACGTTCTTCTCCAACATCAGCCACGAATTTCGGACGCCGCTCACGCTGATGTTGGGCCCGCTCGAAGAAATGCTCGCGGACCGCAACCGCGTGCCGCCCGAGGACCTGCGGCTCGTCCAGATTATGCATCGCAACGGCATGCGGCTGCTCACGCTCGTCAACGCGCTGCTCGACTTCTCGCGCATCGAGGCGGGCCGCATCGAGATTCATCGCCAGCGCACGGACATCGCCGCGTTCACCGCCGAACTCTCGTCGCTGTTTCGCTCGGCCATCGAGACGGCCGGCTTGACGCTTCGCACGAACATTCCCGATACGCCGGTGCTCGCCGACATCGACCGCGACATGTGGGAGAAGGTCGTGATGAACCTGCTATCGAACGCGTTCAAGTTCACGTTCGAGGGCAGCATCGAGGTGGCGCTCGCCGTGCACGGCGGCGTGATCGAAGCGAGCGTGTGCGATACCGGCATCGGCATTGCGGAGCACGAGCAGGCGCGCGTGTTCGAACGGTTCCATCGCGTGGCGGGCGCGGCGGGCCGCTCGGTGGAAGGCAGTGGAATCGGGCTTGCGATGGTTCAGGAGCTGATCAAGCTGCACGGCGGCAGCATCGCCCTGACGAGCCGCCTGGGCGAAGGAACGTGCTTCACCGTGACGCTGCCGGCCGCGCACGAGGGCGCAGCGTCGCGCGCCGACGCCCCGCGCGCTGAGGCCAGCAGCCGTGCGCGCTCCTTCGTCGATGCCGCGTTGCGCTGGACGCCGGATGCGGACCCGGCCGACGCCGCCGCGCTCGACGTCGCGAACCTCGATTCGCCGCTCGCGGAAGCCGCTGAAGCCGCCGCGCCATCGGATGCGCTGACGGGCCGCGTGCTCGTCGTGGACGACAACGCCGATCTGCGCGAATACATGCGCCGCCTGCTCGCCGCCGCGGGCCACGACGTGAGCGTCGCCGCCGATGGGCAGGCGGGGCTCGACGCGGCCGTCGCGCTGCGGCCCGACGTGATCGTTTCCGACGTGATGATGCCGCGCCTCGACGGCTTCGGCCTCTTGCGCGCGCTGCGCGACGACGAGACGCTGCGCGAGACGCCGGTCGTGCTGCTGTCGGCGCGGGCGGGCGAAGAAGCGCGCGTCGGCGGCCTCGAAGCGGGCGCGGACGACTATCTGACCAAGCCGTTCTCCGCGCGCGAACTGCTCGCGCGCGTGGCGAGCAATCTGCGGCTCTCGCGGCTGCGCCGCGAGACCGAGCAGCGACTGCGCGAAGAGTCGCGCGTGCTCGAAGTGCTCAACCGCGTCGGCACGACGGTCGCCGCCGAGCTCGATCTCTCGCGCGTCGTGCAGGTCGTGACCGATGCCGCCACGGAACTGACCGGCGCCGCGTTCGGTTCGTTCTTCTACAACGTGCTCGACGACGAAGGCGGCAGCTATACGCTGTACGCGCTGTCCGGCGCGCCGAAGGAGAGCTTCGACAAGTTTCCGATGCCGCGCAACACGGCCGTCTTCGCGCCGACATTCGGCGGCCACGGCATCGTCCGCTCCGACGACATTACCAAAGATCCGCGCTACGGCCACAACTCGCCGCACTTCGGCATGCCGAAGGGCCATCTTCCGGTGCGCAGCTATCTTGCCGCGCCGGTCGTCTCGCGCACGGGCGAAGTGCTCGGCGGCCTTTTCTTCGGTCACCCGGAGCCGGGCGTGTTCACGGATCGCGCCGAGCGCATCGTGAACGGCGTCGCGGCGCAGGCGGCCATCGCCATCGACAATGCGCGGCTCTTTCAGGCGGCGCAGAACGAAATCGCCGAGCGCGCCAAGGCGCAGGCCGCGCTGCGCGATCTGAACGAGACGCTGGAGCGCCGCGTGACCGAAGTCGTCGCGGACCGCGACCGGCTGTGGGAACTGAGCGAAGACCTGTTCGTGATCGCGAGCTTCGACGGCGCGCTGTTGCGCGTGAGCCCGTCATGGTCGTCGGTGCTGGGCATGGATACGGAGCGCCTGCACGCGCGCACGATGCTCGACATCGTGCATACGGACGACCGCGCCGCTGTCGCGCTGGAGCTCGACAAGCTGCGGGCGAGCGGCGCGCCAGTGCGCTACGAGTGCCGGCTCGGGCGCATTGACAGCGGCTGGCGCTGGATCGCATGGACGCTCTCGCTCGATCCGCGCACGCGGCGCATCCACGGCGTCGGACGCGACGTGACCGCAGACCGCGAAACGGCCGACGCGCTGCGGCACGCAGAAGAAGCGTTGCGCATGGCGCAGAAGATGGAAGCCATCGGCAAGCTGACGGGCGGCGTCGCGCACGACTTCAACAACCTGCTGCAAGTGATCGGCGGCAATCTGCAACTGCTCGCGAAAGACGTCGCCGGACAAGACAAGCCCGAGCAGCGTGTGAAAAGCGCGCTCGCCGGCGTGGCGCGCGGCGCGAATCTCGCCTCGCAACTGCTGGCGTTCGGACGGCGCCAGCCGCTCGCGCCGAAGGTCGTCAATCTCGGCCGCTTCGTGCGCGGTCTCGACGACATGTTCCGCCGCGCGCTCGGCGACGGCATCGAAGTGGAGACGATCGTGTCGGGCGGCTTGTGGAACACGCTCGTCGATCCCTTCCAGGTCGAGAACGCGCTGCTCAATCTCGCGATCAACGCGCGCGACGCGATGAACGGGCATGGCAAGCTGACCATCGAGGCCGGCAATGCATCGCTCGACGAGACCTATGCGATGCGCAACGCCGACGTCGCGCCCGGCCAGTACGTGATGGTCGCCGTCACCGATACGGGCTCGGGCATGTCGGCCGAAGTGCGGGAACGCGCGTTCGAGCCGTTCTTCACGACCAAGCGCGAAGGTCAGGGCACCGGCCTCGGCTTGTCGATGGTGTACGGCTTCGTCAAGCAATCGGGCGGGCACGTGAAGGTGTACAGCGAGGAAGGCCACGGCACGACCGTGCGCCTCTACTTGCCGCGCGCGCGGCAGGAAGAAGACCTCGAAACGAACGTGGACGCCGGACCGGCCAAAGGCGGCAGCGAAACCATTCTCGTGGTCGAAGACGACGAGGAAGTGCGCGCGACCGTCGTCGATCTGCTCGCGGACCTGGGCTATCGCGTTCTGCGGGCGAAGGACGCGCAGAGCGCGCTCGCCATCGTCGAGAGCGGCGTGCCGATCGACATGCTGTTCACGGACGTGGTGATGCCCGGCCCGTTGCGCAGCACCGAGCTTGCGCGCAAGGCGCACGAGCGCGTGCCGGGCATCGCGGTGCTGTTCACGTCGGGTTACACGGACAACGCGATCGTTCACGCGGGGCGGCTCGACGAAGGCATCGACCTGTTGAGCAAGCCATATACGCACGAGGCGCTGGCTCGCAAGATTCGGCATGTGCTCGGGCAACGCGCGCCCACCCCTGCCTCCTCTGCCGCGAATGCGACCGATGCCGCAACGCCCGAGTCCAGCGACGCCCTGCGCGTGCTGTTCGTCGAAGACAACGAGATGGTCCGCACGAGCAGCGCCGAGTTGCTGCGCACCATGGGCCTCGATCTCACAGAAGCCGCGAGCGTCGAAGAAGCCCGCGCGCTTTTTGGCGAGCAACGCTTCGACGTGCTGCTGACCGACGTGAATCTGGCGGGCGAATCCGGCGTCGCGCTGGCAAGAGAGGCATTGCGTCAGGCGCCGCGTCTGGGCGTCGTATTCGTCACCGGCTACGACCTCGAACTGAGCGACGAGGAACGGCAGGCGCTCCCGCATGCGATCCGGCTGCGCAAGCCTTACGATCCGCTCGCGTTGATGGAGGCGCTGCGCGCGGCCGCGGCGCGCTGATTCATTCGGCTTCGCGCATGTCCATCACCACGAAGCCGCTCGCCTCTTCCTTCGCCGCGCGCTTCGCGACTGCCGCCGTCGCGCTGACGTGCGCGCTGCCGCGCGCCGTGCCCGGCGCCACGCGCACCGCGCCCGCCGAAAACCGCACGAAGCCGAAAAACGCGGGCCGCGCGAACCGGTCTTCGCCGTGAATGCCGCCGGCGAGCCGTTCTTCCGGCGAGTAGAAGCGCATCACGAGTTCGTCGAACGCGTGCATGGCGCGCGTGACGCGCTCGCGCCAGTCGTCGCTTTGAAACAGCAGCAAGAAGTCGTCGCCGCCGATATGGCCGAGAAAATCGCGCGTCGGCTCGCAGACCGAGGCGAGCGCGTTCGCGGCGGCCTTCAGCACTTCGTCGCCTTGCCAATAGCCGTAGCGGTCGTTGAAGGGCTTGAAGTGGTCGAGGTCGAAGTAACAGGCGACAAAGGCCGAGCCGTTCGCAATCAACCTGTCGATGTGTGAATTGAGCGGCACGTTGCCCGGCAAGAACGTGAGCGGGTTCGCATAGCGCGCCGCTTCCACGCGCACTTCGGTGACGGCGCGCACCATGCTCGCGCCGGTCGCGAGCCCCGCATAGCGCCCGTTCTCCGTGACGATGAAGCCGTCCGACAGATCGTGCGGATCATCGTTCGAGAAAAGCCGGGCGATCTCTTCGAGCGTGGAGCCGCGTTCGACGATCAGCGGCGCGAGATGCGCGAACTGCATGCACGGCCGCTTGCCGAACACTTCGCGGTGATACGGCAGCGCGTACTGATCCATGAACGCGCGCCGATTGATGAGGCCGACCGGACGGCCGTCGTCCACGATCGCCACCGCATGCAGCGACGGCCTCTCGTTGAAAAGGCGCGCGACGTCGTCGTTGCGCGACTTGACGGTAAGCGTCGGTGCTTCGACGAGCATGCGTTCGAGCAGCACGGCGTTCATGTCGGCGGTCGCGCCCGTGCGCGTGCGGGCCGGATAGACCGCAATTTGCGCCGAGCGCAACGCGCGCGCGACGGCATCCGGCACGCGCGCGCTCGGTGTCGCGGCGGGCTTGCCGAGCAGGAAACCCTGCGCGCAGGCAATGCCGAGATCGCGCACGATCTCCAGATCCGCTTCGCTTTCGATGCCTTCCGCGATCAAGAGCGCGCCGCTCGCATTCGCGAACGCGACCATCGCCTTGACGGCTTCGAACTTGAGCGGATCACGCGCGATGTCGGAAACGAAGAAGCGGTCGATCTTCACGTAGTGCGGCGCGAGCCGCACCCAGAGATTCATCGAGGCATTGGCGCTGCCGTAGTCGTCGAGCGCGAACTGCGGACCCGACGCCCGCAGCGCGCGCACCGTCGCGCCGAAGCGCTCGGCATCCGCAATCACGCTTTGTTCGGTCAGCTCGATGACGAGCCGCTTCGCATCCAGACCGCTGTCGCCGGCCAGATAGCCGGGCGTTTCGCGTTCGCCGAGCGCGGCCTCGATGGCGGCCGCGCTGAAGTTGATGAAGAGCAGGCCGCTGCGCGCGAGCTGGGCGAACGCGGCGATGCACACGCGCGCCGCCGCATGTTCCAGCATGACGCCGCGCTGCTCGCGCGTGGCCTGCTCGAAGAGCACGGCGGGCGATTCCTGCGCGCTGCCGGCCGGCCCGCGAATAAGGCCTTCATAGCCGATGACCTCGCCGTCCGCGAAGCGCACGATCGGCTGGAACACGGCCGTCAGCGCATTGGACGCGATGAGTTCTTCGATGCTGGGACACGATGCTTCATTGGCGCAGAGGCTGGCGGACATGGGCCTTTCGATGAGCGGGCTATCGTCCGAGGTAACGGTGCGCGTCTCACGAACTTGAATGAAGCTTTCGTGAAGCGATGCACCGCCCGGGTGCGCCCATGTCCTTACTGCGCTGTCTAGCGCGCGCGGCGGGCGCGCACGGCCGTGGCGAGCAGTTCGAGCACGGGCTCGGTCTGCGTCCAGCCGAGGCAGGCATCCGTGATCGAGACGCCGTGCCTGAGCGGCACGCCCGGCTTCAGGTCCTGCCGCCCTTCTTCAAGATGGCTCTCGATCATCACGCCCGTGATGCGCTTCTCGCCCGCCGACAGTTGACGCGCGATGTCCTGCGCGACATCCACCTGACGCAGATGCGACTTGTTCGAGTTCGCATGTGAGCAGTCGATCATGACCTGTTCGCGCTGGCCGAGCGCGGCAAGCGCGGCGCAACTCGCGGCCACGCTCTCGGCATCGTAATTCGGGCCTTTCTTGCCGCCGCGCAGAATCACATGGCAGTCGTCGTTGCCGCGCGTTTCGAAGATCGCGGCCATGCCCATCTTCGTCATGCCCATGAACGCATGGCTGGCCCGCGCCGCGACGATGGCATCCGCCGCGACCTGCACGCCGCCGTCGGTGCCGTTCTTGAAGCCGATCGGACACGACAGACCCGACGCGAGCTGCCGATGGCTCTGGCTTTCGGTCGTGCGCGCGCCGATAGCGCCCCACGCGATCAGGTCCGCGATGTATTGCGGACTCAACAGGTCGAGAAACTCGGTCGCCGTGGGCAGGCCTAGGCCGCTCACTTCGAGCAGAAGCTCGCGCGCCCGGCGCAGCCCTTCGTTGATGCGAAAGCTGCCGTCCAGACGGGGATCGTTGATATAGCCTTTCCAGCCGACCGTCGTGCGCGGCTTCTCGAAGTACACGCGCATGACGATGCAGAGGTCGTCGGAGAGGCGCTCGGCGACGGTCTTGAGACGCCGCGCGTAGTCCATTGCCTGGCCGTGGTCGTGAATCGAACACGGGCCGACCACGACCACGAGACGGTCGTTGCGGCCGTGCAGGATGTCGGCAATCGCGGCGCGGCTCGCCTCGACGAGCGTCTGCACGGCGGGCGTGACCGGCAGTTCGTCGAGCAGAAGCGCGGGCGAGATCAGCGGACGCACTGCGCCGATGCGCGTGTCGTCGATGCGAGTGGTGTCTTGCGTGGAGTCGGCCACGCCGGCTTCCTGGTCGCGGGCGGGATTGTCGATGCGGCTCAATGTAGGCTCCGTCATGCGTTATCTAAGCGTGATATGCGTGCGCGATGCGGTTTTCGCGCGCGATTGCAGTCTTTCGTTGCAAGGTTCGATTATCGCATTGATGACGACGCGCGCGAACGCGTGCCGCGATCGGTGCGTATGATGGTGCTTCATACAGGGAGAACACCATGCGAATCGAAACGTCGTTTCTCTTCGACCTCGACGGCACGCTCGTCGACAGCGTGTATCAACACGTGCTGGCGTGGAAAGAAGCGCTGAATGCGGAAGGCATCGACCTGTCGGTGTGGCGCATCCATCGCAAGATCGGCATGAGCGGCGGGCTCTTCACCAATCAGTTGCTGCGCGAGACGCACGGCGAGATCAGCGCGGAACGGGTGGACCATCTGCGGCGGCTGCATACCGAGGCGTATCAGCGGCTGCGCGCGCAGGTCTGCCCGCTGCCGGGCGCGCGCGAACTGCTCGCCGCGCTGACCGAAGCCGGCACGCGCTGGGCCATCGCGACGAGCGGCCGCATGGAAACCGCGGCGGTGAATCTGGAGGCGCTCGGCGTGGATGCGTCGAAGCAGGTCGTCGTCACGCGCGACGACGTGAAGTACGCGAAGCCCGATCCCGATCTGTTCATCGCCGCAGCAGAGCGGCTGAACGTGCCGATCGAGCATACGGTCGTCGTCGGCGACAGCATCTGGGACATGCTCGCCGCGCGCCGCTGCCGGTCGCTCGGCGTCGGGTTGCTGTCGGGCGGTTATGGCAGCGACGAGCTCGAACGCGCGGGCGCGCTGCGCGTCTATGAAGACCCGGCGGACCTGCTTGCGCATCTGGACGAAGTGGCCGCACGGCCGTAGGCATAGGCATAGCCGCGTCGTCGAAAAACCGGGGAAGCCGTGCGAGAATCTTGCGGCCACAGGACCGTCTCGCCCATGCCTTCTTCGATTCGCAATTCGCTCGTCTGGATCTTCGAACCGTTCGAGCGCGACGCCACGTTCATCCGCAAACGCATGTTCGGATGCGACGCCGCTTATCTCGACGGCATGCTGTGTCTCGTCGCGGCGGACCGCGAGAAGCCGTGGAACGGCTTGCTCGTGTGCACGTCGCAGGAACGGCACGCCGCGCTCGTCGATGCCATCCCCGCGCTGAAACCGCATCCCGTGCTCGGCAAATGGCTCTACGTGGCGCAGGAACATCCGGACTTCGAGACGGTGGCGCAACACCTGACGGCACTCGTCCTCGCGCGCGATCCGCGCATCGGCGTGGAGCCGAAGCCGCGCAGGTCGCGCAGCAAGCGCAAGCCCCAAGACGTCGAACCGACATGACCACTTGTCTCGCCGCGCGCAGCGGCCACCTTCCGCTCGCGAGCATCGGCTGCATTCTTGCGTCGATGTTCTGCTTCGCCATCGTCGATGCGCTCGCGAAGGTCGTCGCGCTACAGTATCCCGCCAACGAAGTGACGTTCTTCCGCATGTTCTTCGGCCTCATGCCCGCGTTCGCGATGTGCTGCACCGGCACGCGGTCTCTCGGCGAACGCATCCGGACGCTCGACCTCAAAGGCCAGACCGTGCGCGCGCTGACGCTTCTAGGCGCGTCGGCGTTCTTCTTCGCGGGGCTGCCGTACATGCCGCTCGGCGAAGCGGTCGCGATCGCTTATTCGGAAACGCTGATCGTGGTCGCGCTCGCGCCTTTCCTGCTGCGCGAAAAGATGACGGCGCGCGGCGCCTGCGCCGCGTTCACGGGCTTCGTCGGCGTGCTGCTCGTGGTGCGTCCCGGCGGCGGCGAATCGCACTGGCTCGGGCCGCTATTGCTGCTGTGCTGTGCGTTCTTCGGCGCGCTGTCGCTCATTCAGATCAAGCGGATTCGCGCCACGGACGATTCACGCACCACGGTCTTTTTCTTCTCGGCGGTCGGCACGGTCGTGACCGGCTGCACGCTCGCGTTCGAGTGGAAGACGCCGACGCTGCACGCGCTCGGCGTCATGGCGCTGATCGGCGTGTTCGCCACCGCGGGGCAACTGCTGTGTACGGTCGCGTATCGCCGCGCGGATGCCGGCGCGCTGGCGCCGTTCAACTACACGAGCATCGTGTGGGCCGCGTTGTTCGGCTACGCGGTGTGGGGAGAAGTCATCGCGCCGCTGTCGCTCGCGGGCATCGTGTTGATCGTCGGCAGCGCGATCGTCGTCGCGTGGCAGCGCAAGTTGCCCGACGGCCCCAACGCATGAAGCGCGCTTCAAGACAAGCGCGGCGAAGCACGAACGGCCGGGCACGGGCAAATTCGCAACAGCGTCACATGGACGTGGCACGCTGTCTTTTTGCGCAGGTACACTGCCGAGCGCAGTTCCGTAGTTCTCCATGTGACCTGTGACGTGCGATGCCGGCAAACGACCGTTCGCCGCTCCGCCGTCCACCACTTTTTTCTGCGAGCTTCCGATGAAAACTGCCGTTAAAAAGACTCTCGTTCTGTTCGTGCTCGCGGCGTTCGCTGCGCCTACGCTGTCGTTCGCTGCGGCCGAATACCCGGCCAACCAGAAGCGCCCCGCCTACAGCAAGACGCATAAGCATCACAAACATCACAAGAAATCGGCGGAGTAAGCCGGAGTCGATCAAGTGCTGAGCGAGGCGGCCGCTGATCACGTAGGGTCAGCGGCCGCTTTCGTTTTTAGCCCGCATCGCCCGAACTGATCACCGACTGCATGCTCGTCAGAAGCTTGCGCAAATAGCGAAGCAGTCCGATCACGTCGCCGAACGCGATGAAGCCTTCTTGCGCACCTTCGCCCATCAGAGGCTTACCGTCCAGTGTCTTGTCGATGATGAGGCCGCCGTACGCCGCATGCGGCATGTACTCGTTCTCGGCGATATGAAAGCGGTTCCCGTTCACCGCCGCTTCGCGCAGACGCATGAGGAACTGCACTTCGGGCGTACGCGAATTCGACAACCGGTGCACATCGAAGAAATCCGCCACCGCGAGAATCGCGTTGGTGCAAGGCACGTGCAGCGCGAAGGCCATGCGCTCGCGTGCGTCGTCGAACGTCGGCCACGCGGGAACGTCGTCCGACGGCTCATGCTTCATCGGCATGCCGTCTTCGCTGTGCGTGTGCGCTTCCGGCCGCGCATGGCGATGCGCGAGCAGCCGCGCGACGGCGCTCAAGTCCGGCGCGCGCTCGCCGTGGTCGATCCAGTCGGCGAGCAGGCCGGCGTGCGTGTAGAGCGTCATCAATTGCGCGTCGATGAACGCGACACCGAGCCTGCAAGGATCATGATGTGCCGTATCGGGCATGGTCGTCTCCGGTTTTTGATGCCGGAGACGCAAAATCCGCACCCGCGCCCGGCGCGTCAGAACAGGTTGCGCAGCCCGACCGATACGCCCGTCTGGTTCGAGCGGCCCGGCAGTTCGACCACGCCCGCGCCCGTGACCTTGTTGAAGTCCACGGTGCCATACACTTCCGTGCGCTTGGAAAGCGCGTACTCCGCGAGCGCGACGCCCGTGTAGCGATTGCCGCTGCCCGTCGCGCCGCCGCCGATCGCCGCGTTCTTCATGTGGTCATAGTAGAACGCGCCGGTGAGCAAGAGCGCGGGCGTCACTTGCCACGTCACGCCGCCGAATGGGCCGTCGTCGCGGCGCCCGGACCCCTTGAGAATATCAACGCCCGCGACCAGATTGCGCTGCGCGAGCAGGCTGTCCACGAAGCCGGTGTCATCGGTCGAATGCAGATAGCCGACGTACACTTTCGCCGGCCCGATCGCATAGACCACGTTGGCGTTCCAGATCTTCTGCTTGTTGCTCGCGTTGTCGCTGTTCTGCTGATAGCCGCCGTCGATGGAAAGCGGCCCGACCGTGTACGACGCCGTGAAGCCGTACATGTTGCCCGCGCCCATATGGCCCGGCACCTGACCGGAGAAGCCGCCCGCGCCCGTCGACGTGGAGTTGGTGCCGAACGAGTACATCGCGCCGAGCGTGAGGCCGCCGAACGTGCCGGTGTACTTCACGGCGTTGTCCGCATAGAGGCCCGCGCCGAGCGCCACCGGCAGCCATGCGTTCTCGAAGTAGTTGCCGACGGTGAGCGGGTCGTAGACATCGCCGAGCATGTCGAAGAGCGGCGTCTTCTGGCGGCCGAGCGTCACCGCGCCGTACTGGTTCGCGAGTCCCACGTAGGCCGCGCGGTTGAATTCGCGCTGGCTGTCCGAGTACTGGCCGTTTTGCAGTTCCACGCCGCTTTCCAGCCGGAAGACCGCCTTCAGGCCGCCGCCCAGTTCTTCGGTGCCTTTCAGGCCGATGCGGCTATTGGTGACCGCGCCGTTGGTCATGAACAGCTTGCCATGGTTATTGGCGTTGGCGTTCGTGAGATAGCGCACGCTGACGTCGGCGACGCCGTACAGCGTGACCGAGCTTTGCGCGAAGGCGGACTGGCAGGCCAATGCAATGGCCGATGCGGCGAACGCGCTTGCCGCGCGCGAGGTGATCGTCTTCATGAGTGTCTTCTGCGTGTATTTCTATCGATGTGATGCGCTCGTTTTCAGCGCACAGCCAGCGCGCGCTTCGAAAAAAGCACGCGGACTTTTATCACACCAGATATCGCAGTGCACGCATTGATGCAAACGGAAGCGCTCCGTGTGGTGTTTTGCGCAACGCTTTTCGCACGAGACTCAGGCTCGCACGGCTTGCGTCGTGCCCGACGGCGGAGTGTCGAGGAAGCCTTCGCCCATCTCCTGCTCGAAGCGCGCGGGACTGCCCTCCCACACGATGCGCGCATGTTCCAGCACATACACGCGGTCCGCGTGCGGCAGCGCGAAGGTCACGTTCTGCTCGCCGAGCAGCACGGTAATGGGCGTGGTCTTTTGCAGCTTGTCGAGCGCCTTCGATAGCTGCTCCAGAATCACGGGCGCAAGACCGAGCGTCGGTTCGTCGAGAATGAGGAGCTTCGGCTGCATCATCAGCGCGCGTGCGATGGCGAGCATCTGCTGCTCGCCGCCGGACAGCGTGCGCGCCGTTTGCGCCTGTCGCGATTCGAGAATCGGAAAGAGCTCGAAGAGCCACGCGAGTTGCTCGTCGCGCGCCGTGTTCGCCAGATGATAGCCGCCGAGATCGAGGTTCTCGCGCACGGTCATGTCGCCGAAAAGCTCGCGCGTTTCCGGACATTGCACGATGCCCGCCCGCGCGATCGCCGCGCCGCTCATGCCTTTGAGCGGCTGTCCGCCGAAGCGGATGGTCCCGCTCGAAGGCACGAGCCCGCAGATCGCGTTGAAGAGCGTGGTCTTGCCCGCGCCGTTCAGGCCGACCACCGACACGAACTCGCCTTCGCGCACATGAAGACTCACGCCGTCGAGCGCGCGCGCCTTGCCGTAAAGCACGCCCACGTCCTCGACTTCGAGAATCGGCGCCTTCGTGCTCGATACGTCCGCCGTGCGTTCGCGCGCTTCGATCTTGCCGCCGAGGTAGACGCGC
Organism: Caballeronia sp. M1242; assembly: GCF_017220215.1. Lineage (NCBI taxonomy): Bacteria > Pseudomonadati > Pseudomonadota > Betaproteobacteria > Burkholderiales > Burkholderiaceae > Caballeronia > Caballeronia sp. M1242. The sequence goes on along the minus strand of NZ_CP071132.1, from coordinate 80,707 downwards.
CGCACGGTCTCGTTGCGCATCACGTCGGCGGCCGAGCCTTCCGCGACGTACTCGCCGAGATACATGGCGAGCACGCGATCCGCGAGCGCCGCGAGACTCTTCACGTTGTGATCGACGAGCAGCACCGCGCGCCCTTCCGCGCGAAAACCGCGAATCAGCTCGGAAAACGCCTGCGATTCCGCTTGCGTGAGACCGGCGAAAGGCTCATCGACGAGCACGACTTTCGGATCGCGCGCAATCGCCTTCGCCATTTCCATGCGGCGCAGATCGGCAAACGGCAGCGTCGCGGGATGACGATGCATCACCGCGCCCAGGCCGACGCGCTCGGCAATCTCTCGCGCGCGCGTGTTGACGTGCGGGTCGGCCGCGAGCTTGAGCAGCGAATCCGGCAAGAGCGCGAGCTTGATGTGCTCCAGCACCGTCTGGCGATGCAGCGGCCGCGAATGCTGAAACACGATGCCGACGCCCGCCCTTGCGATGCGATGCGGCAGCCACCCGGCCATCTCGACGCCGCCGACTTTCACCGATCCCGCATTGGGACGCTCGATGCCCATGATGAGCTTCATCACGGTCGACTTGCCCGAGCCGTTCGGCCCGATCAGGCCGAGTATCTCGCCGGGACGGATGTCGAAGCCGATGTCTTTCACCGCTACCAATCCGCCGAAGCGCTTGGTAAGCCCGCGCACGGAAAGCAAAGGCGTGTCGTTCATTCGCGCTCCCTCACGCGCAGCAGGTTGCCAAGCAGTCCGTCCGGAAAGAACAGAATGACCGCGAGCGCCACGGCCGCGACCACGAACGTGTTGATCTGCCCGAGCGGACGCAGGAACTCACCCGCGACGATCAGGAAGATGGAGCCGAGCACCGCGCCGAGTATCGTGCGCCGGCCGCCCAGGACGGCCGCGATGATGATCTGCACGCCCACGCCGAGATCGACCACCGTGCTCACGGATGCCGTGCCCTGATAGAACACGAGCATCGCGCCCGCGACGCCCGAGAACACCGCGCTGATGCAAAACGCCGCGAGCTTATGCTTCGTCACGTTGAAGCCGAGCGCCTGCGCGCCGACGGTGTCCTGTCCGCTCGCTTGCAAGATCAAGCCGATCGCCGAACGCGACAAGCCGAACAAAAGAATCGCACACACGATGAGGAACGCGAGCGCGATCCAGTAGTTGTGGTTCGCATCGACGGACATTACATCGGGCACCATCATGCCGATCTCGCCGCCCGTGAGACCCGCGAAAATGACGATCGCGTTCTGCAGCAGCAACACGGCCACCAGCGTGACGAGCCCGAAGTAAGGACCGCGCAGGCGCAGCGCAGGCACCGCGAGCAGCAGCCCGCCGATCAGCGCGACGACGCCGCCCGCGATCACGCATACGGGAATCGGCGCGCTGAAGTGCGCGTTGAGCATCGCGGCGGAATACGCGCCGAGGCCGATCAGGAACGTCGGACCGAAGTTGACTTCGCCTGCGAAGCCGAACAGCAGATCCCACGACATCGCGAAGACGCCGAAGTAATACGCGACCGTCAGCACGCCGAGAATGTAGCCGGACAGCCACCACGGCAAAGTCGTCGCGATGACGGCGAGCAGCACCGCGGCCCATAGCACGGGCGAACGGAACAGGCGATTGACGTTGTTCATGTGCGTGGCTCCGGTCAACGCCGCCCGAGGAAGCCTTGCGGCCGCACATAGACGACCAGCACCAGCAGCAGCAACGCGGGCAAGGGCCGCAGCGTCGGCGCAATCAGATAAGCCGTGACCGTCTCCAGATAGCCGACGACATACGCCGCCATGAGCGACCCCGACACGCTGCCGAGCCCGCCCAGCACCACGATGGAAAACGCGCTCGCCGTGAGCTGCCCCGTGTTGTTCGTGCTCACGCCGAGAAACGACGCGAGCAGCACGCCCGCGATGCCCGCCAGCACGCCGTAGATGGTCCACGCGAGCAGATAGATGCGCGACAGTTCGAAGCCGAGCAGCGTGAGGCCGCGTGGGTTCATCGACGCGGCGAGCAGCGCCTTGCCCGCCCGCGTGCGATTGACGAAGAGCCACAGTAGACTGATCACGACCCAGCACACCACGGCGATCATGATCTCGTTGTAGGGAACCCGCACGCCCGCGATACTCAGCACGCCGCCGATGAGCGGGCGCATGGTGATCGGGTTGTCGGTGAACAGATACGCCATGCCCTGCTGGATCATGATGCCCCAGAGCAGCGTGCCGGTGAGCACGAAGATTTCCTTCTCCTCGCGCGGTATGGCGGCGGAGCGCTGGATGGGCCGCACCACCATCAGATAGGTGATGTAGGCGGCGACCATGCCGCATGCGACGCCGAGCAGCGTGCCGAGATAGGTGCCGAGGCCCGCCTCGCCCGCGAACATCCAGCCGAGCAGCGCGGCGACGAGCATCACGCCGCCGTGCGCGAGATTGAGCACGCCGGACACGCCGAAGATGAGCGTGAAGCCTATCGCGCCGAGCGCATAGAGCGAGCTGATGGCGAAACCGTCGATCAGAATCTGCAGTGGCAGCATATCCGGCCTTCGATGTGAACACGCGTATCGATGCGGGCGTTCGTCTCACGCGAAGCGCCCGCGCGCCCATGCGTCCGGCAATGCCCTACTTCGCCGCCTGTTGCACCTTGACGAAAGCCGGGAACTTGACCTTCGCGTTGGCGATGGACGCCGGCCAGATCGCCACTTGCTTGCCGTCCTGCCATTGCAGATTGATGCCGGTGATATAGCCCGGACCGTACTTCAGCGCATGCGTGAACTGATCGTTCTTGCCGTAGAACTGCCAGCGGCCGATGGTGCCCACGTAGTCCGTCTTTTCGAGCGCATCGACCATCTTGTCGGGATCGGTGGAACCCTGATTGCGATGGATGGCATCCGCGAGGATGTACACGAGGTCGTAGCTCGTGAAGCCGTCATACGCGGGCGACACGCCGAACTTCTTCTGATACGCATCGACGAACGGCACCGTCTTCGGCGTCACGGCGACGCCCGGCGCGGCCGCCGATGCGGTGATCACGCCTTCGGTCGCGCCGTTGGTGTCCTTCCAGAAGCTCGTCGTGGTGGCTTGCGAGCTTTGGCCCGTCATCGGAATGGGCACTTGCTGGTCGTGCCATTGCACGGTGGGCTGCACGCCGACGTGGCTGATGCCGGTCGTGATCGTATCCGGATGCTTAGCCTCGATCTGGTTGAAGATCGGCGTGAAGTCCGACGTATCCGGATTGAAGCGGATGTGGTCCAGCACCTGAAGCCCCGCCTTCGGCAGACACTCCAGATAGCGTTCGTCGAGCGGCTTGGTCCACGCGGCGTCCTCGCTCATCACGACAGTCGTCTTCATCTTGAACTGGCCGACGAGGATATCGTGCGAGAAGTCGCAGATGGACTGCGCGATGAACGCGGAGGTCATCCAGCCGTGGAACGTGTACTTGTAGTGCTCGTAGTCGTCGTGGACGTGCTTCGATATGTCGTTGCTCGCCGCGCCCGGCGTGATGAATGGCATCTTGAGGCGCGCCGACCACGGCTCCATCGCGAGCGCGACTTCGCTGATATAGCTGCCGATGATCGCCACCACCTTGTCCTGATTCGCCGCGCGCTGGAACGCGCGCACGCCGTCGGACGCGGAGGAGTGGTCGTCATAGGCGACGATCTCGATCTTGCGGCCATCCACGCCGCCGTGCGCGTTGATCTCGTCGGCGGCCATCTGCGCGGACTTGCTGATGGACGCGCCCGCCACCGACGATTCCTCGCTGATCACGCCAATCTTCAGCGGCTCTCCCGCCGCATGAGCCGTGGCGATCAAGCCCAGGCTCGTCATCATGGCGCCGGTCGCCATGAAACCATGCAGTCGCCACGTCTTGCACCTGGACATGTCTCGTCTCCTTGTCGTCCAGAGCCGGCGCTCGAACGCGCTCTCTCTGGCCATGCAGGAACTGCGCTTTGATCGTTATGGACCGACGCCATCCGCCGACGTTTTCCGCATACGTGCAGCTGTTAAGGATGTGCGCACAACAGTAGCATTCGCTCAATAGGCGCTGAATCAGTAGTTACGATAGACAGGACTAGGGCATGTCATGCTGCAAAGCGGCAAAGCACAGCGCGTCATCGTTAGACGCTATGCTTGTCGATAACGAATACTTCGACGGAGGCAATGTCCGATGCTGACCATCTGGGGCCGAGCGAATTCGGTCAACGTGCAGAAGGTGCTGTGGTGCTGCGACGAGTTGAGTCTCGACTATGAGCGCATCGACGCCGGCATGCAGTTCGGCCGCAATCACGAGCCCGGCTATCTGGCGATGAACCCGACGGGCCGCATTCCCACGCTCGTCGATGGCGACTTCGTGCTGTGGGAATCGAATTCGATCATCCGCTATCTGGTCATGCAATATGGCCGCGACGATGCGCTCTATCCCGCCGATCCCAAGGTCAGGGCGAGCGTGGACCGCTGGCTCGACTGGACGCTGTCCACGCTGCAACCCGCTGAACGCCCGGTTTTCTGGGGCTATGTTCGAACGCCCGAAGCCAAGCGCCACGTCAAGCAGCTCGAAGCCGACGCAATGGAAGTGGAAAAGCTCTGGCGCATGCTCGATGCGCATCTGAAAGGCCGCGACTACCTCGAAGGCGGCACCTTCACGCTGGCCGATCTCGTCATCGCGGCGTATGCGCGGCGCTGGTACGGCATCGCGGAACTCGCGCGGCCGTCGCTGCCCGACCTCGAACGCTGGTATGCGCGGCAGTCGGCGCGCGCGGGCTTTCAGCGCTACGTCGCGCACGAATTGACCTGACTGCGAATCACACCCTGGACCGTACCGCCATGACTATCGAACTCCATACGTGGAATACGCCGAACGGACGCAAGATCAGCGTCGCGCTCGAAGAAATGCAGCTGCCCTATACGGTCAGAACCGTGAACATCACGAAGGGCGAGCAGCATGCGCCCGAGTTTCTGCGCATCAGCCCGAACAATCGCATTCCCGCCATCGTCGATCCCGAAGGTCCCGATGGCTCCGATCCTCAGCCGATCAGCGTGTTCGAATCGGGCGCGATCCTGCTGTATCTCGGCGAGAAGACGGGCAAGTTCCTGCCCGCGAGCCTGCGCGAGCGCGTGCCCGTGCTCGAATGGCTGATGTGGCAGATGGGCGGCTTCGGCCCGATGCCGGGACAGGTGCATCACTTTCGCATGGTCGAAGCGGAAAGCGACCGGCGCTATGGCCTCAAACGCTATTCCGACGAAACGCGCCGCTTGTATGGCGTGCTCGACAAGCGGCTCGGCGAAGTGGAGTACGTCGCGGGCGCGCTGTCCGTAGCCGACTTCGCGATACTCGGCTGGGCGTGGCGGCACGAGCGGCATCAAGTGTCGCTCGACGATTACCCCAACGTGAAGCGCTGGTACGAAGCGCTGTTCGCACGTCCGGGCGTGCAGCGCGGCTTCGCAGTGAAGCTCGACGATCTGGCTTGATAACCGCCGCATCCGCACGAGGACGACGATCATGAACGCCGGCAAATACGACGAAGGCCTTCCCAAGACCGCCGCCAACTACGCGGCGCTGACGCCGCTCACCTTCATCGAACGCGCCGCATCCGTCTATCCGACGCGGCTCGCGGTCGTGCATGGCGACGTGCGTCGCACATGGGCCGAGACCTACGCGCGCACGCGACGTCTCGCGTCGGCGTTGGCTTCGCGCGGCATCGGCTTGGGCGATACGGTGGCGGCCATGCTGCCCAACACGCCCGAGATGGTCGAAGCGCACTTCGGCGTGCCCATGACGGGCGCCGTGCTCAACACGCTCAACACGCGCCTCGATGCCGCGACGCTCGCCTTCATGCTCACGCACGGCGAAGCGAAGGCGATCATCGTGGATCGCGAGTTCTCGGCGGTCGTGAAGAAGGCGCTCGCAAACGTGCCGCAACCGCTGATCGTGATCGATGTCGATGATCCGCAGTACACGGGTGACGGCGAACGCATCGGCGAAATCGACTATGAGACGCTGCTCGCAAGTGGCGACGCGGCGTATCAATGGTTGCCGCCGTCGGACGAATGGAACGCTATCTGCCTGAATTACACATCGGGGACGACGGGCAATCCGAAGGGCGTCGTTTATCACCATCGCGGCGCTTATACGAATGCGGTCAGCAACATACTCGAATGGGACATGCCGAAGCATGCGGTGTATCTCTGGACCTTGCCGATGTTCCATTGCAACGGATGGTGCTTTCCGTGGACGGTGGCAGCACGCGCGGGCGTCAACGTGTGTCTGCGCAAGATCGACACGAAGACGATCTTCGATCTGATCCGCAGCGAGGGCGTGACGCATTATTGCGGCGCGCCTATCGTGCAGAACCTGCTCGTCAATGCGCCGGACGACATGAAGGCCGGCATCGCGCACAGGGTTCACGCGATGGTCGCGGGCGCCGCGCCGCCCGCCGCGATGATCGAAGGCATGGAGCGGCTCGGCTTCGAACTGACGCATGTGTACGGACTCACCGAAGTCTACGGACCCGCGACCGTCTGCGCGCAACAAGCCGAATGGAGCATGCTCGATATCGGCGAACGCGCGCGGCTCAATGCGCGCCAAGGCGTGCGCTATCACTTGCAGGATGCGGTCAGCGTGCGCGATCCGCTGACAATGGAGCCGGTTCCCGCTGACGGCGAAAGCATCGGCGAGATCATGTTTCGCGGCAACATCACGATGAAGGGCTATCTGAAGAACGTGAGCGCGACGGAAGAAGCGTTCCGCGGTGGCTGGTTTCATACCGGCGATCTGGCCGTCGCGTATCCGGACGGCTATGTGCGGATCAAGGATCGCAGCAAGGACATCATCATCTCGGGCGGCGAGAACATATCGAGCATCGAAGTGGAGGACGCGCTGTACCGGCACCCTGCCGTGATGGCCGTCGCGGTCGTCGCCAAACCGGATGCGCGCTGGGGCGAGACGCCCTGCGCATTCGTCGAACTGAAGGCCGGCGCAGATGCGAGCGCCGAAGAACTGATCGCGCATTGCAAGACGCTGCTTGCCGGGTTCAAAGTGCCGCGCGCGATCGAGTTCTGCGAGTTGCCGAAGACATCGACCGGCAAGATCCAGAAGTTCGAACTGCGCAAGCGCGCGGGCTCGGTCGCGGCCATCGACGTTTGAAGGGCATCAGACCATGACCGATACGGATGCACTGGTCCTGCTCGAAAGAGACGCATATGGCGTCGAAGGCGCGGTGTCGGTCACGATGAACCGCCCGAACGCGTTCAATGCGCTCTCCGAGTCCATGCTCGATGCATTGGACACCGAACTAAATGCGATCGCTCTATCCGATGCACGCGTGGTCGTCATCGCGGGCGCGGGGCGCGCGTTCTGCGCGGGCCACGATCTGAAGGAAATGCGCGCGGCGCCGTCACTTGCCTACTATCGCGAGCTTTTCGCACGCTGCTCGCGCATGATGATGACGATTCAGCGCATGCCGCAGCCGGTCATCGCGCGAGTGCATGGCATTGCGACGGCGGCGGGCTGTCAGCTCGTCGCGATGTGCGATCTCGCCATTGCATCCGACGAAGCGCGCTTCGCGGTATCCGGCGTGAATCTGGGTCTCTTCTGCGCGACGCCGAGCGTGCCGCTTTCGCGCAACGTCTCGCGCAAAGCGGCGTTCGAGATGCTCGTCACCGGCGACTTCATCGATGCGCGAACCGCATGCGAGCGTGGCCTCGTGAATCGCGTCGCGTCGCCGAATGAACTCGATGAGGCCGTGCGCGCGCTTGCAGCGAGCATCGCACGCAAGCCGCGCGAAGCGATCGCGGCGGGCAAGCGGCTTTTCTACCGGCAGCTGGAAACAGGCATCGAAGCCGCGTACGCGCTCGCTGCCGAGACGATGGCCTGCAACATGATGGACGAGTCCGCGCTCGAAGGAACGCAAGCGTTCATCGAGAAGCGCCCGCCGCGATGGTGACGTCTCACGCGTGTCCACATGCGGGTTGGGGCAAACGCTTATGGCGGCCCGGTTCATATTGCAAAGCGCATCGCTCTTGTCTAACGTCATGCGCAGCCGTGACGGAATGTCGCGCCTATATGTCGTTCCATCGCATGTTTTCCGGAACGCACAGCGGTGCGTCGTACCGCGCACAGCCCACGACAAAGCAAAGATGAGCGCGCCACGCTAGATGTCTCGCGAGCGGCGCGCCACGGAGACCACGATGAACAGCACCATCAAGCAAGGGGCCGCGCACGGCCCGCATGGCTTCTTTTCCAAGGAAGCGACCATCGCCCGGCCCGGCTTCTCGCGCTGGATGGTGCCGCCCGCGGCGCTCGCCGTGCATCTCTGTATCGGGCAGGCGTATGCGTTCTCCGTCTTCAATGCGCCGTTGACACGCGTGGTCGGCATCACGCAGTCCGCGCCCGACGACTGGTCGCTCACGACGCTCGGCTGGATCTTCTCGCTCGCCATCGTGTTTCTCGGGTTGTCGGCGGCGTTCGCGGGCAAGTGGCTGGAGAAAGTCGGCCCTCGCCGCACCATGTTCACCGCGGCCTGCTGCTTCGGCGGCGGCTTTCTCGTATCCGCGCTCGGCGTGTACCTGCATCAGATCGTGCTGCTCTATCTCGGCTATGGCGTGATCGGCGGCATCGGGCTGGGGCTCGGCTATGTCTCGCCGGTCTCGACGCTCATTCGCTGGTTCCCGGACCGTCGCGGCATGGCCACGGGCATGGCGATCATGGGCTTCGGCGGCGGCGCGATGATCGCCGCGCCCGGCTCCGTCGCCCTCATGAACTACTTCAAGAGCGCGACGAGCGTGGGCGTGGCCGAGACCTTCCTGGTGCTGGGCGTGCTCTACTTCATCTCGATGACCATCGGCGCGCTCGCGATCCGCATCCCGCCGGCGGACTGGAAGCCGGCCGGCTGGACGCCGCCTGCCACCGCGAACAAGATGATCACGAAGAACCACGTGCACATCGATCAGGCGCTCAAGACGCCGCAGTTCTACCTGCTGTGGCTCGTGCTCTTCCTGAACGTGACGGCGGGCATCGGCGTGCTCGGTCAAGCGTCGGTGATGATCCAGGAGAGCTTCAAGTCGTCGATCACGGCGGGCGCGGCGGCCGGCTTCGTCGGCCTGCTGTCGCTCTTCAACATGGGCGGACGCTTCGTGTGGGCGTCGGCGTCGGACTGGATCGGCCGCAAGAACACGTACTTCGTATTCTTTGCGCTCGGCGCGGTGCTCTACTTTCTCGTGCCGCAGTTCGCGCAGGCCGGCAACATCGCGCTATTCGTGCTCGCGTATGGCGTGATTCTCTCGATGTACGGCGGCGGCTTCGCCACGATTCCGGCCTACCTCGCGGACATGTTCGGCACGGCGTTCGTCGGCGGCATTCACGGGCGTCTTCTGACCGCGTGGGCAGCGGCGGGCATCGCGGGTCCGGTGCTCGTGAACTACATCCGCGCCTACGAAGTGGCGCGCGGCGTCCCGAAGTCGGACGCTTACACGATGACCCTTCACATCATGGCGGCGCTGCTCGTGATCGGTTTCGTATGCAACCTTCTCATCAAGCGCGTGGACGAGAAACATCACATGGACACGGCGGCCAGGGCCGGCTGAACGAACGAGACCCACAAGAGACCAACAAGAGACCCACAAGGAGACCCGCATGAACGATCGATACGAAGGCGGCTCGTCGAACAAGGCGCTGTTGCTGATCTTCTGGCTGTACGTGCTGATTCCGCTCGCGTGGGGCATCACGAACACGCTTTCGCAGGCCGTCAAACTCTTCAAGTGACGCGGCGGTCACGCGCCGGACGCCGCGTTCCGGCGCGCGACTCGCGCCACGCCTCAACGGCCGCGCTGGCTTTGCCGGCTCAGGCTGCGTCGCGCGAGCGCGCTCAGGAAGAGCGTGCCCGCCACGAGTTCGACCAGATACACGCCTGCCATCATCCAGTCAGCTTCAGTCATCGTCGTTCTCCTTCGAAGTGAGGTCGCAGCGGCGCTGCGTAGAGTGTTGTACGTTTGCCGTTCTGGCAGGAATAACGGCAGGCGCGCGCGAAGGTTGAGCGTCGTTTCTTCGACCGGAGAAAATCGATCGCGCGTTCGCGAACCGCACGTGCGGCGCGGCGCGAGTCGGCGTATCGTGCGAGATGCTCGATCGCCCTTTATCACTTTCACTTGCTATGACCACCTCTCGCCGACACTTCCTGATTCTGACGACGGGCGCGGGCGCATCGCTCTGGCTCACGCGAGCCAGCGCCGACGCGCCGCACTTAAGCGAAACCGATCCCGCGGCCATTGCCGTCGGCTACAAGGAAGATGCCGCGAAGGTCGACAAGGCGAAGTACCCGAACTTCGCGGCGGATCAGGCGTGCGCGAACTGCTCGCTGTTTCAGGGCAAGTCCACCGATGCGTGGGGCGGCTGCACGCTGTTCGGGGCAAAGCTGGTGGCCGGGCGCGGGTGGTGTGCTTCTTATACGAATATGTGAGGGGTGGGTGGCGAACCGTCACCGCACCGAATACCCCACGAACCGCCACACCCTGTCCGGATCCAGCATAAAGGTCACGACTTCCCGCGCCGACTGTCGCGCCTGGCTGAACTGCGTGTCGAACGAAACGCTCATGAACCAGCCCGCGGGCATGTTGCCCGTGCCGTCGAAATGCAGGTGCTTCACGCCCATCGGCATGCGCATGCCCGGCGTGCCGAGCGCGGCGCGGTCGCGCGTGACCTTGCTCACGAAGTCCTCGCGCGAGATCACTTTCTTCGCGACGGCCGACCCCGCATCCCACACTTCGCCCGTCTTGTTCTGATCGATCATCTTCACGATGACATCGGCCATTTGCGCGATGTCCTGATCCTGCTTGTCGAGCCCCGCCTGTTGTTCGCGCGTCAGCGAAGGCGCGGGCTGCGCATGCGAGAGCGCGGCCATCGACATCAGCGCCAACGCGGCAAGCCGCTTGTTCATGCGTGTTTTCATAGTGTGAGGATTACCTATTGATTTGAAGCAATTGTAGGTCGCGCTTTTATGAGACAGTCTGAAATTCAGCGTTTCGTCAGGCGTACTGGATGCTGCGATCACGCGCATCGTTAGAGCCGGACACATCGTTCGAAGGAGACACCGACATGCGACTGGTCGACTGGAACATGCAATGGGGACGCGGCGTGGACGGCCGCGTCGATGTGGCGAGGATCGTTGCGGAAGCGAAAGCGCTATGCGATTTCGACGTGCTCTGCCTGCAGGAAGTCACGCGCGGCTTTCACGAGGGCGAGCAGGCGGGCGGGCTAGCGGGAGGCCCTGGCGCGGATCAGTTCGCGGAACTGGCGAGCCTCATGCCGGGCGCGACGGTCATCGAAGGAATCGGCTCGGATTTGCCGCCCGTAGGCTCGGGCACCGCGCGCAGGCAGTTCGGCAACGCTATCGTGAGCCGCTTGCCGGTGCGGCAAGTGCTGCGTCATTCGCTGCCGTGGCCCGCCGATCCGGCGAAGCCGTCGATGCTGCGCGTGGCGCTCGAAGCGGTCATCGAAACGGATGTCGGGCCGCTGCGCGTCATCAGCACGCATCTGGAGTTCTACTCGGAGACGCAGCGTCTCGCGCAGGTCGCGCGGCTGCGTGAGTTGCATCGCGAGGCATGCGAGCATGCGCGCCGCCCGGCGAAAGCCGAGACGCTGGCGAGCCCGTTCGCCGATACCGCGCGGCCCATGTCGGCGATCGTCTGCGGCGATTTCAACAGCGCCTACGAAGGCGCGGCGTATCGCGCGATGCTGGAGCCGATGACCGATGCGCCCTCTTTCGTCGATGCCTGGTCTCACGCGCATCCGAACGAGCCGCGCGCCGCGACCGTCGGTCTCTACGATCACGACCAATGGGCGGACGGTCCGTTCGCGTGCGACTTCCTCTTCGTGACCGAAGATCTTGCGCCGCGCATCGTGGGCTGCGAGGCGGATCAGCTGAGCCGGTCATCGGACCATCAGCCCATGTGGCTGGAACTGCGTTAGGGTGCGTCAGCCGCGCGCGAGGTACTTCTCGACGAGCTTGACCCAGTACGTCGATCCGAGCGTCAGGACTTCGTCGTTGAAGTCGTAGCTGCTGTTGTGCAGCATGCACGGGCCGATGCCGTGCCCGTGCTCGCGATGCCCGCCCAGTCCGTTACCGATGTATCCATAGCATCCGGGACGCTCCAGCAGCATGTACGAGAAGTCTTCCGCGCCCATCGTCGGATCGACGTTCGTGTTCACGTGGTCCGCGCCCGCGACTTCTTGCATCACCCCGAGCGCGAACTGCGTTTCCGCTTCCGTGTTCACGGTCGGCGGATAGTTGCGCACGAAGTTCACTTCGGCCTTGCATCGGTAGGCCGCCGCCGTTGCCGTCACGATCTCCTTCATGCGCGTCTCGATCAGGTCGAGCACGTCGACGGAGAACGTGCGCACCGTGCCCGCGAGCGTCGCGGTCGTCGGAATGGCATTCACCGCGTGGCCCGCTTCCATCTTCGTGATGGAGAGCACGGCGGCGTCGATGGGCCGCTTGTTGCGCGTGACGATGCTCTGCAAGCCCGTGCCGATCTGCAACGCGGTGAAGACGGGATCGATGCCATCGTGCGGAATCGCGGCATGCGCGCCCACGCCTTCGATGCGAATCTCGAACTCGTTGCTCGATGCCTGCGTCGCGCCCACACGCGCGCCGAAGTTGCCTGCGGCCATGCCGGGCCAGTTGTGCAGCGCAAAGACGGCATCGACGGGGAATTGCTTGAAGAGGCCATCGTCGATCATCGCTTTCGCGCCGCCGCCGCCTTCTTCCGCAGGCTGGAAGATGAAGACCACGGTGCCGTCGAAGTCGCGATGCTTCGCCAGATAGCGCGCCGCGCCGAGCAGCATCGCGGTGTGGCCGTCGTGGCCGCAGGCGTGCATCTTGTTCTCGTGCTTCGACGCATGCGCGAACGTGTTGAGTTCGGGAATCGGCAACGCGTCCATATCCGCGCGCAGACCGATCGCGCGCGGGCTCGTGCCCTTTCTCAACACGCCGACCACGCCCGTCTTGCCGAGCCCGCGCGTCACTTCGATATCCCAGCTTTCGAGCTTGCTCGCGACGAGATCGGCGGTGCGCGCTTCTTCGTAGCAAAGCTCGGGATGCGCGTGGATGTCGCGGCGAATAGCTTTGAGTTCGTCTTGCGCCTCGGCGATCTCGGGAATGATCGGCATGCTGTCCTCTTGCGTCGAATGAAGAATACGGCATTGTCGATGGCCGTAATTCACAGGGAAAGCTGATATTTCTTGTCCGTGACTTAAGCAAAAGTCATGGGTTGCGCGCGGTCTCTGCCACGTGCGAGCGCGCGCGAATGCTGTCCTGCACCACGCGCATGACAGCGTGCCGGTCGTGAATCTTGCGTTCCAGCATGCCGACGACGCGGCGCGGCGTCTTCTTCGCGAGGGGCAGCACGGCGAGCGCGGGATCGCTCGCCCACGAACCATATTCGAGCAACGGCACGACCGACACGCCCGCGCCTTGTCGCACGAGTTCGACGATCACTTCCAGCGAATTCAGTTCGAGAAACTCGTTCACCGCGAGCCGGTTGTGCCGCAGCGCGCGATCGATTAGCGCGCCGGTGCGTTGCGCGCGGTCGAAGCGCAAAAACGGCGCGCTCGCGAGCAACTCCGCTGCGCTGGTGCGCTCGCTCGCCGACGAGCCGATGGCGACGAGCGGCTCGGAATAGAGCGGCGTCCAGCTTAGACTCGCGGGCGTCTTGCCCGCCATTTCGACGATCACCGCCGCGTCGATTTCGCCGGCTTCGACTTGCGGCGCGAGCGCGAGCGCCTTGCCGGTGAAAAGCCGCACCTCGAGCCGCGGGTACTGCCCTTTCAACTCCGTGACCACCGATGCGAGCGCGCCCATCGCCGAATCCACCGCGCCTATCGACACCGAGCCGGCGATTTCATCGTCGAGGCCGGTGAGACGCATGCTGTCGTACAGCGCGACGATCCGCTCCGCCTGCGGCAACACCTGCTTGCCGATGCTCGTCAGCCGGTTCGTGCGGCCGACGCGATCGAACAGCGGGCGTTTCAGGTCGTCTTCGAGCGACTGCATCTGCATGCTGACGGCCGCCTGCGTCAGCGCGACTTTCTCGGCGGCGGCGGCGAACGAGCCGTAGCGCGCCACGGCGATGAACGTGCGCAAAAAGCGAATGTTGCTCATGGCGATCTCGCTCCGTATCAGGGAAGCACCTGACGCCGTAATCAGGTTTCCTTGAGTGTCAGTTCAGAAATTCTATATTTTCTTATTTCAGCGAGGCGTACTCTTGTGTGGTCGTTTCAGCAGGTTGAAGCGGATGTCGTCGCACGAAGCCGGGAGCCACCGCGCTCTTTACCTCACACACTCGACCCCAAGCCACGGAGTCCACTCGATGAGCACCGTACTACCTGCTTCCCACGCCGCCGGCGAGAACGCCGCGGTCAATCTGTCCGGGCGACGAGCCATCGTCGTATCGACCATCGGCAACGCGCTCGAATGGTTCGACTTCATGGTGTACGGCTTCTTCGCCGTCATCATCTCGAAGCTGTACTTCCCCGCGACCAGCCCGACCATCTCCCTGCTCGCCACCTGGGCGACCTTCGGCGTGGGCTTTCTCACGCGGCCGCTCGGCGGCGTCGTGCTCGGCGCGGTGGCCGATCGCGTCGGGCGCAAGTCGGCGCTCACGCTCACCATTTCGCTGATGGCGGTCGGTATCGCGATCATCGCGTTCGCGCCGACGTATGCAGCCATCGGGGTGGCCGCGCCGCTTCTGATGCTGCTCGGCCGTTTGATCCAGGGCTTCTCCGCGGGCGGCGAAGTGGGTTGCGCGACAGCGTTTCTCGTCGAATACGCGCCCGCGAACAAGCGCGGTTACTTCGGCAGTTTCCAGATGGTCGCGCAGGCCGCCGCGAGCCTCGCGGGTTCGTTCTTCGGCGCAGTGCTCACGCGCACGCTGAGTCCCGAGCATCTGAACAGCTGGGGCTGGCGCGTACCGTTCGTGATCGGCCTGTTGATCGTGCCGGTAGGTCTCTATCTGCGCTCGAAACTTGACGAATCGCCGGTCTTCGTCGAGAAGGCGCAGAAGAACGAGCTCAGCGCGAGCCCTATCCGCGATACCGCGACCAAGCATTGGCTGCCCGTGCTGGCGGGCTTGGGACTGACGGTGTTCGGCACCATCGGCACGTATATCTTTTTGTTATACCTGCCGACGCACGCGACGCGCGTGCTGCACATGGCGCTCACCGACGGACTCATTAGCTCGACCATCGGCGCGCTGGTCTATCTGGTCTGCTGTCCGGTCTTCGGCAGACTGTCGGACCGTCTCGGGCGCAAGAAGGTGATGGCTACCGCGCTCGCGCTGTCGCTCGTGACCGCGTACCCGATTTTCTCGTTCCTGACCGCGCATCCGAGCCTGCCGACGCTCATCTGCTGCCAGGCGTTGCTCATGGTCTATCTCAGCGCGTATCAGGGCTGCTATCCCGCGTTCATCTCCGAACTGCTGCCGTCCAGCGTCCGCTCGACGGGCATCTCGGTGAGCTACAACGTCGCGGTGATGATCTTCGGCGGCTTTGCGCCGGCTATCGTCCAGTGGCTCACGATGACGACGGGCGATCCGCTCGCCATCTGCTATTACGTGATCTTTGGCAGCGCCGTCGCGCTGGTGACGATTCTTCCGCTGCGGGACCGGTATAGCGATGCGCTGCGGTAAGGTGCATTGCCGTGCTGCGTTGCGTTGATTAAGCCTCGATTAAGAAACGGGTCGTAGTCTGCTTTTGATCGACCCACCCCTCCTTCCGGCCGCGCAAGCGGCCGTTTTTTTTGGGCCCATGCAATGCAATTGCTCACGCGTCTCCTCACCGTAATCCTCGTGCTCATCATCTTCGTGACGCTAGGCGAACTCGTGCTTTCGCTCTTCGCTCGCGGCATCATGCCCCACTGACTAGTCGACAAACCGCAGCACGTTGTGCAGCGGCTCGCGCGCGCTTATCAACCGATTCTCCGGCTGCGACCAGTCCGCATAGCCGAGACTCATGCCGCAGACCACCGTCTCGTTCTCCGGCAGTTTCAGGTGCGCTGCAATGATGCGGTGATAGCGGTTGAACGCCGCCTGCGGACACGTATCGAGGCCGAAGGCGCGCGCCATCAACATCACGTTTTGCAGGAACATGCCGTAGTCAAGCCACGAACCGCGCTCCATCGTGCGATCCGTCGTGAAGATGACGCCCACGGGCGCGCCGAAGAACTCGAAGTTGCGCGCCATCTGCGCATGCATGCCTTGCTTGTTTTCGCGTGTCAGGCCGAGCAGCGTATAGAGACCGATGCCAAGCGCGCGGCGGCGTTCGAGATAAGGCGAGGACCAGGTGCGCGGGTAATACGGAAACTCTTCCTCGTGCTCGCGGTCGGCATCCGGATCGTTGAACACGTCGAGTATCGCCTGCGACAGCGCTGCCTTCACGCCGCCCGTCAACACATAGACCTTCCACGGCTGGATGTTGCTGCCCGAAGGCGCGCGGCAAGCGTGCGTGAAGATCGCTTCGAGCGTCGAACGATCGACAGGATCGGGCAAGAACGCGCGGATCGAACGGCGCGTGGCAATGGCATCGGCGACGGAAAGGCTTTCGTTCATCGGGCGGAATCGGGCGGAAATAGGCAGTAGTGAAGGCAGTGAAGCGACACCGCGAACGCTACCACGCATTCCGCCGTAAGCCGTGTTTCACGCACCCGCCGTTCGATTCGTGAAAGATCCGCCGCGTCTGCCTATACTGGCTGAGTGTCATCTCGTATCACATCGAAAGCCGGAACCGTCCTGACGCCTTCACGCGCAGACCCGTTTCGCGCCGCATCTCCGCACTGGCGGGCGCTCGCCGCGCCCCGCATGTGTCGCCGCTTCTTCGTCTTTTTCAGTCTGGACGCTTCCTGCCGCTTTAGTGCCGCAAGTCGCGCCACTGCCCGCAACCATTTGCATGGGACCGGACGCGCCACCGCGCCGGTCGAAAAGGAGAATGCTCGATGCAACACCCCGTCCCTCAATCGAACGCCACGCGCATCATGCCGCGCACGCCGCCTCGCGTTCATGAAACAGACTCCGCCACGCACGCCGCGCCGGCCGAAGTGCTCACGCCGCCATCGACCAAGTCGAGCGATGCGAACGCCAGCGTCACGCTGACCGTGAACGGCCGCAGCATCACGCTGTCGCTCGATCCGCGCACGACACTGCTCGACGCATTGCGCGAGCATCTGCACCTCACCGGCACGAAAAAAGGCTGCGATCACGGGCAATGCGGCGCATGCACGGTGCATGTCAACGGACGCCGCGTGAACTCGTGTCTGTGCCTCGCTGCCGCGCACGACGGCGATGCGATCACCACCATCGAAGGCATCGGCGAAGTGGAAGCGCTGCATCCGCTACAGGCGGCTTTCGTCGAATGCGACGGCTATCAGTGCGGCTATTGCACCGCCGGCCAGTTGATGTCGGCAGTCGCGCTGCTCGACGAACCCATCGGCCCGAACGACGAAGACGTGCGCGAAGCCATGAGCGGCAATCTGTGCCGTTGCGGCGCCTATCAGAACATCGTCGCGGCGATTCAGTCCGTGCGCGGCAACAAAGGCTGAGGAGCGCGACATGGAACTGTTCCAGCTTTCCCGCGCGCGCGACCTGCCCGATGCCATCCACGCGGGCGCGGCCGCGCATACCGCGCAGCAAGGCGCGGAAGTGCGCTTTCTCGCGGGCGGCACGACGCTCATCGACCTGATGAAGCTCAACGTCGAACAGCCCGCGCGTATCGTCGATATCAGCCGTTTGCCGCTCGACAAGATCGAAGCGACGGACGACGGCGGCGTGCGCATCGGCGCGACCTCGCGCAATTCGGATCTCGCGCATCATCCGCTGATACGCGAGCGTTATGCGGCGCTTTCGCAGGCGGTCCTGTCGGGCGCATCCGTTCAGCTACGCAACATGGCGACGACCGGCGGCAATCTGTTGCAGCGCACGCGCTGCGTCTATTTCCGCGATACCGCGTCGCCGTGCAACAAGCGCGAGCCGGGCACCGGCTGCTCCGCGATCGGCGGCTTCAACCGCACGCAGGCGATTCTCGGCACGAGCGAAGCGTGCATCGCGAGCAATCCGTCGGACATGAACGTGGCGCTCGCCGCGCTCGAAGCGACGGTTCACGTCGAAGGCGCGCGAGGCCAACGCGCGATCGCATTCGACGACTTTCATCTGCTGCCGGGTTCGACGCCCGATCGCGAGACGGTGCTCGAACCCGGCGATCTCATCACGCACGTGACGCTGCCGCCGCCTGTCGCGGGCACGCGTTCGCTGTATCTGAAGTTGCGCGACCGCGCTTCGTACGAATTCGCGCTGGCGTCGGCGGCCATTGTGATCGGCGTGAGCGACGGACGCATCGGGCATGTTCGCGTGGGCCTGGGCGGCGTCGCGACGAAGCCGTGGCGCGCGCGCGAAGCCGAAAACGAACTGCTGAACGCCGCGCCCGACGAAGCGGCCTTCCGCCGCGCCGCCGATGCCGCGCTCGCCGACGCGAAGCCGCAAAGCGGCAACGCCTTCAAGGTGGAACTGGCGCGGCGCTGCATCGTGCATGCGCTGAAGCTCGCCACGCAAGCGTCCTGAATCCGTCTGAACCCGTCTGAACCCGATGGAGGAACCGACTTATGTCCACTGCGCCAGACATTCAGCCGTCACCGAACGGCGTCATCGGACGGCCGCAGTCGCGCATCGACGGACCGCTCAAGGTCTGCGGCCGCGCGACTTATACATCCGATGTCGATCTGCCCGGCATGCTGTACGCCGTGCCGGTCTGCAGCAGCATCGCGAGCGGCAGGATCACGTCGCTCGAATTCGCCGCCGCCGAAGCGATGCCGGGCGTGAAGCTCGTTCTGCATCGCGGCAATATCGGGCGTCTGTATCGCATACCCGGCAACTCGTTCGAGAACGGTTATGTCGATGAACAGCGCCCGCCGTTCGAAGACGACGTCATCCGTTATTACGGGCAATACGTCGCATGCGTGATCGCGGTCACGTTCGAAGCCGCGAGCGCGGCGGCCGCTGCGATCAAGGTCGGCTACGAGGTCGCGCCGCACGATGTCAGCGCGACGCTGACACCCGACAAGGCGCCCAAGGTCGCGAGCGAACGCGGCGATCCGGACAGCGCGTTCGCCAGCGCGCCCGTGAAGATCGACGAGACGTATGTCACGCCCGTCGAGACGCATAATCCGATCGAGTTGCATTCGACCATCGCGCAGTGGGACGGCCAGGACTATACGTTCTACGAGACGAGTCAGGCGGTGTCCAATCATCGCGGGACGCTCGTGCAGATGCTCGGCGTGCCGAAAGAGAAGGTGCGCGTGATCTCGCGCTATCTCGGCTCGGGCTTCGGCGGCAAGCTGTGGATGTGGCCGCATTCGCTGCTCGCCGCCGCCGCGACGCGTCTGACCGGCCGGCCCGTGAAGCTCGTCGTGAGCCGCAAGATGATGTTCCAGAACGTGGGGCATCGTCCGGTGACGCAGCAGCGCGTGCGGCTCGCGGCGACGCAGGATGGCAAGCTCGTGTCCTTGCAGCACGACTTTCTGAATCACAGCGCGCTCGCCGACGACTACACCGAAGACTGCGGCGAAGCCACGCCACACATGTACAGCACGGCGAACCTGCGCGTGACGGGCGGCACGGTCAAGCGCCACGTCGGCTCGCCTACGTCGATGCGCGGCCCGGGCGCGGTGCCCGGCCTCTACGCGCTGGAATCGGCGATGGACGAGCTCGCCATCGCGCT
This sequence comes from Caballeronia sp. M1242, assembly GCF_017220215.1. Classification (NCBI taxonomy): domain Bacteria; kingdom Pseudomonadati; phylum Pseudomonadota; class Betaproteobacteria; order Burkholderiales; family Burkholderiaceae; genus Caballeronia; species Caballeronia sp. M1242. The sequence goes on along the minus strand of NZ_CP071132.1, from coordinate 60,959 downwards.
GAAGATGGACCCGGTCGAATTGCGCCTGCGCAACGAACCGACCGTCGATGAAAGCAGCGGCTTGCCGTTCTCGTCGCGGCATCTCGTCGAATGCCTGAAGACGGGCGCGGAACGTTTCGGCTGGTCGCAGCGCACGCCGGAAGTCGGCTCGATGAAGCGCGACGGACTCACGCTCGGCTGGGGCGTCGGCGCGTGCAGCTGGCCGGGGCTGCGCTTCTCGGCGGAAGCGAGCGTCGATCTTCGCGCGGACGGCACGGCGCGCGTGGTGTGCGGCACGCAGGACATCGGCACCGGTACGTACACCATCCTCGCGCAGCTCGTCGCGGAGCAGACGGGCATCGCGCTCGACAAGATCGAAGTCGGCCTCGGCGATACCGCGTTGCCCGTCGGCCCGATCTCCGGCGGATCGGCGGCGACGGCATCGGTGATCCCGGCCGTGATGGACGCCACGCGCGCCGCCATCCAGATGGTGCTCTCGCGCGCAGCGGCGGCGGAGGGCTCGCCGTTTGCGGGCGCGAAAGCGGACGAACTCGCGTTCGGCCACGCGCGCGTGCATCGCAAGAACGAAGCGCCGGAGAACGGCGTGCCGTTCCCGCGCATTCTGGAGGCGGCGCGCATGCACGCGGCGTCGGGCAGCGCGAGCGCGGAAGGCGGCTTCGACGACCCGCTCAAGAAGAAGTGGTCCATTCACTCGTACGGCGCGCATTTCGCGGAAGTGACGTGGGAGCCGGAGACGGCGCGGCTGCGCGTGAGCCGCGTGGTCACCGTGATCGACGGCGGCAAGATTCTGAATCCGCGTGCCGCGCGCAATCAGGTGGAAGGCGCGGTGGTGATGGGCGTCGGCATGGCGCTTTTCGAGCACACGGTCTATGACGAGCGCAGCGGCGCGCCGGTCAACAACAATCTGGCCGATTACGTCGTCGCGACGCATGCGGACACGCCCCGCCTCGATGTGACCTTCCTCGATCATCCGGACACGGTGTTCAACGAACTCGGCGCGCGGGGTATCGCGGAGATCGGGCTGGCGGGCATCGCGGCGGCCATCACCGGAGCGGTCTATCACGCGACCGGCGTGCGAGTCCGGAAACTGCCGGTCATGATCGAGGATCTGCTCGGCGCGTAGTCATCGCCCGGCCCGGTCGCGCGTTGCCGGCGACGGGCCGGGCTGATCTCACATCCCTCTTCGGCAATCTACCGCTGCCCGCGCAGGCACATCGCTTGCGCGCGGTCAAGATTCGATCCCGCCCTCGATCCGCGCTACCATAAGCCACCCCGCCCCTATTCTTTTAAGCAGCAATCAGCCGGAGTGCCCATGAACGACATGATTCAACAGCACGGCCTGAAGGTCGCATCGAGCCTCGCCCAGTTCGTCGAAGAAGAAGCGATTCCCGGCACGGGCGTCGATGCCGCAGCCTTCTGGCAAGGGTTCGATGCACTCGTGCACGACCTCGCGCCGAAGAACCGCGCGTTGCTCGCCGAACGCGACCGCATGCAGAGCGAACTCGATAACTGGCACCGCAGCCATCCCGGCCCGGTGCGCGATCTGCGCGCGTATCGCAAGTTCCTGGAGGAGATCGGCTATATCGTTCCCGCGCCCGCGCATGTGCGCGCGACCACGGCGAACGTGGACCGTGAGATCGCCGAGCAGGCCGGCCCGCAGCTCGTCGTGCCGCTGTCGAATCTGCGCTATGCGCTCAACGCCGCGAACGCGCGCTGGGGCAGCCTGTACGACGCGCTCTACGGCACCGACGCCATCGACGAAAGCGACGGCGCCGAGCGCACCGCCGAGTTCAACCCGAAGCGCGGCGCGAAAGTGATCGCCTACGCGCGCGCGTTCCTCGACGACAACGCGCCGCTCGCGCACGGCTCGCATGCCGACGCCACGAAGTACAGCGTCGAGCGCGGCCAGCTCGTCGTGACCTTGCGTGATGGCAAGAGCAGCCTCGCGAATCCGGAACAGTTCGCGGGGTTCCAGGGCGATGCCAGCGCGCCGCACGCCGTGCTGCTCAAGCACAACGACCTGCATATCGAGATTCAGATCGATGCGAACGACCCCATCGGCAAGACGGATGCGGCGCACGTCAAGGACCTGCTGATCGAAGCGGCCGTGAGCACAATCATCGACTGCGAAGATTCGGTTGCGGCCGTGGATGCCGCCGACAAGACGCAGCTTTACCGCAACTGGCTCGGCTTGATGCAGGGCCAACTGTCCGAGCAGGTCACGAAGAACGGCAAGACTTTCACGCGCAGCCTGAACCCGGACCGCGAATACACCGCGCCGAACGGCTCCACGCTCAAGCTGCATGGCCGCTCGCTGCTGTTCATTCGCAACGTCGGGCATCTGATGACGAACCCCGCCGTGCTCGATCGCGACGGCAACGAAGTGCCGGAAGGCATTCTCGATGCGGTGATGACGACGCTCGGCGCCATGCACGATCTCAAGAACAAGATCAACTCGCGCACCGGGTCCATCTACATCGTGAAGCCGAAGATGCACGGGCCTGCCGAAGTGGCGTTCTCGGACGAGCTCTTCACGCGCGTGGAGGACCTGCTCGGCCTGCCGCGTCACACGATCAAGATGGGCATCATGGACGAGGAACGGCGCACCAGCGTCAACCTCAAGGCGTGTATCGCGGCGGCGAGCGCGCGGGTCGCGTTCATCAACACGGGCTTTCTGGACCGCACCGGCGACGAGATGCATTCGTCGATGGAAGCCGGCCCGATGATGCGCAAGGGCGACATGAAGTCGTCGGCATGGATCAGCGCCTATGAACGCAACAACGTGCTCGTCGGCCTGAACGCAGGCCTGCGCGGGCGCGCGCAGATCGGCAAGGGCATGTGGGCGATGCCGGACCTGATGCACGCGATGCTCGAACAGAAGATCGCGCATCCGAAAGCGGGCGCGAACACCGCGTGGGTGCCGTCGCCGACCGCCGCGACGCTGCACGCGCTGCATTACCATCAGGTCGATGTGCAGCAGGTCCAGCAGGAAATGGAAAGCATCGACTACGAAAGCGTGAAGAACGGGCTTCTCGACGGACTCCTGACGATTCCGGTCGTCGAGAATCCGTCGTGGTCGGAAGACGATATCCGCAACGAGATCGAGAACAACGCGCAGGGCATTCTCGGCTACGTGGTGCGCTGGATCGATCAGGGCGTCGGCTGCTCGAAGGTGCCGGACATTCATGATGTCGGCCTGATGGAAGACCGCGCGACGCTGCGCATTTCCAGCCAGCACATCGCGAACTGGCTGCGGCATGGCATCGTCACGGAAGAGCAGGTGCGCCAGACGCTGGAACGCATGGCCGCCGTGGTCGACAAGCAGAACGACGCCGATCCGTACTATCGTCCGATGGCGCCCGCGTTCGACAGCTCGTACGCGTTCAAGGCCGCGTGCGCGCTCGTGTTCGAAGGCCGCACGCAGCCGAACGGCTACACGGAACCGCTCCTGCACAAGTTCCGGCTGGCTGCGAAAGAGACGTCGTAAGCGTTTGGATCAACGCAGCAGCGCCATGCTGCTGCGTTGGCTCTGGCCGGGCTACTGGTCCGACCAGAGCTTGCCGGCCGTCGCCCAGTTCTCGCGCTTCACGTCCGTCAGGATGATGTCCACCGAGCCCGGCTCGCAGCCGAGCGTTTCGCACGTGGTTCGCGTGATTGCTTCGACGAACTTGCGCTTCTCTTCCACCGTGCGGCCTTCGAAAAGCTGGATGTTGAAAGTCGGCATTGCTTCGTTATCCTTTTGAACGTTCAATTGCGGTAGGACGGATCGGTGCGGTCTAGCTTGCGCAAGAGCGCGGGCCATTCGAGCGCGCCTTCTATGGCGTCGTCGTCATGCAACTGCGCCGCCGTGCGCGCCACGATCTCGGGCGTCGGCACGATCATCTTGCCGACGCCGGCCAGCGCGCGCAATTGAATGTCGCACGCTTTCACGAGCGTATCCATGAGCACAAAGGCTTCCGCGACGGTGCGCCCGAGCGTGAGCGGCCCGTGATTGCGCAATAGCATCGCCCGATGCGCGCCCAAGCTCGCGACGAGCCGCTCGCCTTCGGCCGGCGAGAACGCGAGGCCCTCGTAATCGTGATACGCGAGATGGCCGTGAAAGCGCATCGCGTGTTGCGACGCAGGCAGCAGACCATGCGGCTGCGTCGATACCGCGATGGCTTCGCGCACATGCAGATGCATCACGCACGCGGCGTCGGCGCGCGCGGCATGCACGGCGGCGTGCAGCGCGAAGCCGGTGGCGTTGACGCTGTGCGCGCTTTCGCCGATCACGTTGCCATCGATGTCGATCTTCACGAGGTTGGACGCGGTGACTTCGTCGAACGCGAGCCCGAACGGATTGATCAGAAAGCGACCCGGCTCGCCCGGCACGCTCGCGGAAATATGCGTATAGACGACGTCGTCCCAGCCGTTCAGCGCGACGAGCCGATACGCGGCGGCCAACTCGACGCGCGTGGCGGCTTCGGCGGCGGAACGGGGCGCGTTTTCGTCGATACGGCGCTCGGGGGTGTGAGTGAATGACATAGGAGTCTCCTGTGGGCCGGGGTTGGCGCGTTAGCGAATCGTCCTGACCTCATCGTTAACACTGGCCCGACGCCGTGCTGTAGTTCGATGCCACGCGACGCGCCGAGTCCGCGTTCCACCGTACTCAAGGCTTGACGCCCGAGCCGACCTTATAGGACACAGTCTTTCCGCGACGCCCGCGCGAGCGCAATCACCGTCCACGACGCGAGCACGAACGGCGCGGTCAGCGCAGCGATGCCCGCGCTATCCGCGATACGCTCGATCACCACCGCCATCGCAATGCCGATGAACGCATACCGCGCGCCGAGCGGCGCGGCAGCCAGCGCCACCAGCGCCGCGTTGAAGCCGCACGCGCCCGACAGCAATATGGCGTCGTCGGCGCCGCCTAGTCCGTGCAGCGCCGCGCCCAACGCGCTGCCCGCGAGCGCCCAGCCAGCGCGCGCGGGCCGCGCGGCCAGCAGTCCCGCGGCGACGAAACCGCCCGCGAGCGCGCCGGATGCGAACACGATGGGCGCGAGTCCCGCGAAAGCGGCCTCGATCAGTGCGTCGAGACTCTTGGCGACAGGCCCCAGCGCGCCGACTTCGCCCCGGTCGGCCAGGAGCGGCATCCAGCACCAGGTGACGATGATCGCCGGGCTCGACAACATCGGCAAGTTGAAGCGCGAAAGGCCGCGAGCGAGCTTGCCCGCGAGCATCGTCGCAGAGACAGCCGCGAGGATCGCGACGGCCGCCGCCTGCGACGCGTCCCGAATGAAAGTGAAGGCCGCCAACGCGGCGAGCGCGCCGTTGAAACCGTAGAGGTCGTCGCGCAGGGCGGGGGAATCGGCAGATTCCGTGATGATCGTCACGACCGTTCCCGCAAGCGCGCCGATCAACAAGCCGCAGGCAAGGCGCGGGCTCGCGCAAAGCACGCCTGCGAACACGAATGCGCCGGTCGCGGCGTTCCGCTGGAGCACGATCTGCCCGATGCTGCGGGCGAAGCTGAGGATAGTTCCGCCGAGAAGGGCGTCGGAACGAAGAACGGTGGACATGCGCGGCGGCTGCGTTGGACGAAGCCGCCAGCATAGGACAAGCGGCGCGCGCCGTGCGACGGCGGGCCGAATAGCGGGTATGCGGGAAGGAGAGCTTGAGCCCGCCGCTTTTACGAGCGGCGGGAGACTGCGAGATCGCTTAGTTGAAAGCCATCGGCATCAGGGTCGAGCCGTCGACCGTGGCGGTCGCGTAATTCAGCTGCGAACTCATCTCGACGAATTGCGTGACGTTTTCGCGGAAGTTCGGGTGCTCTTCCCAGGTGATGTAGCTGGCATCGACGACTGCGGACAGCGTGAGCAACGTAAAAGCGATCTTTTCGAGAATGACGTAACGGTGGCGCATGGTGTTTCTTCCTGAATTTGCAGCGTATTGTAACAGAGTCTAGGGGTTTTCCCTAGTGCTCTGTTGCAACGCCGCAAATCCGCCATACGCCGGCTCGGATGCGGGTTACATCGACGCTTCCAGCATCGCCGCGTAGTCGTCGCTCGTCGCCTCGCGCGGGTTCGTCTTGTGGCTGTGGTCCTTCATCGCGCCAGCGATGATGCGCGGAAACACGTCGCGCGTCACGCCCAGTTCCGCCAGGCCGCGCGGCAGGCCGAGCGTCGCGGTCATCGCGCGGATCGCGTCGCCGACTTCGTCGCCGGACGAGAGACCCATCGCCTGCGCGATGCGGTCGAGCTTGCCCTCCTCCTGCATCGACGGCGCGCTGCGGTTGAACGCGATCACCGCCGGCAAGAAGATGGCGTTTAGCGTGCCGTGGTGCAGCTTCGGATTGATGCCGCCGAGCGAATGGCTCAGGCTATGCACGCAGCCGAGGCCCTTCTGGAACGCGAGCGCGCCCTGCATCGACGCGCTCATCATGTTCCAGCGCGCGGCGCGGTCGGAGCCGTCGCGCGTCGCCCGCTCGATGTATCGCCACGCGCGCCACAGACCGTCGAGCGCGATGCCGTCGGCGGGCGCGTTGAACGCCGGCGCCATGAACGTTTCGAGGCAATGCGCGATGGCGTCCATGCCGGTCGCGGCGGTGAGCATCGGCGGCAGGCCGAGCGTCAGCTCGGGATCGCAGATGGCGACTTTCGGCACCACATGCGGCGAGATCACGCCGACCTTGCGGCCGTCGTCCAGAATCAGAATCGCGCCGCGACCGACTTCGCTGCCGGTTCCCGCCGTCGTCGGAATCGCAATGACCGGCGCGGTCGCCGCCGTGATGCGCGCGAGCCCGCCCTCGATCACTGCGAAGCTCTGCAGGGGTCCTTCATGCGTCGCGCAGACCGCGACGCCCTTCGCCAGATCGATCGACGAGCCGCCGCCCGCCGCGATCACGCCATCGCACCCGTTCGCGCGATACAGCTCGACCGCCGCGCGCACGGCGGCTTCGTTGGGATTCGGCGGCGTCGCGTCGAACACCGGCGCGTCGAACGTGGGACCGAGCGCATCCACGATCTTGTCGAGCAGGCCCGCAGCGCGAATACCCGCATCCGTCACGATGAGCGGACGTCGAATGCCGATGCGTTCGCACTCTCCGGCAAGGAGGCGCACGGCGCCGAAGTCGAACTGGATCTGCGTGATGTAATTGATGAGCGGCATGGCGAGATGAGGAAAAGTTATAGGCGCATCGGCTGAGTATACGTAGCGCTGCGCGTCCGCGATACTGACGGCATGTGATAGGGGTATAACTTTCCGTCAAGGCAAACCGCGATATGACGCCATCGCTCAATTCGATTCTTTCGCGGCTGCACTTGAGGCAACTGCGTCTTCTCATCGCGCTCGAAGAACGGGGCTCATTGCAAGGCGCGGCCAGTCAACTCGCTCTCACGCAACCGGGCGTGAGCAAGTCACTGCATGAAATCGAAACCACGTTCGGCACGCCGCTTTTCGTGCGCACGCATCGGGGCCTCGAGCCCAACGCCGTCGGTCATTGCGTGATCCGCTATGCACGGCTCATTCAAACCGACCTCGCGCATCTGCGCGAAGAGATCGTCGGCATCATGCGCGGCTTCGGCGGGCGCGTGTCGGTGGGCGTCATCATGGGCGCGGTGCCGCTCGTCACCGACGCCATTACGGCGCTCGGCGCGCGTCAGCCGGAGATGTCGGTCGAGATCGTCGAGGACACGAGCGCGACGCTGCTCGGTCTCATCGACGCCGGACGGCTCGACGTTGCCGTGTGTCGCACGAGCGTGAGCCAGACGCCGTATCTCTACGATAGCGTGGTCGTGCAGCAGGAGACGCTTGCCGTCATTGCCAACACCGCGCATCCGCTCGCGAAGCGGCGGCGCGTGGCGCTGAAGGATCTGGCCAAGCACCGCTGGGTCGTGTATCGCGCGAACATGCCGATGCGCCTTCTACTCGAACGTGAGTTCCACGATGCAGGGCTGCGCTTTCCGGCGCATCTGCTCGAAACGACATCTGCGTTCGCGACGCTCGCGCTGCTGCAAAAGAATCCGTCGCTGGTGGCGCTGGTATCGATCGACGTCGCGCGCTTCTGCACCGCGCATGGCGTCGTGTGCACGCTGCCGCTCGCGTTTTCGTCGAAGAGCGAGCCGTACGAGATGGTCACGCGACGCGATGCGCCGTTATCGCCCGGCGTGCGCTTATTGATGGAAGAGATCACGCAAGCGGGCCGCGACGTGCGTGCTTGAGCGCACGTTCCGCCCACGGACGGAATTACCGGCGCGCCGCGCGTTTCACGCACAACTTACTTAAACGTGACGCGCATGAAACGCTTACCGCGCCCCTTTTTTCGTAAGACGAAAAGCTGGCCTTTTAGGCAAACGTTTGCGATTCATTTGTGTTTCAATTAAGGCCTTTCTGCCACCGATACGCCGATTTCTGCGCGCCACCTTCGCGCTTCATCGATGGATAAAAGAGCTATGCGCTTTCAGTACGAGGCTTCCGCATCCAACAAGAGGCACAAGCCCGATCAACAACGCCAGGCGCATTTCCAGCGGTGGTTCGCAACGTTCGCCAGTCTCGCGCATTCGCGCCTGCCGCTGCCGGCGTATCTGCAGAAAGTCACGGACACCTTGCGCGAAGTCGCCGCGGTCGCGTCGGCTGTCATCGAATGGATCGAAGACGATCAGCTCGTCTATTGCGCAGCCAGCGGCGCGGCCGCGCAGCATGTCGGCGTACGGCTGCCGAGCGCCGGCAGTCTGTCGGGCCTGTGCATCACGCGTCAGCAGGCGCTCATCAGCCGCAATACCGCAAACGACCATCGCGTGGATCGCGCGGCGTGTCAGGCGGTCGGCGCCGTTTCCATGGTGGTTGCGCCCGTCATTTATGAAGGCCGCTCGGTCGCGGTGCTCAAGCTCATCTCCGGCGAGCCGGACCAGTTCGACCAGTCCGACATCGCCATTCTGAACGCGTTCTGCGCGTGCATCGCGGAGACCATCGCGCGCGAGGAAGCGGCGCAGGAAAATCGCCAGTTGGTGGCGGCCAACGCGAGCGTGAGCGCGGACTTAAGCGTGGAATCGACGCTGCGCGCGGAGTACGAGAAAAAGCTCGCCGATGCCCTGCGCCGCCGCCGCACCGTGATCGACAACGCAAACGTCGCGTTCGTCTCGATAGACGAAGCCGGCATGGTCGTCGACTGGAACGAGGCCGCGGCAACGCTCTTCGGCTGGCGCGCGCAAGAGGCGCTGAACCGCGAGCTCGCGCAGATGATCGTACCCGAGCGCCTTCGCGACGCGCATCGCGCCGGCCTCACGCGCTATCTCGCGACCGGCGAGGCGCGCGTGATCAATAACCGCATCGAGCTTCCGGCCTTGCGGCGCGACGGCACCGAATTTTCCGCCGAACTGACGGTGAGCGAAGTCTGGTTCGACGGCCAGCGCCAGTTCGCGTGCTTCATCCACGACATTACCGACCGCCTGCGCGCGACCGAAGCGAACCAGCGCCTGCGCCTTTTGATCGATTCGGTCAGCGACTACGCGATCTGCATGCTGGACCGGCACGGCATCGTGCAATCGTGGAACGACGGCGCGCGCGCTCTGTATGGCTACACGGCGGAAGAAGCGGTCGGGCGGCATTTCGCGCTGTTCTATCCGCCCGACGAACTGGGCCGCGACCGCCCGGACGAAACTCTACGCCGCGCGAGCGACCAGGGCCGCGTGGAGCACGAAGACTGGCGAGTGCGCAAGGACGGCACCGCGTTCTGGGCGCATGCCATTCTGAGCGCGCTGCCGTCCACCAATGGCCGCGAGCAGAACTTCGTCGCGATCACGCGCGACATGACCGCGCGCCGCCGCCTCGAAGAACTGGAAGCGTCGAGCCGGCGCATGAACGAATTCCTCGCGCTGCTCGGTCACGAGTTGCGCAATCCGCTCGCGCCGATACGCAACGCCGTCAGCATCCTGAAGCTGAAGGCGTCCGACGATCCCGATGTCAACCGCAGCCGGCTGATCGTCGACCGGCAGCTCGCGCATCTGACGAAGCTCGTCGACGATCTGCTCGAAGCGGGCCGCGTCAGCTCCGGCAAGATTCGTCTCTCGACGGAAATCGTGGATATCGCGGATGTCGTGCATTTGAGCGTCGAGGCGAGCCAGCCGTTGTTCGATGCGCGCGGCCAGCACCTCGCGGTCGAGGAAAGCGGCCAGCGCATGCATGTGACCGGCGATTCCACTCGGCTCGTTCAGGCGCTCAACAACCTGCTCAACAACGCATCCAAATTCAGCCCGCCCGGGTCGACGGTCACGCTCGAAGTCGGCCCGCGCGGCAACGCGGCGATGCTGCGCGTGACCGATCAGGGACGCGGCATCTCCGCCAATGCGCTCGCCACGGTCTTCGATCTGTTCGTGCAGGAGCATCCGCCGGGCGCGCATCTCGACGAAGGCGGGCTCGGCATCGGCCTGACGCTCGTGCGCGCGATCGCGGAATTGCACGGCGGCCATGTCGAGGCGAAGAGCGGCGGCACCGGCAAGGGCAGCGCGTTCACGCTGTGGCTGCCGCTCGCGCAGGCGCCCGCGGACATCGGAGCGACGCCGGCAGAGCCCGCGGCATCGGCGGAACGGCAACTGGAAGTGCTCGTGGTGGACGACAATCGCGATTCCGCCGACAGCATGACGCTGCTCGTCGACATGCTCGGTCACACCGCGCGCTCGGCCTACGACGGCGAAGAGGCGTTGCAGCAGTTCGGCGCGCGCCGTCCGCAGGTCGTGCTGCTGGACCTGTCGATGCCGGGGCTCACGGGCTTCGATGTGATTCGCGGCATCCGCGAGCAGGCGAGCAGCGACGGCGGCAAGCATGTGATCGTCGCCGCGATGACCGGACTCGGATCGGACGAAGACATCGCCCGCACGCGCGCCGCCGGCTTCGATGCGCATCTCGTCAAGCCCGTGGATCTCGACGAAGTGGAAGCGGTGCTCGCGCTCGCCGCCAAATGAAAGCGGAAGCGGGCCGCTAGCGCGCTTCGCTCTCCGCGCGCTCGACGGTCACGTTCCCGCGCTCCGTGAAGAGACTCGCGGCGGCCGGGTCGGCCAGCGAATCGGTGATGAGCGTCCACTCGCGTTCGAGCGGCGTCCAGTGCTGCTGGCTGGCGCGCCCGAGCTTGTCGGACGTGACGAGCACGAACACGCTCGCCGCCTGCGCGACGATGCACTCCTTCAGAAACGCCTGCTCCGCCGTGGCTTCGCAGAGGCCGCGGCCCGCCACCACGCCGTCCGCGCCGAGAAAAGCCAGGTCATACGTCACGCGCGAGAGCGCAAGCTGCGCGATAGGTCCGAGCGTGCTCATGCTGGAAGGCCGCACGTCGCCGCCGATCAGCGTCACGCGCACGTCCGCCGACGCGAGCGCGCTCACCGCCAGCAGATTGTTCGTCACGACCTGAATGTCCTTGCGCCCCGCGAGGCAGCGCGCGAGCGCGGCGGTCGTCGTGCCGCCGTCGAGAAAAAGCGTGTCGCCGTCCTGCACATGCCGCGCCGCCGCCCGCGCGATGGCTTCCTTCTGTTCCCGAAAACTCCCCCGCCGGGTATCGAGCGATTCCTCCGGCTCGTGCACGCCGACCGACGCCGCGCCGCCGTACGTGCGCACGATGCGGCGTTCCTCGGCGAGCGCGCGCAGGTCGCGCCGCACCGTCGCCTCGGACATGCCGAAGTGCTCGCACAGCGCGGCCACATCGTTCATGCCGGACAGCACGGCCTTCAACATGGCTTCGCGGCGTTTCTCGACTTTCATGCGGTTCCTGTTCGATTGAGCGTGATGACGCGTGCCGCGTGCGGCGGACCGCAAGTTTAGCGAATCGGGCGGCGCTTTCGGGCTCGTGCAATGCTGACCGACATCTCACAAGCGCACGCTGCCAGTTTTGATCGGTCCGATCATTAATCATCGCAACGTTTGCGCGGTTCGATCAGTGTAAACGCCTAGGAGCGTCGAATTGCGCGCGGTTCGATCAAAGGATACACTTGGAAATGATCGATGCAATCATTTCTTGATAGAACCAGACAAGATCCTCCTGGAGACACCCATGGCCCAGATTCCCATCAAACGCGCGGTGGAGCGCGTACCCGGCGGCATGATGATAGTTCCGCTTCTGATCGGCTCGCTCATCGCGACGTTCCTGCCGGGCATGCCGAAGTTTTTCGGCTCGTTCACGAACGCGCTCTTCACCGGCGCGCTGCCGATTCTCGCGGTCTTCTATGTCTGCATGGGCGCGGGCATCGACGTGAAAGCGACGCCCTACCTGCTCAAGAAAGGCGGCGCGCTGTTCGCCACGAAAGTCGGCATGGCGATTCTGACGGGCATCGTGCTCGGGCATTTTCTCGGCGAGCAGCCGATCAGCTCCGGCATGTTCGCGGGCCTCTCGACGCTCGCCGTCGTCGCCGCGATGAACGACACGAACGGCGGCCTCTACATGGCGCTGATGGGCCAGTACGGACGCTCCGAAGACGTCGGCGCGTACACCATCATGTCGCTCGAATCGGGTCCGTTCCTCACGATGGTCACGCTCGGCGTCGCGGGCCTCTCGGCGTTTCCGTGGCCGACGCTCGTCGGCAGCATTCTGCCGCTCGCCATCGGCATGTTGCTCGGCAATCTGGACCGCGACATGCGCGACTTTCTCGGCCGCGCGGTGCCGGTAATGATTCCGTTCTTCGCGCTGGCGCTGGGCGCGAGCCTCGACTTGCACAAGGTCTGGCAGGCAGGCCTGCTCGGCATCGGGCTCGGGCTCGCGGTGGTCGTCGTCACGGGCATTCCGCTCTACTTCGCGGACCGTCTGACGGGGGGCACGGGCGTGGCAGGCGCGGCGGCAGCCAATACCGCAGGCAATGCGGCGGCGGTTCCCGCGCTGATCGCGGCGGCCAATCCGGTCTACGAATCGGCGGCGAAGTCGGCGACGCTGCTCGTCGCGGCATGCGTGGTCGTGACGGCCATCGTCACGCCGATCGTCACGGCCGCGATTGCGAAGCGCGTGAACGCACGCAGCGATGCGCGAATGGCGGTCGGCGCGCGCGACAAGCGGGGAGCCACGCAATGAGCGCGCAGCCTGCCCAAGCAGCAAGCATGCTGATTCTCGCCGATGACCTCTCGGGCGCCGCCGACTGCGCCATCGCGTTCGCGGCGTCGGGGCGCAAGACGGTCGTGACGCTGGACGTCTCGTCGCCCGGCGACGACGCCACCGTGATCGCCGCCGACACTGACACGCGCCGCCTCGCCCCCGCCGACGCCGGCGCGCGCGTCGCGGATGCGTGGCAGGCGCTGCGCGCGCCCGGCCGGCGTTTGTACAAAAAAATCGATTCGACGCTGCGCGGCAACTGGACCGCCGAAGTCGCGGCGCTCGCGCGTCTGGCCGGGCCGGCGATCGTCGCGCCCGCGTTTCCGGCGACGGGCCGCGCCGTGCGCGACGGCATCGTCTTCGTGCATGGCGTGCCGCTCGAAGAGACGGAAACGTGGCAGCTCGAACACGCCGGCCGCGACGCGCGCCTCGGGCCGATGCTCGAAGCGGCGGGCGTTTCGACCGCGCACGTCGCGCTCGACACGCTGCGCGGCGAGCCGCAGTCACTCGCCGCGATCATCGCGACGGCGGCGGCCGAAGGCATCGGCGCGTTGATCGTCGATGCCGAAACCAGCGACGATCTCGCCGCGCTCGCGCGCATCACGGCATCGCTCGATACGCCGTTCTTTTGGGTCGGCTCGGGCGGGCTCGCGCGCGAACTCGCGGCGCTGCCCGATCTGTTCGAAGCCGCTGCGGACCAGGCGCCGGCGGCGCGGCCCCCGTCGGCAGACGTGGCGCGCGGCCCGGTGCTCGCGCTGGTCGGCAGCCTGTCGGCCGTGTCCGAGCGGCAATGCGCGATGCTGCGCACCGAAGCGGGCCTCGTCGAATTCATCCTGCCGCCGGCGGTGCTGCGCGACGGCGAGCGCCACGCGGACTGGCAAGCGTGGGGCGAGCGCATCGGCGAAACCTTGCGCGGCGGGCAGGATCTGATCGTGCGAATCGGACGCGACGATGCCTTCGACCCCGCCGAAGGCGCGCGCCTTTCGACCGCGCTTGCCGCGCTCGTCGCGCCGCATTTCGACGCGCTCGGCGCCCTGATCGCGACCGGCGGCGAAACCGCCCGCGCGATGCTCGCGGCGGCGAACGTCGGCAGCCTCGAACTCGTGCGCGAGATCGAAGCCGGCGTCGCGCTCGGGCGGGCCACGACGGGTGTATCGGACACCGCGGGCGGCGCGGCCATCGTCACGAAGGCAGGCGCGTTCGGCAGCGAGCACGCGCTCTACGGCGCGTACCGGCATCTGCGCGGACTCTCGAACGAACACGCGGAAGCGGCCTCGCCCGTTGGCGCCCGCTAAGAACCACGCGAACCCTCAACATCTATCAATCACCATGACCAACTATCTTCCCGTAATCGGCATCACGATGGGCGACGCGAGCGGCGTGGGCCCGGAAATCGTCGTCAAGAGCCTCGCGCACGACACCGTTTATCAGCAGTGCCGTCCGCTCGTGATCGGCGATGCGCGCCGCCTCGAGCGCGCCATCGACATCACCGGCGTGAAGGCCACCGTGCGGCGCGTCGAGGACGCATCCGAGGCGCGCTACGAACCGGGCGTGATCGACTGCATCGACCTCGGTCTGATTCCCGACGACCTACCGTTCGGCCAGCTTTCGCCGGTCGCGGGCGACGCCGCTTACCGTTACATCGCCCGCGCGGTCGAACTGGCGCAGGCCAATCAGATCGACGCTATCTGCACCGCGCCGCTCAACAAGGAAGCGTTGCACGCGGGCGGCCACAAGTTCCCGGGACACACGGAGATGCTCGCGCATCTGACGGGCGTGGACGAAGTGTCGATGATGCTCGTCGCGCCGAAGCTGCGCGTGATTCACGTGACGACGCACATCGGCATCATCGACGCGATCCGCAAGATCGAACCGGGGCTCGTGCAGCGCACCATCGAGCGCGGCGACGCGACGCTGAAGAAGGCGGGCATCGAGAAGCCGCGCATCGGCGTGTGCGGGATCAATCCGCATGCGGGCGAGAACGGTCTTTTCGGCTATGGTGAGGAAGAGGAGAAGATCATCCCGGCGGTGAAGGCGTTGCAGGAACGCGGTCTCGACGTGACCGGCCCGCTGCCCGCCGACACGCTGTTCTATCGCGCGGGACGCGGCGATTTCGATCTCGTCGTCGCGATGTATCACGATCAGGGACACGGCCCCGTAAAGGTGCTCGGGCTGGAAGCCGGCGTGAACGTGACGGTCGGGCTGGATGTGATCCGCACGTCGGTGGATCACGGCACGGCGTTCGATATCGCGGGCAAGGGCATCGCCGATGAAGGCAGCATGCTCGAAGCACTGCGTCAGGGCGCGGAACTGGCGACGCGGCGCGGGTGATTGGTGGTTGGGCGCGGGGGCTCGCCGCTCGGTATCGCGGGGACGGGCATCGTCGATGGAGGCGGCATGCCGGATTCGCTGCCGCGGGGCGCGGAAGCAGCGATGCGGCAGGCACGAGGCCGAACGGGCTGCGGCGCGCGGTTTGAGCTTCGGCGCGGCCGCGAGCAGACTGCGAAGCCGGGGCACGGAATCGGCGCACGGCGCGGCTCGATTCCAAGCCGGTACGGCGAGACGCGCAACCGTCGACGCCGAGCGCCTGCGGCTGAAGGTGCTACGCCCGCTCAGGATCAGCGGCAGGACGCGGTACAAGCCCTAGCTGCTGCGGCCGGGCTCGCAACCGACGACTCGGCACGTGCGGGGGCTCATGGCGATACGCCCGGGCGCGGAGTCAGCGGCACGGCGCCGCTCAGACCGAAGCAACTGCGGCCAGAGGCGGAATCGGCGACCACGCGTGCCCGGGGCTGAAGGCGCAAGGGCGGCACGGCCCGGCTGCCGCGTCCGCAGCGGCCCGGCACCCGCCCATAAAACTGTAGCGGGAAGCCGACGCGAATCGGCGCGACAATGACGCATCTTTCGTCGCCGCGCTCCGATCATGACCGCTTCCTTCGATACCCTCGCTTCCCTATGGCGCATCGCCGGTCTGCCCGGCGATGCGCTTTCGTTCGTCGACCTGACCGGGCACGATCCGGTCTTTCCTTCTACCTTCGCCGTCGGCACGGCCGCGCAGTCCACCATCGCCGCAGCGGCGCTTGCGGCCTGCGAGCTCGCGCATGTCCGCGGCGCGCCGCGTCAGCGCGTGGCGGTCGACATGACGCACGCGGCCGTCGAATGCACCGGCTACTTCACGCTCGACGGCAAGGAGCCGGAAACGTGGGGGCCGTTCTCCGGGCTCTACCGCTGCGCCGACGGCTACGTGCGCATCCATGCGAACTTCGCGCACCATCAGGACGGCGCGTTGCGCGTGCTCGGTCTCGATCCGGCCACGGCGACGCGCGCCGACGCCGAGCGCGCGCTCGTCCAGTGGCGCGCGGGCGACTTCGAGGAGGCCTGCGCGCAACGCGGTCTCGTCGTCACCAAGCTGCGCCGCTTCGACGAATGGGACGCGACGCCGCAAGGTCAGGTGCTCGCCAAGCAGCCGCTGATGACCTTCACGCGCATCGGCGATGCGCCGCCGCTCGCGCTGCCGCCACTCGCCGCCGATGCGCGTCCGCTCTCCGGCGTGCGCGTCCTCGATTTGACGCGCATTCTGGCCGGTCCGGTCGGCGGTCGCGCGCTCGCCGCGTTCGGCGCGGATGTGATGCTCGTGAATTCGCCGCATCTGCCGAATATTTCCGCCATTGCTGATACGAGCCGGGGCAAGCGCTCGGCCCATGTCGACTTGCGCTCGGAAGACGGGCGCACGGCGCTGTGGCGTCTGATCGGCGACGCGCATGTGTTCTCGCAAGGCTATCGGCCGGGAGGGCTGACATCGCTCGGCTTCGGACCGGACGAGCTGGCGGCGCGCCGGCCGGGCATCGTGCAGGTGTCGTTGTCGGCTTACGGGACGCAGGGCCCGTGGGCCGGGCGGCGCGGCTTCGACTCGCTCGTTCAGACCGCGATGGGCTTTAACGCGGCCGAAGGCGAGGCAGAAGGCGCAGGCAAGCCTCGCGCGCTGCCCATGCAGATGCTCGACATGGCGACCGGCTTTCTGATGGCGTTCGGCGCGGCGGCGGCGCTGTGGAAGCAGCAGCGGGAAGGCGGAAGCTGGCACGTGGAGGTATCGCTGGCGCAGACGGGGAAGTGGCTGCGCGGCCTCGGCCGGATCGAGGGCGGTCTCTTCGCGAAGAAGCCGGATATCGCGGCGTTTCTGGAGCGCGTGCCATCGGGATTCGGCGAACTGGAAGCGGTGCGGCCGAGCGCGCAACTCGCGCGCACGCCTGCGCGGTATGACAGGGCGTCGGTGCCGCCGGGGACGTCGGAGGCGCGTTGGTGAGGGCGAGCTAAGTCGAAGCGGCCGGATGGCTCTTCATGGGCGAAGCGCGCCTCTCAACGCTTGAGTAACGGTGGCCGGGAAGCGGCGCGGCTAAGCCAGCACCTCACGCGAACGCCGGCCGGCTATGAAAACGCTCCGTTGCCGCCAAGGTGCGTCGGAGCCTCGCACGGTGAAAGCGCGTAGGTCGAGCGGCCAGATTTGACGGTTCGCTTCCTACGATCAGAGCGGTCTCTCGACGGCGGACTGTTGGCGGTGCGGCCAAGCCCGCTGCGCAGGCGTCCGTCGGCCAGTTGCAGAAGCAGCCAGCGCGATTGGACACGCTCAGAGCGTCTTGTGAAGCCGATAGACGCTCGACCGGCCCATGCCGCCGCGAGCCATCTCCGGCTACGCGAATCGGGCCGCTTGGCCAGTATGAACTGCGCGAAGCGTCTTGAGCGCCACGCGGCGCGCATTAGAGATTGCGAACCGGAACAGCGACAAGCGCCTTCACGCATGCTCCGCATCCAACCGTCATTCGGTCTACAAAGCAATTACTTGCTTGAGTCGCGCCGCTCGCGAGAGAAGCGACCCGACCCGCTCTCACCTCCTCGACTTCTTCGTTCTCTTTTGATTGAACTCAATCGCCGCGCGCACCAGCCGCGTGAGCCGCGCCGCATCGACCGTATCGCCTTCCAAGAAATCGATGGCCCGCCGCGCGTTCCCGTCCAGCCCCGCGTTGAACAGCCCGTCGGGATCGGCAATCGACGCGCCGTGAGCGAACGTCACCTTCACTTTGCCCTTGTGCGCGTTGGCGACCGCGATCATGCCGTCGCGATACCACACCGGGCTTCCCATGTACTTCCATTCCTCGACGATCTCCGGATCGGCATCGAGGATGCTTTCGCGCACGCGGGCAAAAGTCTGCCCGCGCCAGTCCGTCAGTTCGGCGATCAACTGGTCGATGCGTTGCGATGCGTTCATTCGATCTCTCTCACTCTCGATGAAGCGATGACAGTACCGAATCTATCGCGAAAGCACTCCGAACACGCCCACGCCGCTGCGCGTGCCCACGTACACCTTGCCGTTCGCAATCGTCGGCGTGATGAACTTGTTGCCCTGGCCGAACTGGTCGCGCGCGCCGGCCTGTCGGCTGTTGTACAGCTCGCGCGCGAGATTCGACGCGTCGTACGCGTGCAGCGCCGCGATGGTGCCGTTTTCCGCCGCCCACACGATGCCGTTCGCCGCACCGTTCGCCGACACGCTCGGCGTCGCGCCCGGAAAGCCGAAACTCGTGGGCGTCTGGCTGGCGGGCGTGGACGAGAGCCGCGCGTCGCTGATCGTGAATGCCTTGATGCTGTCGCCTATCGCGCCGAAGTACACGGTCCGGTTGTAGTACGCGGGCATGCCGAACACCGGCCCGCGAATCTGCCCGACGAGCTCCTGATAGATGTGATCCGCGTTCGAATCGAACTTGCCCATCGAATCGCGGTTGACCACGTAGATCACCGAGTTCTTGCCCGCGCCGAGCGCGAGATGGCGGATCGCGCCGCTTGCATCCGGAAGATCGGGTAACACGAGCGCGCCGCCGGAACCGAGATCCTCGTCCGCGCTCGACTGCTGCACCGTGTTCGACGGCTGGAAGTAATCGGTGACGGCGAGCGTCGGCGTCGTGGCGAGCTTCAGGAAGCCGTTGCCGAAATCGCCGTGAATCGGCATGCCCTGCCCGTCGAGCGTCGCGTCGAAGGTACCGTTCGCATCGAGAAGATAGATGGACGCGCCATCCGAAGCGAGGCCCGCGCCGCTCATCCAGATCGCGCCCATCTGTCCGTTGGGCGTGACGTTCAGCACGCTCGCCTGTTGCAGCGTGCTCGCGTTGTAGCCGATCACCCAGCCGGTGTACGGCATGATGTCGCAATGCGACGTCCATGCCGTATAGACGACGCCACCCAGCAGCAACAGCGACGCTCGCTCGGCGTATTGCCCCGGATCGAACACGACGCGCCCGTTCTGGCTGCCCACGCCGGTGCCGGGATACGATGCGGCAATCTCCGTCGGCCCGCCGAAAAGCTCCGCGCCCGTCGCAAGGTCGAGCGCATGAATGCGCTGGTGATAGCGCCCCGCGCCGTCTTTCGACATGCCGACGACATACATCGCGCCGCGCGCGCGGTCGATGACCGGCGTCGCCGTGATGCCGATGGTCGGCGTGATCTGACCGCAGCCGTGGTCGTCGCTCGGCGTCTCGCCGCTTGCGAGCGTGCTCGCTTTCCAGAGCGTGGCGCCGGTGTCCGCGTCGAACGCAAAGACGCTCGCGTTCTCGGTCGCGACATACAGCACGTTGTGCGTGCCGCCCGCGATGGGCACGGCGGCGAGGAAAAGCGGCTGGGCATCGACGGGGCCGTCCGCTGCGAAGACGGCGAGCTTGCCGAACGTGGCCGCGTTGACGTTCGCGGGCGTCAGCACGGATTCGTAGAGCTGCTGGCCGGTGCGCGCGATGTCGTTGTGGTACGTGGCGACGTCGATCGGGTGCGTGGCCGGCTGCGTCGGTGTGCCGCCGCTCGTTCCATCTGATGCTGCCGCAGGACTGGACGCGGGCGCTGCCGCCCCGCCGCCCGCCGCGACGGAACTCGTCGTCGATGAAGAACCGCCCCCGCTGCATCCCACGACGATCGCCGCCGCGACCATCGCCGCGCCAAGCAGGGAGAGCACTGCGCGAACCGAAAAATGCCGACTCATGTGCGTTCTCCTTCTGGGAACGAGCGAAGCACGCGGTTCAGTCGATTATCGCGCTAAGTTCGCACTATGAGTCGTTCAGCGTAGCCAGCCTTGCAGGCGTCGTTTGCTGCGTCGCACCAAACCTGCTAATATACGGGTTACTACCTAGGTAGTTAACCTAGACGCCACCGGTTCAAGGAGTTGCCATGGGAATTCTCGCCCCGCTTTTTTCGCTTATCGCCGACGCCGTTCGTGACGCACTGAAGGCTCGCGCCAAGGTCAGCGCGCTGATGGCCGAAGCCTATCGCCGCGCGGCATAAATCCGCGTTGGGCGGCGGTTCAACGCGCCGCCGCCCTCCCGCTTGCTTCACGGCAGCGTGTACGCGATCACGTAATCTCCCGCCTTGGTTCCGAGCGAACCATGCCCGCCCGCCGTCACCACGACGTACTGCTTGCCGCTCGCGTCGGCGTAGCTCATCGGCGTCGCCTGGCCGCCTGCCGGCAGACGCGCTTCCCATAGCTTGTTGCCGTTGCGCACGTCGTAGGCACGCACGTATTGATCGAGCGTGCCGGTGAGGAACGTGACGCCGCCCGCCGTCACGATGGTGCCGCCGAGGCTCGGCACGCCGAGCGGCATCGGAATGGGCAGCGGCGCCTTGTCGCGAATCGTGCCGTTCTTGTGCTGCCACGCGATCTTGCCCGTGCGCAGATCGACACCCGCGATATACCCCCACGGCGGCGCCTGACACGGAATGCCGAGCGGCGACAGAAACGCGTTCAGCTCGAACGCGAACGGCGTGCCGCGCGCCTGCTTGATGCCGCTCGTCTCGCTGCCCTTCTTCTCGCCCGCCTGCTCGTCCAGCTTCTCGCGCGGGATGAGCTTCGACGTGAACGCCATGTAATCCGGATTCGCGATCAGAATCTGCCGCACCGGATCGACCGATACGCCGCCCCAGTCGAAGACGCCGAAATTGCCCGGAAATACCAGCGTGCCCTGCTCGGACGGCGGCGTGAACGGCCCCTCGTAGCGCAGACTCTTGAACTTGATGCGGCACCAGAGCTGATCGAACGGCGTCGTGCCCCACATGTCGGCTTCGCGCACGCGCGGCGGATTGAAGTTGAGCGCGGAGACGGCCTGCGTCGGCGACGTGCGGTCGCCTCGCGCCGCGCCTTGCGGCACCGGCACCTCGTTGATCGGGATGATCGGCTGGCCGGTTTCGCGATTCAGCACGTAAAGGCTGCCCTGCTTCGTCGACGCGATCAGCGCCGGCTGCATGCCTTGCGCGGTTTGCAGATCGACGAGCGTCGGCTGGCCGCCCACGTCCATGTCCCAAAGATCGTGGTGCGTGAACTGATAATTCCAGCGCAGCTTGCCGGTCGCGAGATCGAGCGCGACGACGCCCGCGCCGAATCGCTCGGCCTGCTGCGTGCGCTGGCCGCCCCATTGGTCGGGCGTCTGATTGCCCATCGGCAGATAGATCATGCCGCGCTTCTCGTCGACGCTGAAGATCGACCACATGTTCGGCGAGTTGCGCACGTAGGTTGCGCCGGGCGCGATCGGCTCGGTGGCGTCCGGGTTGCCCGAATCCCAGTTCCAGACGAGATGGCCGTCGTTGACGTCATATGCGCGAATCACGCCGGACGGCTCGTTGTTCGATTCGTTATCCGTCACGTGACCGCCGACGATCACGAGATTGCGCGCGACGGCCGGCGGCGAGGTCGAGTAATAGCCGCCCGGCGTGAACGGCCCGATGTTCATGCGCAAGTCGATGGTCCCGTTCTTCCCGAAGCTCGCGCAGGGCTTGCCCGTGTCGGCGTCGAGCGCGATGAGGCGGGCATCGGCGGTCGGAAGAAAGACGCGGCGCGGGCATTCGTTCGAGGGCGCGGCGGGTTGAGGCGCCGGTTGCGCGGCGGTTTGATCACCGCTCTGCGCGGGCGCGGAGGCGGCAGCATCGCTGGACGCGGCGGGCATGGAGGCCGCGCCATCGCTCGTGGCGGCCGGCGCGGACGCCTGCGCATCGGATGACGCGTCCGGCGCGGCGGACGCTTCGGACGCGGCCGCAGCCGAAACCGCCGCCGCATGCATCGCCGGATCGTAATACGCGACGCCCCGGCAGGTCATGTGCTCCCAATGCTTGAACCCGACCGCGCTCTGGATCTGCGGATCGAAGTGCCAGCGCTCCTTACCGGTCGCGGCATCGAGGGCGAACACCTTGCTGTGCGGCGTGCACAGAAAGAGCGTGTCGCCCACTTTGAGCGGCGTGTTCTCGTCGGTCGTTTCGGTCGGATCGTCGGGGCCGGGCATGTCGCCGGTGCGAAACGTCCACGCCGTTTTCAACTGATGCACGTTCTGCGGCGTGATCTGCGCGAGCGGCACATAGCGCTGTCCGAGCGGCGAGCCGCCATAGTCGATCCAGTCGCCGGGTTGGCGTCCGGTCGCGGCGTTCAGGTCGGGCTGGTTCGGGTCGGCGGCCACGCTCACGTCGATGCTGCCCGCGCGATCGTGCGGGTCCGTGAAGTACGTGCCGATGCCGAGCAGCACCGCCGGCACGATGGCAGCCGCGAGCGGCACGCGCGCGGCCCGCGCAGTCGAAGGCGGACCGAACAGCGCGCCGCGATGAACATAAGGAATGAGCAGCCACACCGCGAGCAGGACCCAGATCCACAAGCGCGGCAGAAGCTGCCAGAAGTCGAAACGCGCTTCGAACACCGCCCAGATCGTCGAGCCGAACAGCACGAGCGCGAAGAGCAGCAGCGCGGAGCGGCGTCGGATGAGCAGGAGAAGGCCGGTCAGCACGATGGCCACGCCCGTGATCGCGTAGTACCACGATCCATTGAGCGTCACGAGATACGCGCCGCCCGCGGCAAGCACGAGTCCGATCACGATGAATGCGATAGCCGTGCCGAACGTGAGCGGATGAAGTCTTGAGGTACTCGCCATGCTGCAACCCTCCCTGAAGAATGGCGGAACGCGGCCGTCGTCAACCGTGGTTCGGACGTTGCCAGACCGGTCTGGGGCAGCAAGTCACGTGCCGTTCGCGGGCGGGGAGAGCGAAGGAGAAAGAATGCAGTGCTTCGTCGCGACGCAGCTTCAGCGCGGACGCGGCCACCGTCCGCCGTGCACCGTCGCGCAATGCGTGCCGGAGACGAGCGCAGCCTTCAGATCGCTGCGTTCCGAGAAACGCGGGGCGTCGAACCAGAGCAGGAACTCGTCGCGCCACACGCCCCAGGCGTTCTCGTCGAAGTCGAAATCTTCGTCGATGCATCCGTTATCGCGCAGATACGCGCCGACGACCTGCTTGCCGTTCCAGTATGCAACGGCCACATCGGTCAGATCGGCGGTCATGCCGCGCGGCAGATCGCGGAGCAGCATGGCGAGGTGCGCCCTGAACGATGTGAAGTCGGTCGGTCTCATCGTGTGCTCCGCTTCAAAAAGATGCGTTGAAAACACTTACGCGGCGCGCGCGTTTCAGCCGAACGCGCCCTTATTGAGGTCCTTCTCGAACGCCGCCACCCATGCGGTGCCGTGCCCGATGCGATATTCGCGCTCCTTCAGCGTCGAGCGCCGCACGATGTTCACGTGTCCCCGCAGCGGATAAACATCGTCCACGACATCCGATTCGCCCGCTTCCTGCACGAGGAAATCGGTCGGGTCGAGCCGGTGTCGCGCGAGAATCGCGAGGAATTCCGCCTTCTCGTCCGGTGCGATGACTGACATGGCGCCCTCCAACATCGAACGCTGCTCATTCAAGGTAGCACACGCGCGGACGAACGGCGAAGCGAATCGCCTCGGCATGCGGCCCCGCACATAACTTGCTGCGGAGGGTGGCCGATACATTTCCCGGAGGCTTCGCCGATGAACGTTTCGCCGTATCGCCACGCGGCTTTCTGCGCGGCTTTCTGCGCGGCCCTTCTCGCATGCGCGCACGCGCACGCCGGCCAGCCCGCTTGCGGCGTGCTGCAAGGCGCGTCGGGCAACGCGCTGACGTTGCAGGAAGGCGCGCGCGCCGATCTCGTGCAAGGCGACAAGGCCGTGCACGGCGCGCTGCATATCTATCGGGATGACGCGGTCTATCGCGTGTACTGGCAGCCGGATGGAAGCGCGGAGCAGTACGTGCTCGCGAATGTTGGGGAAAACAGCGTGCGGCTCGTCTCGACGCCGCCGCGCGGCGCGAAAGTGGACGCGGGACCGGGCACGCTGCCGCCGCAGCAGGTACTGTCGTGTCCCGCGTTGTGAAGCGATTGCGTGGCCGACGCCTTACTTCGCCAGCACCTTGCCGATGGCGTCGACGACGATCTGCACGTTGCTCTCGTTCAGCCCCGCGACGCACATGCGCCCCGAACGCAGGATATACACGCCGAATTCCTCGCGCAGACGGTCCACTTGCGGCGCTTCGAGACCCGTGTAGGTGAACATGCCGCGCTGTTTGACGTAACGCGACAACGCCTCGCCATGCACATGCTCGCGCAGGCCATCGTGAATCGCGCGGCGCATGCGTGCGATGCGTCCGCACATCGCCGCGAGTTCATCTTTCCACGACTGTGCGAGTTCCGGCGTCGTCAGCACCTTGGTCACGATCTTCGCGCCGTGCGTCGGCGGATTGCTGTAATTGGCGCGCACCGCGCTCGTCAGTTGGCCGAGCACGCGGTCGGCTTCGGCGGCATCGTCGCAGATCACATGCAGGCCGCCGCAACGCTCGCCATAGAGCGAGAAGTTCTTCGAAAACGAATTCGCGACGAACGCGGGCACGCCACGGCGCGCAAGCTCGCGCACGGCGAACGCGTCGTCTTCGAGCCCCGAGCCGAAACCCTGATACGCCATGTCGACGAACGGCAGCAGGTCGCGCTTATGCAGCACGTCGATGATCTTGACCCACTGCGCTTCGTCGAGGTCCACGCCGGTCGGATTGTGGCAGCACGCATGCAGCAGCACGACGCTCTTTGCCGGCAACGCGTCGATGGCTTCGAGCATCGCGTCGAAGCGCAGGCCGCCGGTGGCTTCGTCGTAGTACGGATACGTGTTCACTTCGAAGCCCGCGCGCTCGAAGATGAAGCGATGGTTCTCCCACGTCGGATCGCTCACCCATACCTTCGACGCCGGAAAGTATCGCTTGATGAAGTCCGCGCCCACCTTCAGCGCGCCCGAGCCGCCGAGCGTCTGCACGCTCGCGATGCGGCCTTCGGCGCGCGCCGTGCTGCCCGTGCCGAATACGAGCGCCTGCACGGCATCGCGATAATGCGCGAAACCGGCCATCGGCAGATACGGCTTCGGGCCGAGCTCTTGGAGAATCGAGAGTTCGGCTTCGCGCACCGCCTGCATGACGGGCAAGCGGCCGGCGTCGTCGAAATAGATGCCGATGCTCAGATTGACCTTGTTCGTGCGCGGGTCCTTCTGAAAGTTTTCGTTCAGCGAGAGGATCGGGTCGCCGGGGTAGGCATCGATATGTTCGAACATGGTCTGGGTATCAGGACTAGATTCAGGACGAAGGATGAGCGGGACGGCGCGCGGCGCCCTTGGTTCTGAGATAGTAGCCGATTCCGAGAACCGCCAGCCAGATAGGAATGAGATAGACGGATAGCCGCAGGCCCGGCGTCTCGTACATCACCCACACGATGCCCGCGACGAACGCAAGACACAGATAGTTCGTGAACGGATAACCGAGACTCTTGAAGGTCGTGGCCGCGCCCTGCTCGCGCTTGTGGCGGCGGAACTTCAAATGAATGATGCTGATCATCGCCCAGTTGATGATGAGCGCCGATACCGCGAGCCCCATCAGCAGTTCGAACGCGCGGCCCGGAATGAAGTAATTGATCAGCACGCACGCCGCCGTCACGACGGCCGACACGAAGAGCGCCGCGAGTGGAATGCCGCGCGCGCTCACGTGGCGCAACGCACGCGGCGCGTTGCCCTGCTGCGCGAGGCCGTAGAGCATGCGGCTATTGGCATAGACGCCGCTGTTGTACACGGAAAGCGCGGCCGTCAGCACGATCACGTTCAGCACGTTCGCGACCAACGTGCTGTTCATCTCGCGGAAAATCAGCACGAACGGGCTGCCGCCGGTGGCGACCTTGTCCCACGGATACAGCGAAAGCAGCACGCCGAGCGCGCCGATATAGAAAATGAGAATGCGGTAGATGACCTGATTCGTCGCGCGAGGAATGCTGCGCGACGGGTCCTCGGCTTCGGCCGCCGTGATGCCGACCAGTTCCAGCCCGCCGAACGAGAACATGATGACGGCCATCGACATCACGAGACCGCTCGCGCCGTACGGGAAGAAGCCGCCGAGCCGCCAGAGGTTCGCGACGCTCGCCTGCGGCCCCGCGTGACCCGACACGAGCAGATAGCCGCCGAACAGAATCATGCCGACGATCGCCGCGACTTTCACGATGGCAAACCAGAATTCGAGCTCGCCGTACGACTTCACGCTCGTCAGATTGATTGCGTTAACAATCGCGAAGCACGCGAGCGCCGATACCCACGGCGGCAGCGCCGGCCACCAGTACTGCATATAGATGCCGACCGCGGACAGCTCGGCCATGCTCACGAGGATATACACGGCCCAGTAGTTCCAGCCGGACACGAAGCCGGCCGCGTGACCCCAGTATTTGTCGGCGAAATGGCTGAACGAGCCGGCCACGGGCTCGTCGACGACCATTTCCCCCAACTGCCGCATGATGAAAAACGCCATCATCCCGGCGATCGCGTAGCCGAGCAGCACGGACGGCCCGGCGAGCTTGATGGTCTGCGCGACGCCTAAGAAAAGCCCCGTGCCGATGGCGCCGCCGAGCGCAATGAGTTGAATGTGGCGGCTCTTGAGTCCGCGCCTGAGTGTTTCGTGCTGCGCTGCTGCCGGGTTGTTGCCTGAAGCCATTGTCGATCTCTGCCTGAACTGCCAAGGACGCGCGCCGCTCTGCCTGCCTTGCCGGAAAACGCGAAAAGTGTTGTTTTTTCGTGCGACGGGCGACTGTACAGGGCGAACACTCGCCGAACCGTGCTTCACGGCGCGCGGAAAAACACGCGATTTTACCGCCCCGACGCCCCGGGAAGCCTTGTCGGATGGACTCCGCACCCTCATGGGGCGCGAGGGCGAGTCGTCAAGAGATCAAACTGAACCGGGAATCAGGTCTTTTTCGGAGGATTGATTCGGACGCTCCCCGCGCAGAATGGATTCATCCACTTACGGGGAAGCCAACATGTTCCAGACGACGCAAACGAATGGCACGCCGCAGCAGACGGCGATTCTCGGCGCAATCGAATCGCACGCCGGCATGGCGGCTTTCGAAGCCGACCTGCTCGCTGAACTCCGGACGGCATCGGACAACGTGCTGCGCCTCGCCGCGCAGGTGCGCACGCAGGTCAACGCGGATGCCGCCGCCGACGCCGCAGAAACGCTGGCCGGGCAGCACGCAATCGCGCAAAGGCTGATCGGCCGGCTGCTCGCCATGCCCGTCGCCCAAGCCTGAGCACCACGCCTCACAAGAACACGCATCGAATCGAGGAATACGACAATGAACTACCTGACCATCATCGCCATCGTCTGGACCGTTTGCGCGCTGTTCGCCGTGTTGTTCATCCGCGGCGCGACGCTGCGCGAGCGCAAGCCGGTGCCCGTGCAAAGCCGCGCGCGCCGCGCCGCCGCCGCCAGCGTGAAAGACGCGAGCCGCGCGTAACGGCTCAACACGCGGCGCGGCGTCACTTGATCGCCGATACCGCCGCGCGCAGGCCGAGCAGATAGCTTTCCACGCCGAAGCCGCAGATTTGCCCTTTGACGACTTCGGAGAACACGGACACGTGCCGGAACGCTTCCCGCGCGTGAACGTTCGACATATGCACCTCGATGATGGGCACGGTCAGAATGGCGAGCGCATCGCGGATCGCGTAGCTGTAATGCGTCCACGCGCCCGCGTTGATGACGACTGCATCGACGTTATCGCTGAACGCCTGATGGATGCGCGAGCACATCTCGCCTTCGATGTTGGTCTGGTAGCACTCGACTTCGACGCCCAGTTCCTTGCCGAGCGCGGCCAGTTGCTCGTCGATCTGCGCGAGCGTCGCGGTGCCGTACTGCTTCGGATCGCGCTTGCCGAACATGTTGAGGTTGACGCCGTGCAGCGTCAGGATCTTTGCCATGGTGTGTCCTCGAAGGATGAGCAGCGTGCGTTAAGGGATGCGCAGATTCTGAAGGCCGGCTCGCGCGATGACAATAGCGCCTGCTGACCGCTCGCCTCTTTCAGTTTTCGACCGACCTGCCGTAAACCCGCATATGACGGTGCCCGCCGGATCAGCCCGCGCTTCACCGATGCCTTCCCCGTATTTTTCCGGTTCGCCGGTATCTCGCATGTCAGGTTCCTCGTCCTTGCTCGATTCCCTTTTGGCGACACCGGCAACGGACGACGGGCGCATCACGCCCTGCATTCGCTCCTCGCTCCTCTTCACCCTGCTCGACGACATTCGCCCGCTGCTGCTCGCAGGCGGCTCGACCGCGTTCGTCGCGCTGGTCGCGCTCGTGCGCGTGCGCGCGCCGTGGACCGTCGCGTGGTTCATTGCGGACGCGCTGGTTCTCGCCGCGCGCGTGATTGTCGTGTGCCGCTATCGGGCGGCGCGGCGACAGCGCTCGCCCGAACCGGCGCCGTGGGCGCGGCGCTATGCGCCGTTCGGGCTCATCGCCTGCGGCTTGACCGGCCTGGGCGCGATGGCCTGCGTCATGTCCGGCGACGCCATGCTCGCCTCGCTCGCAATCATGGTGACGGCCGGCATGCTCGGCGGCATTGCGTCGCGCAACGCGGGCGTGCCGCATCTCGCGATCTCGCAGGTTTGCGCGGGCAGCGTGCCGATCGGCGTGGGCGCGCTTCTTGGCCCCGCCGGTTACTGGATGCTCGTGCCGCCGCTCGTCGTCTATATCGGCGCGATGAGCGTCGTCGTGCGCCGCCACTATCGCAATCTCGTTGCGTTGATGACGGCTGAGGAAGAGCACGCGGAACTGGCCGCGCGCTTCGACGCCGCGCTCGCGCACATGCCGCACGGCCTCTGCACGATCGACGCGGCGGGCGCGGTCGTCATCGCGAATCGCAAGGTGGCGCAGCTTTTCGGCGCGACCGCCGACATGCTGCGCATCGGCGTGGCGCTGCCCGAGTTCATCGGCTATCTGGCGCTCGCCGAGCATGGCGAATCGCAGCGCGCGAAGTTGACCGCGCGCTGCGGCGAGTGGCTGAAGGACGGCCACGCCCCGCTCGAACTCGCGCTGCCCGATGGCCGCCAGCTGGAACTGAGCCGCGATCCGGTGCCGGACGGCAGCGCGGTGATCATCGTCGAGGACGTGACCGCGCGCCGCCGCGCGGAAGCGAAGATTTTGCACTGGGCGCATCACGACTCGCTGACCGGCCTGCCGAACCGGCGTTATCTGAGCGACCACGCCGAGCGCCTGATCGCGGGCAGCGCGCACCGCGAGAAGGTCATGGTGATGTACGTCGATCTGGACGGCTTCAAGCACGTCAACGATTCGCACGGTCACGATGCGGGCGACGAACTGCTGCGACGCGTCGCGGACCGTCTGCGCAACGCGATGCGGCATGGCGAACTCGCGGCGCGTCTGGGCGGCGACGAGTTCGCCGTGGTCGCGACCTACTTCGCGGATGCCGCGAGCATCGCGTTCGCGCGGCGCATCGTGCGCGATCTGTCGTTGCCTTATGAACTCGACGCGGGCGTGGTCGTGACGCTGGGCGTGAGCATCGGCATTGCGCTTGCGAAGCCGGGCGAATCGTTCGAGCGCGCGCTCAAGCGGGCCGACATCGCGCTCTACGAAGCGAAGACCGAAGGCCGCGGCGGCTACCGCTTCTCGAAAGACGACGCGCTCGCGGCGCGCGAAGAACTGGACGCGCTCGCCGCGCCCACGCATCGAATGTGACGACGGGCGCTATCCGCGATGCAGATCGAGCGCGGCATGCAGCATGTCGCGCAATTCGATCAGGTCGCTGCGAATGAGCGCGGTGAAGGTATCGACGTCTTCCACCCAGCTTTCCGATTCACGCAGCAACGCGCGCAGTTCCTGGCACTGGTCGTACAGCATGGACGGACCGAGCACCGTCAGCCCGCCCGCGAGCTTATGCGCCCAGCGGCGCAGCTTGCGCGCGTCCTTCTCCTTGCAGATGTCGTCGAGCGCGACGATGTCTTCGTCGATCTGCCCGGCGAGGTCCGGCATATACGCGGCGGGAATCGGCGGAAAGCGCGGCGGTAGGTCGTCGTCCTCCGGCGCTTCGTTCGCGGCCTGCGCTGCGGTCTCGGGCGCGGCGCCTGCCGCATCGACGCCGGCGGTTTGCAGCACGCCCGCCAGCACCGCGAGCGGGACCGGCTTGGTCAGATAATCGGTGAAACCGCGCGCGCGTCCGCGCTCCACGTCCTGCGCGCTCGCGCTCGCGCTGATCGCATAGATACGCATCGCCGGATCGAGCGCGCGCGCGGCGACGAGCAGTTCGGCGCCTGACATCTTGGGCATGTCCATGTCGGTCAGCACGATATCCACGCGATGCTTGCGTAAAAGATCAAGCGCCTCCTCGCCGTCCTTCGCCTCCAGCACGGATGCGCCGAGCGTCAGCAACTGATCGCGCAACAGCCCGCGATTGAGCCGGTTGTCTTCGGCGATCACGACAGTCGGCCCCGCCTTGCGCGCGGCCGGCAGCGCGAGCGCGTCGTCGGCGTGCGGCGAGACACGCTGGCGTCCCTTGATGGTCGCGATCGCGTCCTTGAATCCCTTGAGACTGAAGATGCTCACTTCGAGCACGCCGTCGCCCCAATGCACGGGCACGAGCGGGCCGTCCTGCGTCATGCGGATCACGCGCGTGCCGTCCTTCCACGCCGCCTTGATGTCCTCCTCGGTGAACTCGTCGGTGGCGATCAGATACTCGCAGCCTTCCGCGAGCGCAGGGTCGGCGTGATTCATGTACGTGACGGCACTGCGCTCCGGGTCGTAGAGATTCTCGAACCATTCCCGATACTCGCTCGCGCGGCACAGAATGGCGGGCTTGCCGTCGAGCAAGGCGGCGTCGCCGGTGTCGGACGAATGGTCGGCGGCGAGCGGCAGCCACACCTGAATGCGCGTGCCGACGCCTTCGGTGCTGTCGAGCGAAATGCGGCCCTTCATGAGTTCGCACAGCCGCACACAGATGGACAAGCCGAGCCCCGTTCCGCGCGCCTGCGTGAGACGGTGCGCGTCGCCCTGCATGAACGGCTGAAAGAGCTTCTCGCGCTGCGACGCCGGAATGCCGATGCCCGAATCCGCGACGCTGAGTTCGAGCGCGTCGTTGACCCATCGCGCGCGCACGACGATCTTCCCTGAATACGTGAACTTGAGCGCGTTGCCGAGCAGGTTGTTGAGAATCTGCGACACGCGAATCGGATCGAACAACAGCTTCGCGGGACACGACCGCTCGATCACGACGAACAGGCGCAAGCCCTGACGGTTCGCGAGCGGCGCGTGCGCGACCATCACGCGCACGACGAGCGCGCGTATGGAGCCCCATTCCTCCGAAAGCCGCATTTCGCCGATATCCATCTTCGAGAAATCGAGGACATCATTGACGACTTGCAAAAGCGCGCTC
The DNA here is from genome assembly GCF_017220215.1 of Caballeronia sp. M1242. Taxonomy (NCBI): domain Bacteria; kingdom Pseudomonadati; phylum Pseudomonadota; class Betaproteobacteria; order Burkholderiales; family Burkholderiaceae; genus Caballeronia; species Caballeronia sp. M1242. Next base: position 29,331 of record NZ_CP071132.1, on the reverse strand, counting down.
GCCGATGCCTGCATGGCGTGAACGCGCGCTTCCTGCTCGGCGGCGAGCGGCCCGAGCGCGACGAGTTCCAGATTGCCGACGAGCGAGGACAGCGGCGTGCGAATCTCGTGGCTCATCGAGGCGAAGAAGCTGAGCTTGGCTTTCGCGGCGGCGTCGCTGCTTTCCTTCGCCTCGCGCAGCAGCCGTTCGACTTCGCGGTGCTCGGTAATGTCGGCGATCGCGCAGAAGAACACGTTGGTCTTGTTGACCACCGCCGCCGCATACGACACCTTCAGATGCAGCGTGCCGGCGTCCGGTTTGTCGAGCGTGTAGTGAAGCTGCCGGATGGCTGCGTCGTGTCCGTCCTCCGCCGGCGCCGTGCCGTGGGCGTGGAACGCATCGCGCAGGCCCGCGGGCAGGCTCGCGGACGTCTCGCTGAGATCGAACAGCGAGCGCGCGATCTGGTTCGCGGCGATCACGTGCAGGTCTTCCTGCAACGCGATGCAAAGGCCCACGGGCGTCGCCTGCACGAGCAGATGGTTAAGTATCTCTCCCTCCACCGCACGGCACGCCTGCTCGTACGAGCGCGTGAGGAAGCGATAATTCCAGTAGCGGTACATCGCAAGCAACATGGCGATGAGCGCGCCGGTGACGAATACCAGAATCGCCATTTGCACGCGCTTCGCGGCGAGCTCCGTCGCGACGGGAAGCGCGACGACCACATGCCCCATGCCGAGCGCCAGGGAGTCGAGACGCGCGCCCCAGCCGTGAGCGGGCAGCCAGTGAAACGCGCCCGGCGGCGCTTTCGCGAGCTGGTTTTCCATGAACCGGAGATCGGGCGTGTCGTCGCCCGCCAGCACCTGATGATCGTTGTCGAAGATCGCGATCTGCGATTCGAGCGATTCCGGCACCGCGCGGCGCAGCGCGCGGTCGAGATTGAGGCGCGTGAACACGAGCCCGTACGGGTCGCCGTCTCCCGCCACCACCATGAACATGACGACGGTCGGCGCGCCGAAACCTATGGAGCGCGGCGCGACATACCACATGACGCGCCGGTCGCGCGCGGCTTCGAGCGGGACGATGTTGTGCGTGTTCATGTAGAGCTTCGCCGCTTCAGCAAGCGCGGCGAGTCGCTGAGGCGGAGGAACCATATTGTCGGTCTCCGTGAAGAATCCGAAGCCGGCCGAGGCGGAACCGTCGAATCTCGTGTACTGCAAGAGCGGCGGCGTGCTCTCTTCGGGGATCATCTGACGCGCTGCCTGGCAAGCCTCGGCAAGCGCCGTGTCATTCACGCCGGGCGGATACGGCTCGCATTTCGGCTTGTTGGGACTGTCCGGCACGCCCGCCTTGGGCGCCGACGCGCCGACTTCGAGCAAGAGACTGCCCGCCGTGAGCATGTTGTAACGGCTGAATATGCTGACGTTCACGCCGCGCATGGCCGCCTGCGCGAACTCTTCTTCCGTCTTCAACGTCGCCGTCAACATGAAGAAGCCGGTGGCCGTCGCACCGCACAGCGCGGCGAAAATCAGCAGCCCGACGGCGATAGCGAAAATGCGCCGTTCGCGCTTGAGGTTGCTTTCGAGCATCCGCAGCATTTGCAGAGGAGAATCCTGCGATGCGGCGAAGAAACGCTCCATCAGGCCAACCCTGTCTTCGCGGCGTATTTAACGAGGTCTACGTGGTTCTCCACATGCAGCTTGCGCATGGCGGAGCGTTTCTGTGTCGCGACCGTCGGCACGGAACGGTTCAGCGTGCGCGCGATCTCGGTCACCGAAAGCCCCTGCGCGAAGAGGCGCACCACTTCCAGCTCGCGCGGAGAAAGCGGCTGTTCGCGCGCAAGGTCCTTCGTCGTGGAGCCTTCGCGCGCGAGGCGAAGCTGAATCTTCGGCGAGAAGAGGGTTTCCTTCGTCGAAAGCGCGCGCACGCTGATCTGCGCGAGCTCGCTCGCCGGCTCCTCCTTGCTGACGATGGCGGCGACGCCCAGCTTGCAGAGCTCGTGAAACATGCCCCCGCTCGTCATCATCGTGAGGACGACGAGCGGCACTTCGGGATAAGAGCGGCGCAGCTTGCTCACGAGACGCAAGCCGTCGAGTTCCACTTCTTCGTCGCCCTGCATCACGAGATCGGTGATGACCAGATCGGCCGGCTCCTTTTCGAGCGCGCGCACGAGATCCGCTCCCGAGTTCACCGTGGCCGTGATCGTGAAACCCGCAAGCTTGGAAAACTGATCGGAGACGGCCATCAACACGATGGGATGGTCATCGGCCAGCACCACGCGGATCGGTCTCGTGTGTCCATTCATAGGCACACCCTCGCCGGCGCTATGCGCGTTTGCATCGAAACACGAAACAGACGCGCTGCTTGGCGCAATTGAAGCAACAGACGAACAGACCAGTTCATCGCCACGTCTCCCGACCGGGCGGGCATGCCCTGTGGCCATTTTAGGATAGGTGGAATCGCATTGAAAGACGGGGGACAGCGCTTGCATCGACGCAAGGCCGGCCGGGTCCGAAGCGACGCTATTCATTCCGGTCTTCACAGTAGGCTCCAGGAGTCAGGCAGCCGAGGCGCACGCGCCGGCCGCCGCTGCGGCACAGGCGGCAACGCGGCTTGCTGCTGTCGCATCGTTCGCCGTCCGCTTGAGGGGGTGCTTCCCGTTGCGGCGCGGGCTGAGCCAGGTGACGCAACGGAATCGACGTGACCTGCGACGTCCCGTGCTTTTTGTATTGCCGGCTCTCCGCGAGGAGCATGCCCGTGATCACGATCATGGACGCGATGAAGACGACCGCCACCGTTCTTATTAGTACGGACTCCGATCTACCCGTTCCCAACGCAGCGAGAATGACGAACGACAGCGTGAAGAACGCCGGCATCAGGAACGTCGATGCGATTCCCACTGCTTCACAACACTTGCGAAAGGCCTGGCTGATCGAATCCGAAACCAACATAAGAGCACCTGACTAGGAATGCGGCTGGCCACGAGCGAGACGACCGCCTCGCCCAGCGCGATGCATCTGCGTGCGGCGAGACTTTCGCCGAACCCTGCACATGCGGCTTGCGTCGACCCGCTGTGGCATCGACTCATGACTTTAGTCAAACGTTATCGCGCGATATATCGAACAATGTCGATAACGTCTGTCAGCGTGACTGACGCACCGTGTCGCTCGTCGGGCAGTTGTCTCCAGCAAAAAAAAACCGCCCGGGTAAGGCGGCGAACTGGGTCGAAGAAAAAATCGGTGGTCCGGGGCGAATGGGCGCGCGTGGCGACTACCGCTCTCCTCGCTGGCCATGCCGGCCGCGCGCGCCATGAAGGGCGGCGCGCAACCTTTCCCGGACATCGCAGGTCGCTTACATTCTCACTCCCGCGCGAGGTCACACGATATAGACGGATTTCGATTCATTCGATGCAAGCGCTCGATCAGCGGCTCGTCATACGGCCGATGCCTTCATCGCCAGCTGATACCGCAAGTGCCCGCCGATGCGCGCGACGACTTCCGACCAGTCGCCACCGAAGCGGCGGCGGAACAGGCGCATGGTCGGGTACCACGGACTGTTTTCGCGCGTGTAGTGCCAGCGCCAGTCACCGTAGAACGGCAACATCAGCCAGACCGGCTTGCCCATCGCGCCCGCGACGTGCGCGACGGACGTATCCACGGTCAGGACGAGATCCAGCGCCGCGATCGCGCTGGCCGTCTCGGCCATTGTGTTGAGACGCGCGCCCACATCGTGAAAGTTCGCGCGCTCGGTGGCATACCGGGCTGCTTCGTCGGCGCCCGCGCCCTTTTGCAGGCTGAAGAATTCGATGCCTTCCATCGCGAAGAGATCGTTCAGCACCGCGAGCGACGGCAGCGAACGATGTCCGTCGTTTTCGTGCGTCGGATTCCCTGAATGGATGGTCGCGAAGAGCAACGACGAGTACAAGGCGGCGGCGCTGCGTCTCATCCAGAACGACAGCGAACGGCTGGATCTGGCGCGCTCGCTCGCGGGCAAGAAGGCCATCGAGAAGCTCATTTTCAGGGGCCGGCCGGAGATTTTGGGCGAGCGCATTCAGGCGCTTTTGAAGGACCTGAGCCGCGCTGATGCGGCAAGCGCGGCGGCCGTGGCTGTCGCGGCGAAGTGAGGCGATCATGAAAGAAACCAGCAAAGCAAGCCTGCGCCGTTCCCGCGAACCGGCATTCGTGCAGCATTACCTCGTCGGCGACGGACTCGATATCGGCGTGACGGACGACCCGCTTTCGGCGCATGCGCACGTGTTCCCGCGCATGGGCAAAATCACGTCGTGGCCCGCGGACAAGGGCGATCTTTCGACGATGGATGGCGCGGGCGACGCAGCATTCGACTTCGTTCATGCGAGTCATGTGCTCGCGCGGCAGAACAATCCGCACAAGGCGCTCGCGCGATGGCTCGACCTCGTGAAGCCGGGCGGCCATGTCATCGTGACCGTGCCGGACGAGGATCTCTACGGAAAGGGCGTCTGGCCGAGCCGCTTCAACGGCGGGCACAAGACGAGCTTCACCATCTACAAGACAGAGAACAGGCTGCCGCGCTCGGTGAACGTCGTCGAGTTGGTGCAGGCCATGTCGCATGCCGCGGACTGCGAGCGCATCGCGCTGGTGCGCGACAACTTCGACGCCGCGCGAGCCGACGCCGACCAGACCGCCGACAGTTACGCCGAGTGCGTCATCGAAATTGTGCTGCGCAAACGCGCGGTGCCGACCGCGCATGAAATGAAACATGCGATGGAGCACGCGCGCAGCGCCGAGGCCGCCATCGCCGCGGCGCAGGCGGGGGTGCGTCAGTATCCGTATCGCTTCGACGTCTATCATCGCGCGATGATGCAGTTCTTGCGCTGGGACGCGCCCGAGCATGCCGACGCCATCTGGAAGCAGTGCGTCGAGCGGCTGCCGGGCGAACATCTGCCGCGTCTTTACGAGGCATTGCATCTGATCGCGCGTGGCAAGCTGCGGGAAGGCTTCGCGCTGCGCGAAAAGGTGATGGCGCCGTTCGGATGGCAACGCCGCACCACCACGCAGCCGCCGCACAACGTGCCGGAATGGAAAGGCGAATCGCTGCACGGCAAGCCGCCCTGACGCAGCGCCGTCGTGAGCACGTCCGACCAGCGATTCACTTCGTTCAGCGAGTGCGGGACATCGCCCAGCTTCTTGATGTCCGCGTCGAGCATTTGCTTGACGACGAGCGCATCGGCGCCTTCAGCGGGGACCACCTTCACGCTTGTGTGCCATTCGATCGGAGCTGCATCGCTTGCGGCGGGCATTGCCTTCTGCACGACCGCTTCCGCATCCGTGACTTCGGATGCCATCACGCGTTCCGTTCCCGCCACGCCGACCAGCACCACCGATCCAACACACACCATGCGGCGGACGGTTGCCGCGATCTCGTTCATCTTCAACATTGCTCGTATCCTTGATTGAACCAAACGCCTGAACGTCGCGCCTGGTTCATCGACCTTTGTCCGCGTAGCGTTCTCAGATCAAAGGTTAAGGATTCGCATGCTCAATCCGAATAGAACAAGTTCTAAAGTGCCTGCAGGCAAGCAAGAAACGCGGTATTTCAATGCGCGCCGTACGGGGCGCGCGAGCACGGACCGCCCATGCGAAAAGCCCGGCGCACGGCCGGGCTCTTCGAACATGAAACGTGCGAGCGTGTCGGAGGCTTATGCGATTGCTTCGGCAGGCTCCGCTTTCTTCGACTTGCTCTTCGCGCTCTTCGCGGCCGGCAGTTGCTCTTGCCAGAGCGCCTGCATGCGTTCGCCGAGAATCTCCGGGCGGCCCTTGAAGATCAGCTTCTCGATGGCTTGCGGTCCTGCCAGCTTCGCGGCGAGTTCGTTGCGCTCGTCGGCGTTTTCGATCAGGCGCAGCGCCGCGGCACGGTATTCGTCATTGGTCTTCGCGACCATCCATTCCGGGAACATGCCGACGCTCGGCATGTACATCATCTGGGCATTGCGCTCTTCGCTCGTCTGCCGGACGTGACGCGCGACTTCCCACAGATTCGCGCCTTGCAGCGGAATGAACTCGTGGAACACGGCCTTCCCGGCATCGTCGACACGGCCGTCGTAGCCCATGCCGATGATGTGGAACTTGTCGCGCATCGCGACCATCGTCTGCGAATGCGTGCGATAGATGGAGTGATTCTTCGAAAACCATTCCAGCACGACGAGTAACACAGGCTTCTCGCCTTCCTTGACCGGCGCCGCGCGGCGCTCGACGTCATGAATGCCGAGGCTCGCGAGCTTGCGGCGCACCAGCGTGTTGATCGGCTTCTTGATGTCGTGCTTGCCCGCATAGTCCGCATAGCTGCAATGCATGTACATGTCGTGGAACACGCCCATTGGCAGCACATCGAGGCTTTCGACTTCCGCAAGACGCTCGGGCAGCCAGCGCAGCAGCATTTCGCGCTTCGCGTGAGCCGAGGGCGTGGCGAGGAAGCGTGAAGACATGATGGTGGTGGCCATGCTCGCGGTCATCACCTTGTCGTGCTTCCAGAGCAAGTCCCAGTCGAGGCGGACTTCCGACTCGGGCAGATAGAACAACTGGAACTTGCGAAACTCGGCGTTGCGAAGTTCGAGCGAGTTGCGCGATTCCTCGTTCGCGCTGAACGAGCGAAGAATGTGGTCCGCGTTGCGGAACGAGCTGGCCGCGAAGAGCGCGGCGAGCCAACGCTGGAACAGCATCAGCTTGCCGATGCCGTGATCGGAGATGGTGAATTTCGGGTCCGAGGCCAGCGCCGTGATCGCGGAGGCGAGACGCGTGAGCAGGTGATCGTCCATGATGTCGTGCGCTTCGGCGGACTGCGCCCATGTGTCGACATCCATGAGAACACCGTAGTTCTGGTCGATCTTGTTAAGCAGTTCCAGCAGCATGCGGCTCGCCTTCTCGTATTCGCGGCGATAGCAGTGGTGTTCGAACTTTGCGATGCTGAATTTCATGTTTCGGTTCCTGGTCGGTTGATCCGCACGCCGCTGGCCGCTGTTCCGCTTTTGCTCCGGAATCGCTTTGGCGCTGACAGGAAGAAGGTTAAGGTTTCAGCGGGACCTGACGAATAGAAGAAGTTCTAATTTTGACCGCGACGATTAACCGTGCGCGCATGAAAAAGCCCGGCTCGAAAGCCGGGCTCAGGTACCACGGGACACTCACGACGAGCGTGCTACCTGCCCGTCGTGGGCATCGTCAGGGACGAACGGCTGCTTTGTCCGCGCTCGGGTTGGCGAGAACCGCCATGCCCTGCTTGAGCCAGCCATGCGACTTGACGACATACGGCTTACCGTCCTTCACGCCGCTCTCCGTGTAGAAGTACTCACGCGTCTGCATGTTCACCGACAGGTCCGCCTTCGTCTGCTTCTTCTCGTCCTCGAACGTGTAGTGCTTCACGCCGTCGGCGCCGTCACGGTACTGCATGTGACGCGTCAAGGCGCCCGCGCGAGTCAACAGGTCGACATCGGCCGTGTCCGTGGTCAGGTCGATTGACACTTGCTGCACGGTCGCGTCTGCCCAGAAAGCCGCATCGCCCAGTTCCAGCGTCAGCGGTTGCGCTTCGTCCAGATACATGTGCATTGCGTTCTCGTAGATCAGATACGACAGACCGCCCGCCAGGCCGATACCGCCGACCACAGCCGCCGCCGTGCCGGCCGCCGAGCTGCCGCCCGAGCTGCCGTGGGCATCGGTGTTGCCACCGTTGTCCGTGCCGTTGCCGTTGCCGCCGTTATTCGTCGTGCCGTTGTCGGTCGTATTGATCGACGCATTCGGGCCGATGTCCGTGCCCGTACCCGACAGCACCACCGTGCCGCCCACGCCGCCTGCTGCATTGTTCGATGCATCGACCTTGCCCGTCACCGCGACATCGCCCGTGTTGCCCGCATCGGCTACGACCGTTCCCGCGCGCGTCACGCCATCGAGGTTCACCACCGTGTTGAGCAGCGTGTTCGTGCCGCGCGCCGTCAGCAGCACCGAGCCGTTCTGCGCGTTGATCGTGCCGCTGTTCTCGACGAGCGCGTTGGCCGTCGCGTTGGTCAGCGTGAGTTGAATGCCTTGGCCGTTCGGCAGCGCAACCGTCGCGCTATCGCCCGCGGCGAGCACCACTTGCCCGCCTTGCGCCGTGTTGATCGAACCGGTGTTACGGACTTGATCGCCCACGAGCGTCACGTAACCTTGCGCCTGAATCGAGCCGTCGTTCTGAACGCTCGCATTCGTGCCCGTCGAGCTCAGTTGCAGCGGGCCGCCCGCCATGAACGCGTCGGGATTGATCGCCTTCGTCGTCGCCAAGAGCGAGCCGACGTTGACCACCGAGCCCTTGCCGAACAGCACGCCGTTGGCGTTCTGAATCAGCACTTGACCGTTGGCCAAGAGGGAACCTTGAATGTTCGATGCCCCGCCGCTCGTCACACGGTTGAGCGCCTGCGACTGCGCGTTCGGCTGATTGAACTGCACCGTGTTGCCGGCGCCGACGTTAAACGAGTTCCAGTCGATCACGGCGCGTTGCGTGCCCTGATTGATGGTCATCGTGTTGCTGTTCTGCGAGATGCTCGCCTGACCTGCCGTGACCTGGCCGCCGGTCGGCAACGCTTGCGCGAAGCTCACGCCGGGCTGCGTCGCGAGAACGGCGGCGGCGAATGCCGTCATCGCCGAGACGACGCGAAACGCGCTTTCGACCGAGACAGCGCCCGAAGCCGTGCCTTCGCCCGGCGCCTTGCCCTGGCTGACCACGTCTTCCGCTACTGCTACCAACATGCCGAGTCGTTTGCTGAAGACGCGACGAAACCGATTCTTGTTCATGAGAGAAACAGAGAGATGAGAGAGATGAGACGTTCCGCGTTGATGGTCAACAGCGGTCCAATGCGCTCAGCGCGATACACATGGAAATTGCGGGAAGGGCTGAGCGCCTTGGCAATCTGAATTCGGCGCAGCCTTCGCGGCCTGCTGGCCGGTCGCGGCGTGGGACTGACTCGCGTCACGCTTCGTTGATCGAAGTCAACTCGCTGACTGCGCAGGCCCGACCGACCTCACCGAATCCACAAAACGAATGGTAGGAACCGGTGCCTTCGGGCCATATAGAAGAACTTCGAATCTCGGACGAGGCGTGAAGAGCGGGCCGCGAACGGCCCGTCGTATAAGGCGCGGCGCGTGCGACGGGCGCGCGAAGAACCGGATTTTGAGAATGCTCCTAGCCGCAAGACGGGCGTCAACGGCTACGGGCGCGCCCGTCGCATGACCGGCGCGAGCGCGCTAGATGGCGCGGACGGCGCGCGCGGCGCCAGAGCGGTCCAGCGACAAGCCGCGGTCCGCTGCGAAGCGATGCAGATCCGCTTGGCGCGAAAAGCCGAGCTGTTTGCACGCCTTGACGCGCCGGGCGCTGATCGTGCTCTTGCCGAGACTGAAGAGCCGCGCCGTCTCGACGACGCCCATGCCGCACAGCATGAGGCCCGTCACTTCCATTTGCCACTTCGTGAGCGTCGCGAAGCGCCGAAAGTCCGGCTCAGCGTTGAACTGCGCGAGCGCGCGCTCGGCCACCGGCGAGCGATAGTGCTTGCCCATCGCCAGTTCGCGCACCGCGTTGAGCACCACGGACATTTCTTCGCGCTTGTTCACGATGCCGGCGACATCGCGCTGAACCAGCGTCCCGACGAGGAACGGATCGTCGAACTCGCTGTAGACGAGAACCGGCAAGTGCGGATATCTCGCCGACATGGAAGACAGAAAGCGCCAGCCGTCGAGCGTGCCGCCGGTCGGCATGGAATAGTCCGTGACGACGACATCGCAATGCGCGCGTTCGAGCAGCGCCATCAATTCCGTAGGATGACTAACTGCTCCGGCGACTTCGATACCGGCGCGTTCCAATGCGTTACGCAGTCCACAGACAACGAGTGGGTGATCGTCGACGATCGCGACGCTGATGCGCTTCTTCAGCATTATTTTTATCCTCAATGATACGGGGCGGTCTCAATGCCCCGTTATTACTGCCACCAACCACGGTTGTCATGCGGGCCGAAGCTCGCTTCCCGCCGTGGAACGATCCAGCCACAAGCCATGCCCGACCGCGAAGCGATACATCTCCGACTCTCCCGAGAAACCGAGCCGCCTGCACGCTTCGCTGCGCTGCGCGCTGATGGTGTTGACGCGCCGGTCCAACAGACGCGCCGTCTCGCAAACGGTGAGGCCGCACAGCATGAGGCCCGTCACTTCCATCTGACGGCGCGTGAGCGCCATGAAGCGCTTGTAATGCGGCAGTGCGCAGAAGCGTTCCAGCGACGCGCTGGCGATGGGCGACAGATAACGTTCGCCTCGCGCGAGACTGCGCACTGCGGCCAGCACTTCTTGCATCTCGTCACGCTTGCTCACGATGCCGGCGACGCCGCGCTGCACCAGACTGCCGACGAGAAACGGGTCGTCGAATTCCGTATAGACGAGCACGCGCGTGTCCGGAAACTGGCTCGATACGGAAGCGAGAAAACGCCAACCGTCGAGCGCCTGATCGCCCGGCATCGAGTAGTCCGCGACGACGACATCGCAGGGCGCGTCGTGCAGTAGTTTCAACAGGTGCGCCGGACTGGTGACCGCGCCCATCACATCGAAGTCCGCGCCCTCCAGCGTCTTTTGAAGTCCGTACAGCACGAGCGGATGATCGTCGACGACGGCGATTTTTGTCTTTCCCATCCCAAATCTCCTGACAGGCCGAGTGAGGCCTCTCCATCAACTGGCTCGCGCAGGTTTCAACCGTTAGCCCGATTGCTCGGCGAGCGTCGCAGCCACGCGATGCGCGCGCTGCGAGGTCGTCACGGCGATACGGCGGAAGCGTCTTGTATCGACGTTATCTATACATCCATGTTGTCGTGACTTGCATCGAACGATAAAGGCGCGGGAATTCTGGTCATATAGAACGATGTTGAAAACCCTGTCCCCTTATTGGCGGCGACAAGATGCGGCCTTCGCGCGGGCTTGCAGGCATTGAGTCGCGTGATACGGCGGAGATTGCGCGAAGCGCGCGCACGCGAATGATCGACAGACGCGAAGCCCGCCGTCCATAGAGAGAGTTCTAAACCGTCGACGCGTCATGCCCGATGCTTATTCATCGTTATAACGGGCATGGCGCTGAAGCGCTTCAGGCAGGCAGCGACGGTTCCGCTTCGACGCCGCTTTGCATGCGCCAGACGTCGAGCCAATCGACGAGCTTCGCGGGCGGCAGCGGCCGGCTCAGGTGAAAGCCTTGTGCAAGATCGCAACCGAGCGCGCGCAGGCGCTGCATGGTGACTTCGTCTTCGACGCCTTCCGCGACAACCTTCAAGCCCATGTTATGCCCGAGGTCGATGGTCGATCGCACGATGGTCTCGTCGTCCTTGTGATGCGTCATGCCCATCACGAACGACTTGTCGATCTTGAGCTCGTCCACCGGCATGCGCTTCAGATAGGTGAGCGACGAATACCCCGTGCCGAAGTCGTCGATGGACAAACACACGCCGAGCGCATGCAGCCGGTCGAGCGTCTCGATGGCGTGGTTCGGGTCGTCCATGATCGCGCTCTCGGTGATCTCGATGCGAATCCACTGCGGCGCGACGCCATGCCGGTCGAGCAGGCTCTGGAACGTCTCCGGCAGCGTCGACTGAATCAGCTCGCGCGCCGACACGTTCACGGACACGGCGAGTTCGATGCCTTGCGCCTGCCACGCCGCGCACTGCGCAATAGCCTTGTCCGCGACCCAGCGCGACACGGTCTTGATATAGCCCGTCTGCTCCGCGAACGGAATGAACTGATCCGGCGCGATGAACCCGCGCGTCGGATGGTCCCAGCGCACGAGCGCCTCGACATATTGCACGCGGTGCGTCGCCAGATCGATCTTCGGCTGATAGTAGAGCGTGAGCTGATCGTGCTCGACGGCCTGCCGCAGTTCGCTCATGAGCGATAGGCGTTCCGCGCTGTTCTCGTCGTGGCGCTCGTCGTAGAGCGCATGGCCGAGGTTCGCGCGCTTGGCCACGTACATCGCGATATCGGCGCGGCGCAAGAGCACGTTCATGTCGCTGCCGTTGTCCGGATACGCGACGATGCCGATGCTCGCGCCCACGTCGACGAGTTGCCCTTCGATCATGATCGGCTCTTCGAGCGCACGAAGCATGCGCGCGGCGATCGCGCGCGCCGCCGGCAGATCGTCGTCGGGCAGCAGCACGGCGAACTCGTCGCCGCCCAGACGCGCGACCGTATCTTCCGGACGCTGCAATGTGGCGCGCAGGCGCTGCGCGACTTCGCACAGCAGCATGTCGCCGATTGGATGCCCGAGCGTGTCGTTCACCAGCTTGAAGCGGTCGAGGTCCATCATCATCACGGACAACGCGCGGCCTTCCGTGCGCGCCGCGTCGATCGCCTCTTGCAGCCGGTCGTTGAAGAGCGCGCGATTCGGCAAGCCCGTGAGACGGTCCATGTACGCGAGTTCGGTGATGCGCCGCTCGCGCTCGACAATGCCTTCCTGCATCTGATTGAACGCGCTCGCCAGTTCGCCGATTTCGTCCTGATGGCGCACGGCGATCGGCGCGCTGTAATCGCCGTGCCCGACGCGCCGCGAGAACTGCGCGAGCGCCGCGAGCGGACGCGTGACCGAGCGCGCGGTGAGCATGCTGCCCGCAATCGAAACGATCACGCCGAGTATCGTGATGAGCACGAGCGCGGACTGAAGCCGGTGAAACGGCGCAAGCGCCTGACTGAGCGAACGTTCCAGCAACACCGCGACGGTCTGCCCTTCCGAATGCAGATGAAGCACGCGCGTCGCGTAGCCATCCTCGGCGAGTTGCGCCTGATTCTTGAGGCCTGCCCGCGCCGCTTCGGGCAGCGAACTCGCGAGCACGCCCCAGGCGCCGCGCTGGTCCACGGTCAGGAACGACACATCGAGCGATGTCAAAGAACTCATCTCGCGGGCAAGAGCGTCGTCGATCGCGAAGCCCATCACGACCCACGCGATGACAATCGGCGCCTTCACCGGCACCGCGACGAGCTGATACGCCTTGCCGCCGATCATGCCGAAGGACGACGCATCGCCCTTTTGCGCCACCGTCTTGATGAGATGCGGGAACGGGAACGCCGCGCCCTGATGCGCCGCGCCGCCGCTGTCGGCAACGAGCGTGCCGTCGAGATCGACGAGCATCACGATATCCGCGTGAATGCGGTCGCCGTGATTCTGCAACGCGGAGGCGACCGTCTTGCTGTCGTGCGTCGCGACCGCCTCGCGAAAGCCGAAGTCCGACGCCGCGACGCTCGCCGCCTGCGTCAACTGCTGGCTGTTGCCGCGCAGCACTTGCCCGAAGACGCGCTCGGCCACCGACAATTGCTCCTCGGCGTTCTGGTGCGCGTTCTTCAGAATCACCGAATTGATGACGACGTACGCCGCCGCCTGCGCGACGAGCATCAACAACACGAACACCAGCGCGATGCGCGCCCGCAGGCTGTGCAGGCGCATGCTATTCGGCGGCCTTCAGTTGCAGCGAGAACTTCGCCGTCGCGTCCGAAGCCGCGCTCAACTTCTGCGTGGGCTGCGCGTTCGCATCGGCCTGGTGGAAATGCCACGCGGTCAGCTTGTACGTATCGGCAGGCAGGTTGTCGATGGTGGCCGCGCCTTTCGCGTCGGTCTTCGCGAAATACGGCGTATCGACGATCAACAGGTACGCGACCATCGCATCGTGGATATTGCAGCCCATCACGACGAGGCCGGGTTTGTCGAACACGACCGGCGTGCCCGGAATGCCGTGGTACAGGTTCAACTCGAAGCGCTTGGCCGGCGAGAACGAATAGACATCGTGCTCGATGTTGTCCTTGTTCGGAAACGTGACCGATGCGCCCGTCTGCACCACGGACACGAGCGGCACGAAGCGGCGCTTGACCTGATCGATGACCGCGCTGGCCGGCTTCGTCGCGGGCAGCTTGCCGCTCGCGGGCACCGCATACACAATGGCGTCCGGCACGGGCGCGCCCGCCTGATCGACGACTTGCAGGTGAACGCTCGCCGCGTGCGCGCAGGCCGCAATGAGCGCTATCGCCGACAGCAGGGAAGAGATAACGAGGCGGGGTGTCATTCGCGGTCCTGTACGTCGCGGTACATGGGCGCCAGCTTCGCGAGCAGCTTGTTCTGCGCGCGAAACGGCACGCCGTTCTTGTCCATCGCGGCCTGCAAGTCTTCGACGAGCGCGTTGAACGCGGCACGGTCGATGTTCTGGCCTTCGTGCGTGCGCCGCATCGGGCGGCCGGTGTATTCGCACGGGCCGCTCAGCAGCACGCAGAACTGCTCGACGAGCTTGGTCTTGATGCGCTTGATGGGCGCGTTCTCGAAGTAAGGCGCGGTGCGCGGATCGGCGAGCACGTTGTCGTACAGATCGTCGACGATTCGCGTGAGTCCTGCCTGTTCCCCGAACTGGCGATACAGCGTGTCGTCGGCGGCGTGAGCGGTGCCGCTCAGAGCCGCGAACGCGCAGACGGCGAGCGCCACGCCGCGAAGGATCATCGTCGTTTTCATCAAAACCCCGCCTGCAACGAAACGTACGGCCCGCGCTGATTCTTGATCGTCGCGATATCGCCGAGCGCGACATACGCCGCCGTCAGCGAAATGTGCTTGTTCGGCGCCCACGCGATGAACGCGTCGTACGCGTCCTGCTCGCGCGCGAACGAGAGATTGTTCGGCTTCATGCGATATTCGCCGCCAATGGCGACGTTCTTCGTCAGCAGATACGCCACCGACGATTCGAATTCCGGGTGATACGCGTTCGACTTGTCGCCGCCGAAGCCCAGCAAGCCGAACTGATTGGCCTTGGTGAAGCGCAAGGTGCCGTTGAGCAGCAGGCTTTGCGCGAGCAGCAGCTTGGTCGCCGACAGATAGAAGTCCGTTCCCGAATTGCTCGCCGCGCCGATCGCCTTCAGCACGCCGCCCTCTTCGTTGTGCTTGAACTGCACGCCGGCCGCGATCTGCGGCAGCCACGTGTCCTGATCGAGCACGGCGTCGCCGAGCAGGCGCACTTTCACGCCGAAGATGTTCTGATTGAACGTGTAGTTCTCGCCGAGGCCGAGCTTTGCGCCGGCTTCGCGCGTGTCGAACCGCTGGCGCGCGAGCGACAGTTCCACGCGGTTCGCCACGCCGACCGTCAGGCCCCACGTGCCGAGCGCGTAGTCCTGCGTGTGGAGATAGGTGCCGTGAACGTTCGCGCCGAGCTGGCGCGCGGTGCCGTAGCCGCCGATGACGGCCCAAGGCGCGAGGCCGCCGCCGGCCGCGCCTTCGACTTGCGATACGCCGCCCGTCAGCAGCAGCTTGCCGCCGGTGAGGGGCACGGCTGGGGCGTCAGATGCGTCGTCGGCGCGCGCTAACGTCGGAATGGACCCGAGGCCGGCGCATGCGCACGCGATGGCGCAGACGAGGCTCGCAGTCTTGTGGATGAATCGCATTGCGTGGATGAGCTCGTGAGACGGGTTCGTCAGAAACCCGTCGGCCGCGCGGGGAATGCCGCGTGCAAAGCGCGGCGAGCCTCGGCGTCTGGGCGGCGCTCACCGGTGCGGGGGCGCCTTTCATCCACGTGTAAACGGCGGTGCAGAGCGAAACTTGATAGACGCGGCGCGACGCTAGGGCTTCGGGATCCGGATACGGCTGATCATCAGCGAGCCGGAGAGCGCGTAGACGAGCACGAGCGGATGCAGCGTGAAGCCCGCGATGCGCCATTCGCCGAACCACATATTCGGCCCGAGCGCGCCGAACCACGCCGCCACCGCAAGCATCAGCACGATGGCGAACGATGTCGGGATAGGCGTGCCCTCGAAGTGCGTGACCTTGCCAGTGCCGCCCGACATTTCCTCAGTCGTCACGTTGTAGCGCGCGAGCCGCGACACGCCGCAGGCGACGAAGTACGCCAGCACCACGCGGTCGTACAGGCCGCGCATGCCGAACCCATAGCCGATGATGGCGGGCGCGACGCCGAACGAAATCACGTCCGCGAGCGAATCCAGTTCCTTGCCAAGCAGCGACGCCTTTTGACGCCAGCGCGCGATGCGGCCGTCGAGCACGTCGAACACCAGCGCCGCGAACACCAGCGCGCACGCGAGATAGATGTGCAGGACCTCCGCGTCGTCGATATAGCTCATCGTCGAGAAAAGCGCGCCCGTGCCGCAGATCGCGTTGCCCAGCGTGAACCAGTCGGCCAGGTGGAAATCCCGGATCATCGAAAAGCGTTTCATGCCTTTTTGTCTTTGCTGTATGTCGGTCATTTGCGTCGCGGAAAGCCTCGGAGTCGGGTCAAGTCTATCATCGCGCCCTCTTTCGGACGGGCCTGCGCGAACCTAAACGTGGACGTACAGGTCCGCGCTATAATCCGCGGCACGTCTCCCATCACGGGCGCTCGCCGTCATGTCTTCCAGCAAACCCGCGCTGCTCACCATTCGCGACGCCGCCGAGCGTCTGAACGTCACGCCTCGCACGCTCAAGTACTACGAGGAACGCGGGCTCGTCGCGCCGAGCCGCAGCGTTGGCCGTTACCGGCTCTACAGCGAACAGGACCTCGAACGGTTCGCGCGCATCTTGCGGCTGCGTTCGCTCGGCTTCTCGTTGCAAGGCATCGTCGAATTGCTGAAGCGGCCGGTCGAGCCCATCGGCGACGGACGCAAAGGCTATTCCAGCGAATCGCTGCGCGAGATCGAAGCGGCGCTCGCGCAGCAGGTGGAGGCGCTCGACGCGCGCATCGCCGGCGTCCGGCGCGAACTGAAAGAGGCGCAGGCCGTGCGCGCCGAACTGAGCGATGACCTCGACTACATCCGGCGGCGCATCGCCGGCGAAAAGCAGGAAACGCTCTTTCAGGAACGGCTGGCCGCGCGGGAGCGGCGCAAAGCCGGGGGCAGCGAGGGCAGCGAGGACGCCGCCGAATGACCGCCGTGCCGCTTGCGCGAAGCTCGTTCGCGTCGCGCCTTCTCGACGACGCCTTTCCGTGGGCCATCGCGCTCGCCACCGGCCTCGACTACTTCGACAACGCGGTCTTTTCCTTCTTCACGAGCTATATCGCGGGCGGCATCAACGCATCGGCGGACGAGCTCGTGTGGGCATCGAGCGCGTATGCCGTCGCCTCGGTGCTCGGCATTCTCCAGCAGCAATGGTGGATCGAGCGGCTCGGCTACCGGCGTTACGTCGGCGGATGCCTGCTGCTGTTCGCGGCGGGCGCAGTGGCGGCAGCCGCGTCGGAATCGTCGCTGGAACTGGCGTTCGCGCGTGGGTTTCAGGGCTACTTCATCGGCCCGATGATGAGCGCGTGCCGCATCCTCATCCAGACGCAGATCACGCCGCAACGGCGCCCGGTCGCCGTGCGTTACTTCCTCGTCATGATCCTGCTCGGCAGCGGACTCGCGCCGCTGATCGGTGGATATGTCGTCGCGTGGCTCGGCTGGCGCGCGCTTTTCGCATGCGGCGCGGCGGGCGGCGTGGCGATGGGCGCGTTCGCGCTGCTCGCGGTTCCGCACACGGGCCACGTCGAGCGCGAGCAGCGCGGCGAGGCGCACTTCTGGCCGTACATCGTCTTCGCGTTCGCGCAGGGCGCGTTGCAGATCGCGATGCAGCAAGTGCGCTTCGAGCTGTTCAGCACGTCGCCCGAACTGATCGTGCTGACGGCGGCCGGCGTGCTGTCGCTCGGCTGGTTCGTGTGGCATCAGTGGCATCATCCGCAGCCGCTGCTTCGGCTGCATGCGCTGCGCGAGAAGACTTTTCGCGCGGGCATCACGCTGTACATCGCGTTCTATTACGTCAGCAACGCGATGAGTTATCTCGTGTCGCGCTTTCTCGAAGGCGGGCTGCGCTATCCGGTGGAAAACGCGGGGCGGCTCGTCGGGTTGTCGTCGCTGTTCTCGGTCGTGATGGCGTTGGTCTACTTCCGCTTTTCAGCGCGCATCAAGCACAAGAAATGGATGATCGTGCCGGGCTTTCTGCTGGCCGCGTTCGTCGGTCTGTGGATGTCGAGCATGCCGCCCGATGTCAGCATGCAGTGGCTCGTCGCGCCGCTCGTGCTGCGCGGCCTCTTGCTGCTTTTCATCGCGCTGCCGGTGGCGAACGTGACGTTCCGGCTCTTCGCGATCGAGGAATTCAACCACGGCTACCGCTTCAAGAATATCGTCAAGCAACTGACGTATTCGTTCTCGACCGCGACGATGATTATTCTCGAACAGCATCGCATGGCCGTGCACGAGTCGCGGCTCGCGGAATCCGTGAGCGCGTTCAATCCGCTATTTCAGAACACGTACGAAAAATTGACCGGCGGCTTCGAGGCGCTCGGCTACAGCGCGGCGCAGGCGAAGAGCCTGGCGCTCGCGGAAGTGGGACGCATCGTCACGCAACAGGCGAGCTTTCTGAGTTCGCTCGATGGCTTCTACTTTCTGATCGGCGTGGCGCTCTGCGCGAGCGTGGTCGCGGTGTCGCAAAAGCAGATCGATTGATCGCTTGCATCGGCTAATCGGCGGCCTCGCCGCCTTGATACACGCGCGCGCCGGCGACGGCTTCGCGCGGCATCATCCGCGTATTGATGCCCATGACCGGGCGATTCACGTCCACGGCGCGCCAGTGCGTGAGGCATCCGCACGAAGCGCAACGATGAAATTCCAGCCTGCGCGGGCCCCACATGTAGACATCAGTTGGGCCGCAATCGGGCGCGAAGCGCACAGCCGGCAACGGGTAGTACGCCCATCGCGCGCCGTAGCGGCGGCAAAGCGAACACTGGCAGTCGTTGATTTCGGCCGGCGCGGCATCGAGCGTGAAGCGAATGGCGCCGCAATGGCAGGAAGCGTCGATCATGGCAATCGCGCTGCGGTTCGGAGTTGCGCTTCGATTGCGGCTTTATCGATCACGGACCACACCTGCGCGACCTTGCGCTCGCGGAATTCGTAGAACACGTTCTCCGCGAAAGACACGCGCCTGCCGTCGATGCGCAGGCCCATGAAGTCCTGCTTCGGCGTGCAGTCGAACCAGAGGCGGCTCGCGACGAAAGGCGGATCGGCGGCGAGAAGGCGGATATCGAAGCGAAGATTCGGAATCTGCGCAAAGTCGCGTTCGAGCATCGCGCGATAGCCGGCGAGCCCGATGGACTGGCCGTTGTGGATGACGTCATCGTGAACGAACGCGCCGAGCATCGGCCAGTTCTGCTCGTTCAGACACGCGATGTAGTCGCGGTAGATCTCTGCCAGGCCGCTGCGTTCCGTTTGCATGGCAAGCCTCATCGCGGTGACTTAATGCGCGCACCGCTCCGTCAGCGGGAAGCGGTGCGCGGACACGCGGCGCGTTCAGCCTTCTATCTTCGACATGACGGCCGTCGTCGGATCGTACCGATAGCCCTTCTGCGCGAGCTGCTGCGCGATCTTTTCGCCGATCACCTTCTGCTGCGCCTCGCGGAACACGAGTTCGTGATCCGGCTTCAGGCGCTCCAGTTCCGTCGAGAGCCGGCGCAACAGCGCGACCTCGCCGGTGCTGCGCGCGTCGATAAAGAGGATCTTCTCGTTCGCCACATCGAGCCGCTGCTTGAGGTCGCGCGCATACGTGACCCATTGCTCCGCGTTGCTGCGAAGCTCGTCATAGGCCTTCGAGTGCGTCTGCGCCTGCGCCGAGATGCGGCGCTGCAATGCCGCGATTTCCTCTTCCTTGGCCGCGCCCGCCGTCTGCAACGCGATCTTGTGGTCGCGCAGTTCGTCGCGCATGGCGGCCTCGCTCTTCTCGCGCTCGGCAAGCTGCTGCGTGAGCGTCGCGGCCTGCTGCTGCGCTTCGTCGGCGCGGGCGACAGCGGCGGCGGCTTCCTGCGTCACGCGCGCCAGTTCGCTTTGCGCGACGTGCTTTTCCTGAGTGATTTCGTCGATGCGGGCGCGTGCTTCGTCCAGTTCGCGCGTGGCCTGTTGCAACGCTTCCTGAGCCGTCGATGCCTGCGCGCTCTGCGCCGCGCTCGTCTCGCGCTCTCTCGACAACTCGGACTCCAGCGCCGCGATGCGTGCGTGGCTGTCGTTGATCTGGGCGCGTGCCTCGTCGATTTCGCGCGTGGCCTGCTGCAATGCTTCCTGCGCCGTCGATGCCGCTGCGCTGTGCGACGCGCTCGCTTCGCGCTCTGCCATCAGTTCGGACTCCAGCGCCGCGATGCGGTTCTGGCTCTCGTCGATCCTGGCGCGCGCTTCGTCCAGTTCGCGCGTGGCGTGCTGCAACGCTTCGTGCGCGACCGATGCCGCCGCGCTCGCCTCGCGCTGCGCCGCGAGTTCCGACTCCAGCGCCGCCATGCGCGTCTGGTTCTCGTCGATCTTCGCGCGTGCTTCGTCGAGCTCACGCGTCGCGCGCTGCAATGCTTCGTCGCGGGCCGCGGCTTCCGCTGCGCGCGCCGCGCCGGCTTCGCGTTCGCTGGCGAGCGCGTGACGCGCGGCGTCGAGTTCCGCTTCGAGCGCGGCGATGCGCGCGGCGCTTTCGTTGGCCTGCGCGGTCGCGGTCTCGGCGCGCGCCGACGCCGTGCTCGCTTCCTGGGACAGACGCTCCACTTCCTGCGAGCTCGCCGCGTGATGCTGCCGCGCTTCGTCGCGCTCTTGAGCGATACGCGCGATCTCCTCGTTCTTGCCCGCGAGATCGGCGCTCGCGGCTTCGCGCGCCTTGCGCTCCTCGTCGAGCGACACTCGCGCCGTGCTCAGTTCGGCGTCCTGCGCGGACACGCGCTGCGCGAGTTCGCCGGCGCGCGCTTCGGCGGCCTCGGCGCGTTCGTTCGCGGCGTTCTGCTGATTCTGCAGACGCGCGACCGCTTCTTCCGATGCGCGCAGCGCGTGCATCAGCTCTTCCAGTTGCCGGCGGCTGTTCGCCGCATCGCCCTCGGTCTGCTGGTAGACGGCGAGCGCCTCGTCGCGCTCGGCAAGCGCCGTCTGGAGCCGTTGCCCGAGCAGGTCGGCGCGATGCGCGCCCGCGCTATGCGCCTCGTCCCACGACGCCTTCCTCAGCCGATGCGCCGCGCTCATCAGCGCGTCGGCCAGTTCCTGTGGCATCTCGGCCGAAGGATGCGCGACGGGCGGCGCGGGCTGCCGGGCGTCGCGCCAGCGTTCGAGCGCGGCGGCAATGGATACGATCGAACCGCGACGCAGTTCCGACCAGACCGTCACGGGCGATACCGGACGACCGGCGTCGGTCAGGCGTTGAACGGTCGAGAAAATCTCTTCATCGGTGATGTTGTCTGCTTCTGTGAACATAGGCGCCTCGAATTACAGGCATCGGGCAACGACTTGCCAGACGAAAGATAGGATTATCCAACAACTTGGCGCTCGCGCCCCGCTTTCGTCGGATGAAGCACCGCTTCAATCCGGTTCCTGCGTGAGAAGGCGCGACCGCGCGGCCTGAATCGACTGATGCAGCTTCGCTTCGAGCGTTTCGCGCGGCGGCAGCACCGTCAGATATTCCGCGACGTGGATGCCGCTTTTGTTCAGTTCCAGCAGCTCGATCTGCTCCTGCTTTTTGCCCGCGCACAGAATGATGCCGAGCGGCGGCAGCTCGTCCGGCTCCTGTTCGTGCTTCGCGAGCCAGCGCAGATAGAGTTCCATCTGGCTCTTGTATTCCGCCTTGAACGCGCCGAGCTTCAGTTCGATGGCGACGAGGCGCTTGAGCTTGCGGTTGTAGAACAGCAGGTCGATGTAGAAATCGTCGTCGTCGATCTGGAGGCGCTTCTGACGCGCGACGAACGTGAAGCCCGCGCCGAGTTCCAGAAGGAACTGCTCCATCTCGCGGAGAATCGCGTCTTCGAGGTCTTTTTCGAGGTAATGGTCGTTCAGCCCGAGAAAATCGAGCACATACGGGTCTTTGAGAAGCGCCGCCGGTTCCACGCGCCCTTCGTCGCGCATCACGGCAATGTCGTGCGCAATGGCGGCGTCCGGCTGGCGCGAAATGGCGCTGCGCTCGAACAGCATCGAATTGATGCGTTCCTGCATTTGCCGCGACGACCACCGCTCGACGCGCGCAAGCTCGATGTAGAAATCGCGCTTGAGCGGATCGTCGATATAGATCAGGGTCTTGAGATGCGTCCAGCTCAATTGTCTCCGCACTGCGGAGACACTGTGCTCGTCCGGGAAGATCTCCGCGAGGCGCATGCAGTGCCGCAGTTGCTTCTCGCTCCAGCCGCGTCCGTAGCGGGCGCCGAGTTCGCGCGCGAGCGTCGCGACGACTTGACGGCCATATTCGGCGCGCGCGCCGCCCAGCACTTCGCTGCGTACCCGGCTGCCGATCTGCCAGTAGAGCAGCGTGAGTTCGGCGTTGACGGCGGCCGCCGCGCGCTCGCGGGCGGCATCGATCAGCCCGCGGACTTCGTCGAGAAGCGAAGAAGGAATGAGGTCGCTCATAGGGTGAGGGTCGAAATCGGCGATCTGGCGCAGCACCGCGCTCGCCGATTGTCTCCGCGGCGCGGAGACAAACCGGTTGCAGTCCGGCCGAAATGCGGCCGCGCGCCAGTGGCGATCGTAGCGCAAGCCGCGCCGCGCAGCTTTCGGCCCCTCAGAACCCCGCCGACGCCCCCGGCGCCGAGCCGATGTCGCGCCACGACGAACGCGTCGTGCCGCCGCCGGCCGCGCGGTTCAGAATGGCGCGCGTGCCCGGCGTGACCGGCATGGCCGCGAGCTGCGACAGCTCGACCCAGCGCACTTCGTCGATGCCCGCGCGATAGTTCGCACGCGGACGCGCGTCGGCCGGAATCGCCACGCGATAAACATGATGCACGTGGTGAGCCGACACGTGCTGCCACAGAAACGCTGCGGCGCTTGCCTCCGCGCCGGTCTCCTCGTACAGCTCCCTGATGGCCGCGCTCATCGCCAACTCGCCGTGCCCGACTTCACCGCCCGGCAGAAACCACGGACCGCCCCGCTCCTTCACCAGCAGCACTGCATGTTGGCGAACCAGCAACACCGTCGCCCGAACCCTCATGTCCCCATCTCCAGATGAATGCCGCGTCGCCCCGTTCGCGCGGCTGCCTCGCCAGCGTTGCCGCTGACGGTCGTTTCGTTGTAACGCATAACCGCCGCATGGCGCAATCGGTTATGCCGCTTTCTTCGGCAGATGTTTAACGGATTTGAGCGGGCAGCGACCGAGACAGAGCGCTCACGCGACGCTCACCGCGTCCAGATAGGGCGTGACATTCGCCATCGCGCGGTCGACGTACTCGTCCTTTTCGCCCACCGGGGCGACGTAGTGGAGGGCGCCCCGCGCAGCATCGACGCCCGCGAGCCGCGCAATCACCCACGCCGCCAGATACTGGGATGCAAGGCAGCCGCCCGCCGTCGCGACGTTGCCGCGCGCGAAGAACGGCTGTTCGAGGACCGCGACGCCGGCTTCCTGCACCCACGGCTTCGTCGTGAGATCGGTGCAGGCCGGGACGCCTTGCAGCAAGCCGAGTTTTGCGAGCACGAGCGTGCCCGAGCACTGCGCGCCGACGAGCTGCCGCGCGGGATCGAGCGCGAGCCGCGCCATCAGGCTCGCGTCGGCGACGACTTCGCGCGTCAGCATGCCGCTGCCCATGATGACCGCATCGGCCGTGGCCGCGTCTTCAAGCGACGCCTGCGCCTTCAGTACGACGCCGTTCATCGAGCGCACTTCGGCCGTCGGGCTCGCGATCGACACCGTCCAGTCGGGCTTCTTGACACGATTGAGGATGCCGAGCGCGATCAGCGAGTCGAGTTCGTTGAAGCCTTCGAAGGTGAGAATGGCGATGTGCATGGCGGCTAACGGATCGGCGTTGGGAATTTGGCATGCTAAAGCCACGAGCGGACGCGGGCAACCGGGGCATCTCTGAAGGCAGCTCTATTAGTACTTCGAGACTCTACGCATTCACTCATTCTTCTGACGAAGCTTTCGCATCATCGTTCTTTTAAGCGTTGCAAACAAAACCGGCCCATCGCGAAATAGTCGGCACGATTAATAAGCAAGTCATAAACAAAAGCACTTCGCGTCCGATTCATTAGATGGAAACCGACGTCCGTACAAACACCGACGCAAAGACGCTTGCATTAGCAACCCGAATTAACTAGGTCCGAGTGTTCTTTTATATTCCTCAGCCGATTTAATTCGCCATCCGATATACCCGCAGGCCGGAGTGTGGGGTTCCGCGCATACCCGTCAAATGCAGACTGATACGGTTGCGTCACGCGCAATTTCGCTCACGCGCACAAAGCACAATCATTTGCTTTCCTTAGAAACTCACTCGGAGCCTCCCGCTTCATAAGTCCGCCGTCTCCGTTTGAACCGACCATAAGCGCCCGGAACTGCTTAATATGATTGCCAGAGCTAAAACGTCCGACGAAGCCGCTACCGAAACCGACGACGAGATTCCTTTTGCCTCTTTAATCGACACGGTGATCAATCACCGCGTGCTGATTACGCTGGTCGTGCTTTTCTCGTTGTTGCTCGGCGCGGCTTACGCGTATCTGAGCCCGCCGATCTATCAGTCCGCGATTCTGATCAAGGTCGAGGACAACAAGGACGTCTCCAATTCGCGCCCCGGCGATCCGCTGAGCAACATGCTGCCGACGCTCGACGATCGCTCTTCGGCGGAAGGCGAAATGCAGGTGCTCGGCTCGAAGCTCGTGGTCTCGCGCGCGGTCGACGCGCTCAAGCTCTATATCAGCGCCGAGCCGCGGCGCTTGCCGATTTTCGGCAACCGCTTCTCGCATCACAACGGCGAGTTGTCGGAGCCAGGCCTCTTCGGTTTCGGCGATTACGCGTGGGGCGACGAATCCATCACCGTCCCCGACTTCGACGTGCCGCGCCAGCTCGAAGGCAGCAAGTTCACGCTGACAGCGCGCAAGGACGGACAGTACGAGCTGAGCAATCCCGTGCTCGGCACGCCGGTCATCGGCACGGTCGGCGAAGTGTTGCTCGTGCAGACGCCGAAAGGACCGGTGCGCCTGCTGGTGACGGCGCTGCGAGGCAATCCGGGCGTCGGCTTCGAGGTCGTGCACTACTCGCGTCAACTGACCATCGACGCGATCCAGAATCAGATGAAGATTAGCGAGCAGGGCAATAAATCGAGCGTACTGAAGGCGACGCTCGAAAGCGCCGACGCCGTGCAGGTCGCCGCGACCATCAACGAGATCGGCCGTCAGTACGTGCGGCTCAACGGCGACCGCAAGGCCGTCATCGCGGAGAATTCGCTGACCTACCTGCAACGCCAGTTGCCCGTGCTCAAGCGTCAGATGGAAGACGCGGAGAATGCGTACAACACGTATCGCGACCGGAATTCGCTGCTCGATACCGATGAAGCGAACCGTCTGCTGCTCAAGCAGACCGCCGACGCGAACGCGCAGCTGCTGACGTTGCGCCATTCGCGCGACGAGCTCTCCACGACGTTTTCGAGCGCGCACCCGCGAATCGTCGCGATCGACAAGCAGATCGCCGCGACCGAGCAGTTTCTCTCGAAGCTGAACGACCGCACGCGTTCCATGCCGATGGAAGAGCAAGGCGCGCTGCGCCTTCTGCGCAACGTCCGGGTGAGCACCGACCTCTACACGGCGCTGCGCAACAACATCGAAGAGATGATGCTCATCAAGGCGGGCAAGGCGGCGTCGGTTCAGTTGATCGACACGGCGGACGTGCCCGAACTGCCGGTCAAGCCGATCAAGTGGCTCGCGTTCGCCGTCGCGCTCGCGCTCGGCCTCTTCGCGGCCGTGGGCCTCGCGATGCTGCTCGACCGCATCTTCCGCGGCGTCACGGATTCGCAGGAGATCGAAGTCGAAACGGGTCTGAGCGTGTTCGCGACGATTCCGCAGAGCGCGCGTCAGCCGGCGCTTTCCAGCGTCGTGAACGGCACGTCGCCGCGTCAGGCGGTGCTCGCCGCGCAGTTCCCGAAGGACCCGACCGTCGAAGCGCTGCGCATCCTGCGCTCGGCGCTCCAGTTCTCGCTGGTCGGCGCGCGCAACAACGTCGTCATGATCGCGGGGCCGCTGCCGGGCGTCGGCAAGTCGTTTCTATCCGCGAATCTCGCCACGGTGCTCGCATCGGGCGGCACGCGCGTGCTGCTGATCGACGCCGACTTGCGCAAAGGCTATCTGCATCGGCAGTTCGGCATTCAACCAGGACCGGGACTCGCGAACATTCTGAGCGGCACGCATACCTTCGAAGGCTCGGTGCAACGCAACGTGCTGCCCAATCTCGATGTGCTGCAAGGCGGACCGTATCCGGCGAGCCCGGCCGAACTGCTGCTGAGCGCGAAGTATCGCGAGGTGATCGCAGAAGCGTCGCGAAGCTACGACATCGTGCTGGTGGACGCCGCAGCGGTGCTCGCCGTATCGGACGCAGGCGCGATCGCTCCCGCGGCCGGCACCATCTTCCTCGTCTCGCTGTATGGACGCACGCGCGTCGGCGAGATCAAGGAGGCGATGAAGCGGCTGAACCAGACGGGCGCGCGCGTGACCGGCGTGCTGCTCAACGGCGTCTCGCTGCATACGGCGAACAAGGCGCTCGCGGGCCGCTACGGCAGCAGCGCCTATGTGGCGCACAACTACGAGTCCGCATCCGAATAAGCTCGCGCTCGGCCCCCGCCGCGGGGCCGCCGCAGACGAACCGCCAGGCACCATCCGACCCCAAGCGTTGCTTAGAGACTGGAGAAACCGTCATGCGTTCGCTTACTGACCAGAAGATCGCCGTGATCGGGCTCGGCTATGTCGGCCTGCCCCTCGCCGTCGAGTTCAGCAAGCATCATGAAGTCGTGGGCTTCGACGTGAACCGCCATCGCATCGACTCGCTGCGCGAAGGCCACGACGCGACGCTCGAAGTCCCCGACGACGAACTGCGCGCCGCGCAATCGCTCGTCTTCGCCGACGATCCCGCCGCGCTCAAGGACTGCACCGTTTTCATCGCCACCGTGCCGACGCCCATCGACCGGCACAAGCGCCCCGATCTTGGCATGCTGCTGCGCGCGAGCGAAACCATCGGCTCGGCGCTGAAACCCGGCGATGTCGTGATCTACGAATCGACCGTGTATCCAGGCGTCACGGAAGAAGAATGCGTTCCCGTGCTCGAACGCGCGTCGGGCCTGCGCTTCAACGTGGACTTCTTCGCGGGCTACAGTCCCGAGCGCATCAACCCGGGCGACAAGCTGCATCGGCTGCCCGACATCAAGAAGGTCACTTCGGGCTCGACGCCGGAAGTCGCGGACGCGGTGGATGAGTTGTATCGGCAGATCATCACCGCCGGCACGCACAAGGCGAGCAGCATTCGCGTGGCGGAAGCGGCGAAGGCCATCGAGAACACGCAACGCGACGTGAACATCGCGCTCGTGAACGAGCTGTCGATCATCTTCAACAAGATGGGCATCGACACCGAAGCCGTGCTGCTCGCGGCCGGCACCAAGTGGAACTTCCTCAACTTCAGGCCGGGGCTCGTCGGCGGGCACTGCATCGGCGTCGATCCGTATTATCTGACGCACATGGCGCAATCCATCGGCTACAACCCGGAGATCATTCTCGCGGGGCGGCGCCTGAACGACAGCATGGGCACCTACGCGGTCTCGCAACTCGTGAAGGCAATGACGAAGGCCCGCATCTATATTCCCGGCGCGCGCGTGCTGGTGATGGGCCTCGCGTTCAAGGAGAACTGCCCGGACATGCGCAACTCGCGCGTGGTCGATATCGTCACGGAGTTGCAGCAATACGGCACGAATGTCGATGTCTACGATCCGTGGATCTCGCGCGAAGATGCGTTCCACGAGTACGGCATTCAGCCCATCGAGGAACCTCCGAAAGGTGCGTACGACGCGATCATCGTGGCGGTATCGCATCGACAGTTCGCGGAGATGGGCGCTGACGCGCTGCATGCGCTCGGCAAAGACCAGCATGTGGTGTACGACCTGAAATACGTACTTCCGGCCGACGCCAGCGACCTGCGTCTGTGAAGCCTTCACAGAGAACGACCATGCCCGAGCTCGACCCCGACCGATACGAATCCGTATGCGACGCGTTGCGCGAGAAGCCGCAGACGTGGCTTGTCACAGGAGTGGCCGGCTTCATCGGCTCGAACCTGCTCGAAGCCTTGCTGGCGCTCGATCAACGCGTGGTCGGCCTCGACAACTTCGCGACCGGACACCGGCGCAATCTGGACGAAGTGCGCAGTGTCGTCGATGAGCGGCAGTGGCAGCGGTTTCGCTTCATCGAAGGCGATATCCGCAATATCGCCGATTGCAAGGCGGCGCTCGAAGGCGTGGACCACGTGCTGCACGAAGCGGCGCTCGGTTCCGTGCCGCGTTCGGTGCGCGATCCAATAGCGACGCACGACGTCAACCTGAGCGGCTTTCTCAACATGCTGTGCGCGGCGCGCGAAGCCGGCGTCGAGAGCTTCACCTACGCCGCGTCGAGCTCGACCTATGGCGACCATCCGGGCTTGCCGAAGGTCGAGGATCGCATCGGCCAGCCGCTCTCGCCGTATGCCGTGACCAAGTACGCGAACGAACTGTACGCGTCGGTGTTCGCTCGGACCTACGACTTTCACGCGACAGGGCTGCGCTATTTCAACGTCTTCGGCAAGCGCCAGGACCCGGACGGCGCGTATGCGGCGGTGATTCCGAAGTGGACCGCCGCGCTCATCGAAGACGAAGTCATCACCATCAACGGCGACGGCGAAACGAGCCGCGACTTCTGCTATGTCGATAACGTCGTCCAAGTGAATATCCTCGCCGCGATGGCCGCGCGCGAGGCGAAGGGGCAGGTGTACAACGTGGCGGTCGGGGACCGCACGACGCTCAAGCAGTTATACGAAGAACTCAAGCGGGCGCTCGCCCGACATGGCATCACGAGCCGCCGGGACCCGCAGTACGGCCCGTTTCGCGCGGGCGACGTGCGCCATTCGCAAGCCGACGTTTCCAAGGCCGAGCGTCTGCTCGGTTACGGACGCAAGGTGGCCTTCGCGGATGGCATCGAGAGGGCCATGCCGTGGTATGTCCGCTTCCTTTCAGAACAAGCTGACCGCGAGCCAATCAGCGCACAGGCGCTTTCGGCCGCAGGTGGCGGACCATGAGGCCCTTGCGTTGATCTCACAATTTGCGGCACTGAGAGAACGGCTTTTACAGCTTCACCCGGATCACCTGCGCGCCGCGCGCGGGATGGCGCGCGTCGCCGTCTTCGTCCTGCTCGGGCGATGCGCGGGCGCGGCCAAGGAAATGGTCATCGCGTATCGCTATGGCATCAGTCACGTCGTGGATGCGTACCAGATCACGCTGACGCTCGTTTCGTGGCTGCCGGCCGCATGCGCGGCGGTGTTCGCGATCGTGCTCGTTCCGGCTTTCGTGGATCTGCGCCGCCAGTCGGCGAAAGACGAGGCGCAGTTTCTGGGTGAACTCGTGGCATGGGGAATCGTCGTGGGCTTGCTGTT